>JAGQYJ010000036.1:19277-22422 GCA_020436145.1 Cyclobacteriaceae bacterium | reverse complement strand
CCATGTTAACGAAAGCTCATTTTCTTTTACTGTGTAAAGTCCACCATGGGTATAATAAAACTCTTTGGCAACAATACTAAAAGCAGCAATAGAAAAGCAGCCATCCATAAACGTAACCTCAAGTGTCACTTGCTTTCCATCTTCGTTGACAAAACTCGTCTGCCAGCCTCCTTCCAGTTGTGCTGCAACATTTGGTGTGGTAAAGCCATGTACTGAAAGTAATAAGAATACGATGACAATATGCAGGTACTTCATGGTTCTTTAAGTGTATTCCATATAAAATTAATGAATGCTTCTTATTTTTACTTTAGGTCAGGTAATCAATGAATGAGCACATTTAAGGAATTTTTGGAATTTCAACTTCTTAGTGTTGGTGAGTATAGTATCAAAACCTATGATATTTTGGTTGCATTACTCATTGTGGGTGTTACACGGGTGATTTTATGGGGTATAAAAAAAGCCTTGTTTCGCCAGCAAAAATCGAAAAAACTGGATGAAGGTAATACATATGCCATTTATCAAATCATAAAATATGTGGTGTGGATAATTGCCATTGTGCTTATGCTGGATACTATTGGTATTAAAATAACCGTAATACTAGCAGGCTCTGCTGCTCTTTTGGTGGGTATAGGTTTAGGTCTTCAACAGACCTTCAATGATGTAATCTCAGGAATTATATTGCTTTCAGAGCGTTCTATTAAGGTTGGTGATTTACTGGAAGTAGATGGCGATATTGTTAAAATTCAGAACATTGGACTACGTACCTCTACCGGCCTTAATCGCGATGAGATTTCCATTATCATTCCTAACTCGCTCATAACTACCAGTAAGGTAATCAACTGGAGTCACCAGTCCAAGAAAGCTCGCTTTAGAATAGATGTAGGGGTTGCCTATGGAAGCGATGTGGATAAGGTGATAAAAATATTGGAAGAAAGTGCCAATGAACATCCTGAGGTGACGGATACCAGCCTTATTGAAGCCAGGTTAATGGATTTTGGAAATTCATCGCTCGACTTTAGTGTACTGTTTTATAGCAAGAACATTTTCCGTATCCATAAGGTAAAAAGTGACATACGAAGGACGATCAATAAAAAATTTAATGAAAATGGAATCACGATTCCATTCCCTCAGATGGATGTGCATATGAAACCGGAAAGTGCTGCTCAGGAAGGCGTAAAAAAAAGCAGACGAAAAAATTGAAGAGACAGATGCCAAATACTACTGTCTCTTCAAAATAAGGGAAAAAATGCCTAAACAAGAACCTTATCTAATACAGCGGATTTTACGGTTTTTACTATCCTGGCTGCAATTTTATAAGGATCACCATTGGAAGCAGGTCTTCTGTCCTCTAACCAACCCTTCCATCCATTCTCAACAGTAGCAATGGGAATCCTGATGGAAGCACCCCTGTCAGACACTCCATAACTAAATTTATCGATTGACTGCGTTTCATGTGCACCCGTAAGCCGCTGGTCATTTTCGGCTCCGTACACTTCAATATGCTCCTTTACCACAGGGGCAAAAGCCTCACACACCGCTTCAAAAACCTCTTTAGATCCGCAGGTTCTCAATATTGAGTCTGAGAAATTAGCATGCATTCCGGAACCATTCCAATCTCCCTTTATTGGCTTAGGCCTCCATTCAACAGCTACTCCGTATTTTTCTGCTGTTCTTTCAAGTAAGTAACGACCAATCCAAACATGGTCCCCGGCAGACTTTGCTCCTTTTGAAAATACCTGAAACTCCCACTGGCCAGAGGCCACCTCTGCATTAATACCTTCT
This sequence comes from Cyclobacteriaceae bacterium, assembly GCA_020436145.1. Classification (GTDB taxonomy): domain Bacteria; phylum Bacteroidota; class Bacteroidia; order Cytophagales; family Cyclobacteriaceae; genus JAKISE01. Next base: position 20,640 of record JAGQYJ010000036.1, on the reverse strand, counting down.
ACATTAACTCCTGCCTCAAGGCAAATATCCAGGTGTTCTTCAATAATACTTCTTCCAAATGCGTTTTTGGCACCTACAGAGCAGTAGTAAGGTCCCTGCGGAGCAGGAAACCCATTTTCAGGGAAACCCAGAGGCTTTCCTGTTGTTGTATCAACAAGAAAGTACTCCTGCTCAAACCCGAACCAAAAATCATCGTCATCATCATCAATGGAAGCACGCCCATTGCTTTCATGTGGAGTTCCGTCCGCGTTCAATACTTCTGTCATTACCAGATATGCATTCGCACGATCGGGGTCAGGGAAAACAGCAACCGGTTTCAGCAAGCAGTCAGACGAATTTCCTTCTGCCTGCTCAGTAGAGCTCCCGTCAAACGACCACATAGGACAGCCATCCAGTGTGCCATCAAAATCTTTTACGATTTTTGTCTTACTTCTTAAACTTTGAGTCGGCTTGTATCCGTCCAGCCATATGTACTCTAATTTTGATTTAGCCATTTTCCTATTCGTTGTAGTTAAAATTCACCTTATTTATTTTTTCTTATCCTTAGAAAGCATAGACAGCTGCAAGAGTTATTTGAGAAGCACTGCTTGCTGCTACACCGTCTTTGTCGAGAAACCCTAAATCATCAGAAGAATCAAGGCGAACCTCCGGAATGAACGTAAATCCACCTACTTTTAGATTTGCCGAAACTGTAGTAGCAAAAACACTGCCTCCATCATAAGATACTGTACCAAACTCATCCTTAACCTCCTTAATTGCAAAGTACTCACCTCTTACTCCAAGCGAAAACGCTTCTGAAAATGCGTATTGCGGATAAAGTGCAACTCCTGAATATCCTCCGTCATCGCTGGTATCATATGTGAAATCTGCTGCATTTAAGCCCAGAAAAAATGTATCTGTGATTTGGTATCCGGTAGTTATATCAATGATTGTACCTGTAGCAGACCCTTTAACAAAATTCACGTAGAGGTCCCATCCATCCATAGGAGCAAAATATACCTGTGCTCCGATATCGCTTACCCCATCAGCATCGGTGTAAACATTCCAGTCATCAAACAGGCCTACCATTACTGCGAACTTATCAGAAAATGCATAATCAGCTTTAATCCCTGCATTTTGGAATGGACCACTGGTAAACAAATATGAAGTTGAGTAGTTAAAATTACCTGCTGGGGAGATTAATTCATACCCAACAAATGTTCCCATATAGCCTGCTGTTAATGAAAACTTATCAGTGAATGCATACGAAATGTAAAGGTTTTGAATACCAACATTTGGCCCCGTCCCATCACCGTCCGGATCAAAAGTTGGAATTGACTTAAAGCTCCTGGGGCCGAATGAAAACTCACCTACGAAACTTGCT
>JAGQYJ010000036.1:14804-19179 GCA_020436145.1 Cyclobacteriaceae bacterium | reverse complement strand
TCCATCACCGTCCGGATCAAAAGTTGGAATTGACTTAAAGCTCCTGGGGCCGAATGAAAACTCACCTACGAAACTTGCTTTATTGAATGACTTGGATAAAGCTACATCAAGCATTCCAATTGAAATCGAATTTCTGTCATCAGCAAAAGAAGTTGGTATGTTATTTTGTTCGGAGAAATCATACGTGTAGTATGTATCAACAGATCCACTTATTTCAAGTTTTGAATCTTCTTCCACCTCATCCTGGGCGAAACTTACAAAGGGCATTCCTAAAATTGTTAGCATAACAATTGATAATAAAGTCTTCATGATTAATTTTGGGTTAGGTTCATAAATTTGATTTTCAGATTTGTGATTTAAAGTCCTGCTTCTTCATGTTTGCAGACATGAGAAGCAGGCATTTTTATTTAAACACTATTCATCGTAGATAATGGTATAGCCTCTAATTCCGTGTTCAGTGCTGTCCAGACCTCTAAGTTCATGTTCCTCAGAAACTCTTATTCCAATGGTTTTCTTCAGCACAAAGAATATCAAGAAAGCAACAGGGAACGATACGGCTCCATAAGCCAGTACCCCAATTAATTGTGTTACAAAAGTGTGATCGGGATTTACAGAGAAAATTCCAACTGCAAGCGTACCCCAAATACCACATACCAGGTGAACCGACACTGCTCCAACAACATCGTCCAGGTGAAATTTATCGAGTGTAATTGCTGCAAACACTACTATAATACCTGCAACTGCTCCAATAAATAGGGATGCATTGATGGACACTACATCAGCTCCGGCTGTAATTCCTACCAAACCAGCCAGGATACCGTTAAGCATCATACCGAAATCAAGTCTTTTGAATACAAACCTTCCGGTAAAGAAGGCAAATAATCCTCCTGTGCATGCTGCCAGGCTGGTAGTTACCAACACATAAGATACTGCATCAGGGTCAGCAGAAAGAACAGATCCTCCATTGAATCCGAACCATCCCAGCCATAGTAGAAATACGCCTATTACAGCTAAGGGAACAGAGGAACCGGGCTTGTCTACAACCTTGCCATTCACATATTTTCCAATTCTAGGGCCAATCACCATTATTCCTGCCAAGGCGCCCCACCCTCCTACGGAGTGTACAAGCGTTGAGCCGGCAAAATCATAGAAATGCATTCCATCCAGCCATCCGCCACCCCATTTCCAGCTTCCCAGGAACGGATAAACAAGGCCTACATAAATTAAGGTAAAGATCATGTAACCTGAAACATTTATGCGTTCAGCCACTGCTCCCGATACAATGGTTGCTGCAGTAGCAGCAAACATAGCCTGGAACAGAAAATCTGTCCAATAGGTATAGCCACCACTTGCGTAATCAATTGAAGCTCCACTAACAGCTGGATCGAAACCAATTCCGAAACCGGCAAATCCAAAAACACCATCAATAAAATTGAAATCGCCAGGATACATTAAGTTAAAACCTACTATAAGATAGGTCAAAATACCAATAATGGGTGTTATGGTATTTTTGAACAAAATGTTCACCGTGTTTTTAGACTGGCCAAAACCAGCCTCTACCCCGGCAAAACCTAGGTGCATAATAAACACCAGGGCAGTAGCCAACATCATCCAAATGTTGTTTGCTGTAAATAGCGCCTGTGTGCCTGTGGCCACTGCATCAGCCACAGCCGCAGGTTCCTGAACCACTAATACAACAGATTCAACTACATTAGAAAGCATTTTTGTCATAGTACATTCATTTAAGTTAAAGTTAGGTTTGAGTGTATATTGGGCCCGTTCAAAGGCCCATAGGTATTTATAGTTTTGTATTTATTTTATTTAAGCAACCAAAACACCCTCATAATATTTAATTATTCTATTTTAAATACTTAAGGTATATTTTTACCCTATTTAAAGATTCAAAGTATGTTATTTTAAATATTATGGGCAAATTATTAACCACATTTATTATAATCATTACGAATATTTACAATATTGATTATTATTTAACCCTTTTATTGAAAATTTTACAAAATATGGAATTTGATTAGCCGGTTTATTGCAAATGTTGCAACAATCAAATTAAAATCACCACAAACTGATCATATTGGGCGATTTTATGGCCTATTTCAGAAGATGTAAAGCAAGTTTTGCCTAAAGAAAGGCAGCTCGAATCTATTTTGAACTTTTTTGAGAAAATTGCCAAAAAGGATTGATCACCCTTTGAATAAGGCTTTTAGTTCTATTAGCGCTCCTCGCCTATTGCGAAGTTTGATGGGTAGTTTATCCATAATCTCCGGCTGTTCATACAAATGCCTGCAAAGAACAATGCCTTCAGATAGAAGTAATTTTTTTTCTTTTTTGGTTAAGCTGGAAAGACTTGTAATAGGATGTAAACCCTCCAGTTCTATCCACTCTCGCAAGCCACCCGATTCAGGGTAATCCCAACTAAGCATTACCAATCCATAGTCGTTCCCAAATTTTATGGCATCCTTGGTAAACCTTGTATTAGTAACAACCCATCCTGCCATGTCTTTTTTGTCTTTACCATCTCCATTTCTAAGCACCTTCTTCAAGTCGTATAGCCGAGATTGAAAGTACATAGAAACCTTAACATCCGATTTAGCAGCGGAATCGTTATGAAACTTACATTCTATGATATAATATTTATCCGGGTTTTTGGCTACCACATCCACCTCATGCATTACCGACCAGCCTTGCATCATCACTCCTGTTTCCACTTCAAACCCTCTGCTCTTAAAAAGCTCCCCTACAAACTTTTCAAATGGGTAGCCCGATGGCCCAAGCTCCATGATCGCCTGCTTCAGGCGATATTTAATTCCGGTTCCCCGTTCCTGTTTGCCCAGCAACTCTGAAGCCTTTTTATAAATTTCCTTCGTGGAAATACCGTCATAAGATTCCAGCTCTATAGCCTGAGTAATAATATCGGCTGTTCGGTCAGATGCTCCGGATCGTTTTAAAGAACCCAATAACCGCTGGCGGTCAAAAGGCACCAAATCACCATTGAATTTTTTAACAAGAAGCCTGGGCATTAGTTATGCGCTTTAAGCTTTTCGGCAGCAGCCTCAACTGTTTTCTTAGCGCTTCCTATAAAAATAGAATTATCAATAATGATAACCGGCCTTTTTAAGAAGGTGTATTCTTCCAAAATGTATTGTTTGAAGTCAGCTTCAGTCAAGTGCCTGTCTTTTAATCTTAACTCTTTGTACTTACGGGCAATTTTAGAAAAGAGTGCTTCATAACTACCCGCCATTTTATACATTCGCTCCAATTGGGTTTCAGTGATAAAATCAATCTTTATATCCTGGAATTCAAACCCTTTATTGTATAATTCTAACTCTTCTATTACACGTTTGGAAGTAGAACAAGTAGATAAATAATAAACTTTACGCATTATTCAATTTCTATGCTGGGGAACATACGTGCCTGAACCCCATTCATTGAATTTACTTTTTCAAGTAATTCGGCATAAGGGTACATATCTCCCAACTTAGCTTTCATTAACCGGGCTTCTGTTTTTCCTTCCAGTTCCTCCATTAATTCTTCAATAGCCGTTTTTTGCTCAGGGTAAAACCTTACTTTATAGTCATCTGCTATTCCTGCTTTTTCTGCGGCTATCTGCACCGCATCATCCAATCCTCCAAGTACATCTACAAGGCCAATTTCTTTGGCTTGAGTACCCGTCCACACCCGGCCGGATGCAACTGCCTTTAATGCCTCCAAACTCATATGACGGCCTTCAGCAGCCTTGGTAGTGAAAATTTCATACCCACGATTAACGCTGTTCTGTATAATTTTCTTTTCAGCCTCAGTCAATGCACGTGTTGTGGTCATCATACCCGAGTATTTACCGGTATTGACATCTTCCGTGGTAATGCCCAGTTTATTGGCCATAAAGTCACCCATATTGAAAATAATACCGAAAATTCCTATTGAGCCCGTAATGGTATTGGGTTGCGCCACAATGGTATCAGCAGCCATACTTATATAATACCCCCCTGATGCGGCATAATTGCTGAAAGAAGCAATTACAGGCTTAACCTCTTTAGTCTTAACAATTTCTCTCCATATCAAATCTGAAGCAAGGGCACTTCCACCGGGAGAATTAACGCGTAAGACAATTGCCTTAATCTTATCATTTTCGCGTGCTTTTCGTATCTCCCTGGTAAATCTATCAGAGCCAATCTGATCTTTTGATCCTTTGCCATCCACAATATCGCCTTCGGCTACAATCACGGCTATTCTATTTTTGGAAGCATTCGTGTTTTTATAGGATCGATTATAATCCTGAAAGCTTACGAAGTTGATATCCTTGGTCTTTTCCACTTCTATTTTGTCAGCTATTTTCTGCAAGAATTGGTCTCTGTACAAC
>JAGQYJ010000036.1:10093-14402 GCA_020436145.1 Cyclobacteriaceae bacterium | reverse complement strand
GATTCCTTAAATTCAACCAATGCTTTGCGTACTTCTTCACCCAAAGCAAGACCGCCCATTAACGAAGGAGCTTCCAGAACTATGCCTTTTATTTTATCATCTGTTGCTGCATGCTCCAGTGCCTTTTTAAGGTCGTTAACTCCTATCCTTTTGGCATCTCCTCCTCCAAAACCAAGTTCTGAAAAAGGATCATTAAAACTACGGTCTGCCAGTGGCCGGTTTAGATTAATATGTAAAACGCTGTTTTCGCTCACATCCACCGGTTCTTCCTGATCGAGTGCAGACACCATAGCGGCCAGGAAAAAGAAACCGACAATTGAAAAAACCACCAACGCAAGCAGGCTTGCTAAAAAAGACCTTAGAAATTTCATTTTGATTTGAATTTATTACTGTTAATTGTCTCCAGAGTTCTATGGAAAAATCATCATCACTCTAAAGATTTCACCACTTTTTTTGTCACCAAAGGTAACATTCCACTCAAAAATAAGACGAAGTATAAATACTTTCGTAAGTATTCTTTTAATTGCATGAAAATAGTTTGAATGGCGCCTGACCGGTTTGGATTATCCAATATCCGGTTTGCTCATGCTGGCGTTAAAATTAAGAATTTATGACCCGACAGGTATTTTTACTTTTAGGATCGAACCTGGGTGACCGAGAACATATGCTTTCACAAGCAAAAGAACAAGTTGGCGAAAGACTTGGAAAAATAAGAGCAACCTCTTCTGTTTATGAAACTGCTGCATGGGGTAAAGAGAACCAACCTTCTTTTTTTAACCAGGTAGTTGAAATCTCCACTTCATATACGCCTCACAAACTGCTCAAAGAAATTGCCAAAATTGAAGAAGAATTAGGCAGGGTGCGATTTGAAAAATGGGGCGAACGGTTAATAGATATTGATATTTTATATTTCAATTCTTCTGTGGTTATTACCTCCAATTTGGAAATACCGCATTCCGGTATTCCTAACCGAAGGTTTACATTGGTGCCAATGGTGGAAATAGCTCCTGATTTTGAACACCCCGTATTGGGCAAAACGCAAAAACAATTGCTGGATGAGTGCGATGATCCATTAGAGGTAGAAATGGTTTAAGAAACCAGCAAATTACAGCCTCTCAACTCGCTGTTGTCAAACCGCCCCAACACTTCAAAGGTTCCATCTTCAAACTTTCTTCCCAAATCCTGGGTTTCGATAAAAGCACAGGTATGCACATTGGCCAAATCCACCACATTAACGCCTCCTGTTTTTCCTATGGTTGTAAAACTGAATGGGTCATTTACTTCCCGTATAAAGATTTCCATTGAACCAGGGGCCTTAAAACTCCCGTTTTTACCATATGCTTGCGAAAGCAGCTCTGTCATTCCGTATTCGGAATAGATGTCTTTAAAGTTTAGCCTGGTTTTTAGCATTTTATAAAGCTCACCTCTTGTAATCTCCTCCCTTCTGCCTTTCATCCCCCCTGTTTCAATCAGGGTAACATAGCTTAGATCCAAATCAAATTGCTCTGCCAGGTCCAATAAAGCAAAGGTTACTCCAAAAAGTATAGTCTTTCCTGGGTTGTTTTTGAGACCTATCAAAGTATCTGCCAATTGCTGGTAATTATGTAAATAAAAACCAGAATAGGGTGAGTTGGTGCTTTCTATCAAGTGGCTAACCATTCCTACCAGCGATGAAGTTCCACGCTCCAAATAAGAAGGCAATAATGCCAGTATATGCATGTCTTTCGTACTCCCAAATACCTCTTCAAATAGTTTTTTAGAATGAACCTGATAAAAGTTCAGATCCTTTACGAAATGTTTACTGGTTTGCATACCAGTGGTACCACTACTTTCAAATACTTTTTCTGCTTTCCATTCGTTGGTTTTGATACAATGCTGCTTAAAAAAGGAGATTGGCAAAAAAGGAATGGCACTTAAAGAATGAATTTGCTGAGAAGATACACCAAGTTCTTCTATATAAGTTCTGTAAACCGGGTTGTATTTTGCCTGCCAATGAAAAAGTTCCAGAGCATGGGTTTCAAAATTGTATTGGTTAATTTTGGAAAGCGACTGCAAAAAACTTTTAGCGTCTGGCATGCGTTTACTATATAGAATTTTTATATCACAAATCTAGAGAAATAGCTTGAAGTCGGTAATACAATATGGGTTCCTTCTTATTCTGGGTGCAGGACTGGTAACAGGGTGCAGTAACCCACCAGAGTATCCCGTAGAGCCTAGTATTTCCTTCGATAATGTATATTTCAAAGCAGGGGATAATAGCCTTATTCCCGATACACTTTTTGTGAGTGTTAATTTTAAGGATGGAGATGGAGATCTTGGCCTTGATGATAGCTACTTGTATGAACCCTACAATGCACTTTGGGGATATACAAAACAGGATGGAAGTTGGATTACTTATGCTGACAGGAACACACCTCCATATGACACTCTTCCTAATTATGAGTTTCCATACTCCTGTTACAACTACTTAATTGACGAAAGCGATACAATTTATGTTCAGCAAAACCTGAATCATTACAATATATTTGTTGATTTTTATGTTCGCAAGAACGGCCAATATTCATATTATGACTGGTTATTGGCCTTCCCTCCTGAATGCGGTGAAAGCTACTACGGAAGATTCCCCATTTTAAACAGGGATGGAAACAACAATACCTCCCTGAAAGAACGTCCATTGGAAGGCAAGCTTACCTACAGAATGGTTGGAGCAAGAATCAAGAGTATTTTTAAAAACGATACGTTAAGGCTGGATGTTCAAATTCAGGATAGAGCATTGCATAAGAGCAATACAGTTGAGTCCTTCGAATTTGTGTTGAAGGATATTACCATTAATTAGTAGGTTCCAACGCCCAGCATTACAAGGGTGCAGCCTTCTACAGTTTCAATTCCTTTTTTATTAGCCAGCTCTTCAAACTCCCTGTTTTCCGTACCCGGATTAAATACAATACGCTCAGGTTGCAACGAAAGAATATAATCGTACCATTCAGGCTGGTTTTGAGGACCAATGTACAAGGTCACTGTATGCACCTTTTCAATTACGGGCTTTTCACTCAAGGGCAAAATATCTTTTCCGAAGACCGTTCCCTTTTTTATTCCTACAGGAACAAATTCTATACCAGCTCCCTGTAACCGATCTGCAGCCATAAATGCATATCGGGTTTCATTTGTTGTGGCGCCAATGATAACCGTCTTTTTAGAATCATTCATTTTTTTAAATACTTTTCTGCCAACATTTTGGCACATTTCTCCCCATCCATAGCAGCGGATACAATCCCGCCTGCATACCCTGCCCCCTCTCCTGCCGGGTACAGCCTTGCAATCTCAACATGTTCCAGTGTTTCAAAGTTCCTTGGAATCCTGACCGGTGAAGATGTTCTGCTTTCCACGCCCAATATCACTGCTTCGTTGGTAAGATAACCCTTCATCTTGCGGTCGTATAATTGAAAGGCATTACGCAATCGCAGAGCAATTGGTTCGGGTAATACATCACCCATTTCTGCTGAAACGGTTCCCGGCTGGTACGAAGTTTCAGGAAGTGTTGCAGACACTTTCTTTTTAGTAAAATCAACCAGCCGTTGAGCAGGCGCTGCCTGGCTACCTGAAACTGAAAAAGCAGCTTGTTCAACCTCTTGTTGGTAGTACATTCCAGCCAGTGCTCCATAGTTGCCGTAGCGTATTAAATCTTCTTTATCTACCGATACTACAATTCCTGAATTAGCAAACTTCGAATCTCTTCTGGAAGGACTCATTCCATTTACCACTATTTCACCGGGTGCGGTAGCTGCCGGCACAATAAAACCACCCGGGCACATACAGAACGAAAAAACACCCTTTTGAATGTCATGATATTTTACCTGCTGTACCAGCGAATAACTTGCTGCCGGCAAGTGCGTATCTCTTATATCGCAATGATATTGAATAGAATCAATCAACTGCTGAGGGTGCTCTACCCGCACGCCAAGTGCAAACGATTTGGCTTCTATGGCTATTTTCTTTCTTTCCAACAAAAGATAAATGTCTCTTGCTGAGTGGCCCGTTGCCAGTATCACGCCTTCACCCATAAATTGCACTCCCTTTGCACGCACACCCTTTGCTTCCCCATCTTTTACAATCAGGTCGTCAACACGGGTATTGAAATGTATTTCCCCACCCCGCTCTAAAATAAAAGCACGAATATTGGCTATTAGTTTAGGTAACTTATTGGTGCCAATATGAGGATGAGCATCTATCAGAACTTCCTTCCTTGAGCCAAAAGCAACCAATATTTCCAGGATTCTACGCACGTTACCACGTTTGCCCGACCTTGTGT
>JAGQYJ010000036.1:5206-10086 GCA_020436145.1 Cyclobacteriaceae bacterium | reverse complement strand
CAGAACTTCCTTCCTTGAGCCAAAAGCAACCAATATTTCCAGGATTCTACGCACGTTACCACGTTTGCCCGACCTTGTATAAAGCTTGCCGTCTGAATAGGTGCCCGCTCCACCTTCGCCAAAGCAATAGTTAGAGTCGGGGTTAACGGTATTATATTTATTAATTGCCGCCAAATCTCTTCTTCTCGCCTGAACATCTTTACCTCTTTCAAGAATTACCGGTTTAAAACCCATCTCAATCAGTTGCAATGCTGCAAATAAACCTGCAGGACCGGAGCCAACAATAATTACTTGCCTTGCATTCTCAACATTATTATCGGTTTTTCTGTAATCTATTAGTGCGAAAGGTTCACCTTGCTCATAAATGTTTGCTTCTACTCTTATTTTCACTTTTGATTTACGCGCATCAATTGACCTTTTTAAGAGTTCCACCTGGCCATTTGCAATACCTGACTTCTGAAGAACGACCTCTTCAAGTACATCAAGCGGATAGGCTTCTGAAGGAGAAAGTGAATAAATAACCTTTCGAGGCATGCTTAAAATTTTCGGGTCTTAAAAGTGAAACCTAAATGGAACCCGGCCCTGAGTGACAGGGATAAGATATTGCTATTCAAATTGCTAAATGGATCGTTAAAGGTACTCGAGGCTTCATATTTTTCCTTAAAATCGCGATACCCAGCACCTGCTCCCAAAAATATATCCACTGTGAATCCGTTATCCTGTTGGTTTTTAAAATATCTTACCCCCACCAAAATAGCATATTCGTACCTTGACTCTATGGCTCCTAACGTTGATTGACCACCAATATTGGTAGAATGCTGCAGGTAAGTATATCTAAGTTCATGGGCAAAATAGGGAACTCCTACCTCTGTTACCTTCTGATAAAATTTTTGCCTCAAGGAAGCACTAAATCCCTCCGAATAGTTTTTTCCATCTTCCAACGACTTAAAATCACTAAGAAATGGAGCCCTTATGTATTGCCCCAATAACTCATAGCCCAGTCTTTGATCCATGTAGTATTCAACTCCTACAGGAAAAATATTGTAAAAAATAGCCACCGGATTATAATTGACTATGTACGCTCTATGTTCATTTATTTTGCCTTTGAAATACCTGCTTTTATAATTGTCATAGTGGTATGTGCCCAAGCGGACTTGTCTTTTTTGGGCACTGAGCGCCTGTTGTTCTTCTGTATCATCAGCCAAGGAAAATCCTTCATTATCCCCTTCATAATAAGGTTTGTAATAACCGGCCAATTCACCGTTAGGTTCAAAAAGTTCCCAAATTCCAATCTTCTTATTATCCCGTATTACTCCTTTCATTTTTTTAGAACCAGTCAGGCCTTCCTTAATCTCTTTTTTTGTATTTGGCGGATAATAACCAATAAAGTCGCCCTCTCCGTTCCTAAACTCACATTCACCTTCCAAATATCCTGATTCGTAAAAATATTTCCAGGTACCCTGATTTCTCCCGTTTACTACCTTACCCTCCACCTTAAGTGAACCACTCTTATAATATTCTTTGTAAAACCCATCCCCTAGTTGGTATTCAGCCTCTCCTTTCAACTTGCCGTCAGCATAAAACAAAGACCAGGAACCGTCCTTTTGTCCCTTATAAAGTTTCCCTTTGGACTGTACCTGGCCCGACTCGTAATAGTACACCCAAATTCCATCTGCTAGATCATTAATATACTCTCCTTCCGCCTTAACAGAACCTGATTCAGTATAATATTTCCAGGGGCCAAATTTCTTGCCATCCCGGTAATTGCCCTTTGCTTCAAGGGATCCATCTTCATAAAAGTAACTCCATTCTCCTATTTTCTTGCCACCAAAATTATTCCCTACAGATTTTCGTTCACCTGAAATATAATATTCCGTGTAAACTGAGTGATCCTCTTTGATTTCTTCCGTTGCTTTCAGTCCACCCGATTCGGCATAATATTTCCAGGTACCTATGCGTGTGTTACTTTCAAAAAAGCCTTCACTTTGTTTGCTCCCATTGGTATAGTAAATAACCCATAATCCTTTCTTCCTGCCATCCACAATCTCTCCCTCCATTTTTTTTCCACCAGATTCATAGTAGTACTCCCAAACGCCAATATTTTTACCATTTTCAACAGTGCCTTTCATCCGCAATTCACCTGAAAGGAAATAATAACTCCATTCACCTGTTGATTTATTTCTACTGAAAAACCCCTTGCTTTTTATGTTTCCGTTTTCGTAGAATGATGTGTACTCCCCATCAAATTCTCCTTTTTCATTAATTCTATATTCCTCTTTCAAAGGCTCCCCCTCTAACTCATAATACGTATGCATTAGTTGTTGGGCACCCGCTAAATGCGAAATCATAAAAGCTGCTATCAATATGAGGGAATAGCGCATAGGGTTTAATTGGGTAACTATTGTTAAATACTTTAAGCTTAACTTAAATACTAAAATAACATCATTTTGGTACAAACAATGAAGTTATCGTGCACAGTAGTAGTGAATAATCGTTGTACATTTGAGTCGAAATTAAAACCAAGTAATAATGTCTGAGACCACTGCAACGCAACCAAAAAGCATGAAAACAGATGCCTTTGAAGCGCCTGATTTTTACCAGATAGATGATCTTTTAACAGAAGAACACAAATTGATACGAAGCTCTGTTAGGGACTTTGTAAAAAAAGAAATTAGCCCTTATATAGAAGACTGGTGCCAGCGGGCCTATTTCCCTGAACATATGGTCAAAAAGTTTGGAGAAATGGGTGCATTTGGACCCTTTATCCCTGAAGAATATGGTGGAGGTGGAATGGACTATATTTCCTATGGTTTAATTATGCAGGAAATAGAGCGGGGCGATTCTGGCATGCGCTCAACAGCTTCGGTGCAAGGCTCACTGGTAATGTATCCTATTTATAAGTTTGGTTCGGAAGAACAAAAACAAAAGTACCTGCCTAAACTTGCTTCTGGAGAAATGCTGGGTTGCTTTGGGTTGACTGAACCCGACCATGGTTCGAACCCGGGTGGTATGGTTACCAACTTTAAAGATATGGGCGACCATTATCTTTTAAATGGTGCTAAAATGTGGATATCAAATTCTCCAAAAGCAGATATCGCGGTTGTTTGGGCTAAAAATGAAGAAGGGCGAATCCATGGACTTATTGTTGAGCGAGGGATGGAAGGCTTTTCTACCCCTGAAACACACAACAAGTGGTCGTTAAGAGCCAGCACAACAGGTGAGTTGGTGTTCGACAATGTTAAAGTGCCCAAAGAAAATCTTTTGCCTGCCAAAAGTGGATTAGGAGCTCCGCTCATGTGCCTTGACTCGGCACGTTACGGCATTGCCTGGGGTGCTACGGGGGCTGCAATGGATTGCTACGATGCAGCTCGCAGGTATTCGCTGGAACGCATCCAGTTTGATAAACCTATTGGTTCCTTCCAACTTGTACAGAAAAAGCTGGCCGAGATGTTGACCGAAATAACAAAAGCCCAGTTGCTCAACTGGAAGCTTGGAAAAATGATGGATGAAGGAAAAGCTACTTCAGCACAGATATCAATGGCAAAACGTAATAGTGTGGCAATGGCCCTTGATATTGCACGTGAGGCACGGCAAATACACGGGGGCATGGGCATAACGGGAGAATACCCCATGATGCGCCATATGGCCAATCTGGAATCCGTAATTACCTATGAAGGCACTCACGATATCCATTTGCTGATTTTGGGCCATGAGATAACAGGCATCTCTGCTTTTAAATAAAATAATCAGTCGGTATGTAAAAAGTAGGTAAATTACATACCGGCTATCCTTTTCTAACTAAATTTGTTTTTGGGACTTGCACAAACACAATTTGTGCAGAGAATTTTTACTGGTTTATCATATACTCATAACGTATTTGAAAGGCACCCGAAACATAATGGATTGCGCATCAGGTTATTCAAACTTTTTTGATCCACTACCTCTATATCCGTCTTACAAACTACTAATCATAGGCAATGAAATACATTGTAGTATCTAAGATATTAACCAGGATACTCTCCATTTCTATAGTTGCATTTTTTGTTTGCGCCCTCATCGCTATCGACTATCATGAGCCCATAAAACCCTTTATGTATTCTGCGGCCATTGCATTCATACTGGCAGGCTTCCTCTTTCTGACCTCAAAGGACAAGGAATTGACTACTCTTAATAAAAAGGCAGCTTACCTCTCGGTCGCTTTTGCATGGTTTCTGATCTCATTGGTTGGATCTCTCCCCTTTATATTTTCAGGATATTTTGCTTCTAACCTGGATGCCTTTTTTGAATCCGTTTCAGGTTTTACCACAACGGGGGCATCCATTTTGCCTGATATTGAAAGCTTGCCCAAATCGATACTTTTTTGGCGAAGCCTTACGCATTGGATAGGTGGGATCGGAATTATTGTCCTGGTAATACTTATAATGCCTGCATTGAAAATAGGTAGTTATAATTTATTTACCCTTGAGTCTTCTCTACCCGAAAAAATTCACCCCCGTATACAATCTGTAGGCAAGCGGCTTTTATTTATTTATGTGTTGCTTACCATAGCTGAAATTGTTTTCTTACTCTTTGGTCATATGCCACTGTACGACAGTGTATGCCATGCATTTGGCACCATTTCCACGGGAGGTTTTTCACCAAAAAACACCAGCATAGCTGGCTATACTCCTTATCTGCAATATGTGGTAATGATATTTATGCTTCTGGGAGGTACCAACTTTATTATTCACTATTATTTCTTAAAGAGGAGATTTAGAAAAATAAAAGAAAACGAAGAATTACGATTTTACCTTTCAGTGATAATCGTTTCAGGTTTTTTAGTAACAGCTATTTTGCTTTACAATTCTGACAGGCCATTTGAGCTTGCTTTTAGGGAATCA
>JAGQYJ010000036.1:0-5137 GCA_020436145.1 Cyclobacteriaceae bacterium | reverse complement strand
CTAGGATGGGCCATCATTTTCTTGCTTATGTTTTTTGGCGGAAGCATGGGTTCAACAGCCGGTGGCATAAAAATGGCCCGGCACCTTATTGCTGTAAAAAATATTAAGAATACATTCTATAAGCTTATGCACCCCAACTCGGTACATATTGTAAAGCTTAATTCCAAAGTTGTAAGCTACCGGGAAAGCAACTCTACCATGATGTTTATCTTATGGTACATCATGTCGTTCCTTATTGGCAGCTACATACTTGTGATAATGGGCGTAGATGGCACCACAGCTCTAAGCTCAATTGCAACCGCCATGGGCGGTATTGGCCCGGGCCTTGGTAGCGTAGGGCCGGCCAGTAATTTTGCCCATTTACCACAAGCAGCCAAATTTGTAATTATGCTGTTCATGATATTAGGACGACTGGAAATCTACCCTGTTCTAATTCTTTTTGCCCCGTTCTTCTGGAAAAAGCAATAGCAGTCAAGTATAATATTAGTTGGCAGGTGCGGCTGCTACTGAAGCTTTAACAGTAACTTTCTGAACCGGTTTTGACGGATCATTTGAATAAATAGTAACTGTTTTTATCTGATTTCCTCTCCTTCCAAAGGTGTTGAAAGTCACCTTCATTTCAACAGACTCACCTGGTTTCAAATCTTCCTTTGCTAATTGAGGAACCGTACACCCGCAACTTGCCTTTGTTTTACGAATGTTTAAATCACTCTTGCCAGTATTGGTAAGAACAAAAGTGGTCTCCAATTTATCTCCTGAGGTCACATTTCCAAAGTCATGCATTGGCTCTTCAATACCCAAATGTGCAGCAGCCTGTAGTTCTTCCTCTGTCATAGGCGGAAAGTACTCTTCTATGGTAGCATAAACAGCCATGCTTTTACTGGCATTATCACCCTCTTCATTTGTTTTGAATACAATATTATCAGATATAAAACCGAGGTCATTTCGTGCTTCAGCATTATATGTAATAACTACTTTACCTTTTTCTTTTGGAGCCAGCGTTTCCGGTGAAAACTCAACTTTAATGTAAGCAGGACCTTCCACCTCTTTATTAAATGTTATTGGGCTTTCAGACGCATTATATACATCAAACTCTCCGACAGTTGGTTCATTATTGTAGACCTTGCCCAAATTAAATGCTTTGTACTTTACCCTTATTGCACCCATTAAGGTTGGCAGGTCATCTTCTACCGTTCTGGGTTTTGGTTCTACCTGGCCGTTTATGCGAAGAACAACTGTATTATTAGCAGACGTGCTTGTGGTAACTGTCAATGTTTTATGAAAGGGCCCTGGTCGATTATGTGGATTATAGCTCGCCCTAATGAAACCTTCTCCCCCTGGAGCAACCTCCTCGCGGGTCCAGTTAGGAGTTGTACAACCACAAGAAGCCTTTACATTCAAAATTTTCAGTGGTTCCGAACCGGTGTTTTTAAACTTGAAATCAAACTCTGCCGGTCCATTCTCTTCTTTAATAGTTCCAAAATCATGAGAAGGTTCCTCAAAGGTGATGGATTGTGCTTGTTGTGCTACAGATACATAGCCTGTCAAAAGCAAAAGAATTACAACTATCTTCCTCATTTTCCTGTATTTTTATTGATCTTGTATTGAATCGATTTAATTATCAAAAAGTAACTCAAAGGTACAAAAAACGAAGGTTTGATTTGAGTTAGCCCTCAGGTTTGTCATATTTGCCTGAAGATAATTATTACTTTAGAATATATATAATGGCCAGAATACTTACAGGCATTACAAGTTCAGGAAAGCCACACTTAGGCAATATTTTGGGAGCCATACTACCGGGCATTGAGCTTTCGGAACAAAAAAATAATGAATCGCTTTTTTTCATTGCTGATCTCCACTCAATCATTTCAGTTAAAGATGCTGCTTTAGTAAAGGAGCATACAAAAGCTATCGCAGCTGCCTGGCTGGCGTTTGGCTTCAACACGGATAATAATATATTCTATCGTCAGTCAAGAATCCCGGAGGTTACGGAACTCACCTGGTATCTTAATTGCCACACCCCTTTTCCGATGTTGCAGAATGCACATGCATTTAAAGAAAAATCCAACAAGCTGGCGGATGTTAATGCGGGCCTTTTTACATACCCAGTACTTATGGCAAGTGATATTTTGATGTATGATGCCAACATAGTGCCTGTAGGAAAGGACCAACAGCAACATTTGGAAATGACACGTGATATTGCCAGGAGTTTCAACCATTACTATAACGAAGAAATTTTTGTCCTGCCTGAAGCCAAGATTGATGAAGAGGTAATGACCGTTCCCGGAACGGATGGTCAGAAAATGAGTAAATCATATGGGAATACGATTGATGTTTTTCTCCCCGAAAAACAACTCCGTAAAAATGTAATGAGAATAGTAACCGACAGCACTCCTCTTGAAGAGCCAAAAAATCCGGATACGTGCAATGTCTTTGCGCTGTATAAATTGTTGGCTTCTCCAGCCAGGGTAGAAGAAATGAGAAACAACTACAAAGGAGGCAACTATGGCTATGGAACGGCCAAGCAGGAATTATATGAAGTTATTTTAGAGAAATATGCTAAAGAAAGGGCTCTTTTTAATGAACTGATGAATAACCCCGATACAATTGAATCCAAACTTTTGCAAGGGGAGGAAAAAGCTCGTGAGATCGGTATTCATGTATTGAAAAGGGTTAGAAAAGTACTTGGTTTTAACAGATAATCAGGATGGATGATTTATTACGTTTCCCGGTTGGCAAATGCCCTAAGTTGAAAACAATTGGTTCTGATCAACTGAAACAATGGACAAAAGCCATTGAAGAATTTCCCTCCAGGGTAAAAACTGCTGTTGAGGGATTATCGGATAAAGAACTGGATAATCCCTACAGAAAAGATGGCTGGACAATACGCCAGCTCGTACACCACCTGGCAGATAGCCATATGAATGCCTATGTAAGGTTTAAGTTGGCATTAACTGAAAAAAGGCCTGTTATTAAACCGTATGTACAGGATTTATGGGCTAAACAACCTGATTATGAAGGCCCGATTGATCCATCTTTGGGTATATTGGAAGGGGTGCACCACAGGTGGGCCAAGCTTTTGCATTCCATGAAACCTGAAGACTTTGAGCAAACTTATGTTCATCCGGAGTATAATGATGAATATGATTTGAAAGAATCGCTTTGCCAGTACGAATGGCATTGCAGACATCACCTGGCACATATTGAATTGGCAAAGAAAAACTACAAATGACAGCTAAAGAAAAAGCCGAATCTTGGCTAGAACAAGATATTGACCTGGACTTTAAGGCAGGTATTGAGAAACTACTCAACGACAACGAGCAGGAATTAACTGAATCCTTTTACAAAGACCTGGAGTTTGGCACTGGAGGCCTCCGTGGCATCATGGGTGTTGGTTCTAATCGCATGAATAAATATACGGTTGGGATGGCTACCCAGGGGCTATCCAATTATTTGTTGAAAGCCTTTCCCGGTAAGGAGGTGAAAGTGGCTATAGCTCATGATAGCAGAAATAACAGCCGCTTTTTTGCTGAAACAACTGCAGCAGTTTTCTCTGCAAATGGTATTAAAGTTTATTTATTTGAAGAACTCAGGCCAACACCGGAGCTCTCATTTGCCATACGGGAATTGGGGTGCCAGTCTGGCGTAGTGCTTACGGCCTCTCATAACCCCAAAGAGTACAATGGCTATAAAGCATACTGGGATGATGGAGCACAAGTTACGCCTCCACATGATCAAAATATAATCGAAGAAGTGCAGGCAATTACTTCTCTGGAGGAAATCAATTTCAAAGCCAATATGAATCTGATCATTCCCCTCGGGAATGACATGGATGAAAAATACCTTGAAGCAATTACGGCATTGGCTATAGACCCAACGGGTATAAAAAAGGAACACGATTTGAATATTGTGTATTCATCCATTCATGGTACGGGAATAACTTTAGTTCCCAAGACACTGCAAAGATTGGGGTTCACAAATGTTAATGTTGTTAAAGAACAAGAAGAGCCAAATGGAAATTTTCCAACGGTGGTATATCCAAACCCTGAAGAAGCAGAAGCACTTACCTTGGCCTTAAAGATGGCCAATGACACCAATGCTGATATCTTGATGGCCACAGACCCTGACGCTGACCGTGTTGGTATAGCAGCCAAAGGTAAGAGTGGCTCCTTTGAACTCATGACAGGTAATCAAATGGTTAGTTTAATGGCCTATTATACGCTTACCAAACGAAAAGAATTGGGAAGTCTTAATACTTCTACACAATACATGATCAAAACCATTGTAACTACCAATCTGTTTGATGCAATTTGTGCTGACTTTAAGGTTCCCTGCTATAATACGCTTACAGGGTTCAAATACATTGCGGCTATTATCAAAGACCTGGAAGGTCCTAACCAATTCATTGGTGGAGGCGAAGAAAGCTATGGCTATATGCCTTCGGCAGTTACACGAGATAAGGATGCTGTGGCCACTTGTGCTTTGATTGCAGAAATGGCCGCTGATGCAAAAGCACAAGGCAAAACCCTATGGAACCTTCTGGATGATATATATTTAAAGTATGGTGTATGGTATGATAATATGCGTTCCGTTACCCGAAAAGGAATTAAAGGCGCTGAGGAAATTTCCAATAAAATGAAAGAATTGAGAAAAACTCCTCCAACACATTTAGGGGGTTCAAAAGTGGTAATGATAAAGGACTACCAATTGAGTAAAGAAAGGAATCTTGAGACCGGAGAAGAAAAAAACCTTGATTATCCTGTTTCCAATGTTTTACAATTCTTCACAAAAGAAGGAAGCAAGATTTCTGCCCGCCCTTCTGGTACTGAGCCTAAGATTAAATTCTATTTTAGCTTAACCAGCAAGGCAGACAGCAAGGAAGATGTTGATAATACATTAGAAAAATTAAAAGAAAACGTTGAAGAGATTGTTAAGGATTTAGGATTAAACCAATGGTAGCAGAACTAAAAGAACTTTTTGAACGTGATCTAACGCAATTAGAAAAGGAAATAGATCTCTATAAAAAAGAGGAAGATTTGTGGCTTCTGCCTGAAGGCATAAGTAATACAGGTGGCAATCTATGCCTGCATATTGCCGGTAACCTGCAGCATTTTATTGGCCATGTGCTGGGTGGCAC
>JAGQYJ010000035.1:1297-23038 GCA_020436145.1 Cyclobacteriaceae bacterium | reverse complement strand
GCTCAAATCGGATGGAACCGGTACTTTACCGGACAATTCTATAAATGATTTCCTACTTGATAATGAAGATAAGCTATGGATAGCAACCAACAAAGGTGTAGTGTATTATGCAAGGCCTTATTCTATATTAGATGATGCAGAGCAGGAAGCCATCATACCTATAATTGACAATAACCTTTTGTTTTATAAGGAAAATGTTAACACACTGGCAGTTGACGGAGGTAATCGTATATGGATGGGAACCAACAAAGGTGCCTGGCTGTTTGACAAGGATGGCTCCGAATTGATTGAGCATTTTACCTCCGAAAATAGTCCCTTGCTTTCAGATGTAGTAACAGATATTGCCATCAACCACTTAACTGGGGAAATTTTTTTTAGTACGAATGAGGGCCTTATTTCTTATCGGGGAAGCGGAACGCTGACCGGTACGTATGACAAACCAAAAATATTCCCTAATCCAGTGGCTCCTGGCTATAGTGGTGTTATTACCATTGAAGGAGTGCCCTTTAATAGTGAATTAAAAGTTACAGATGCCTCCGGCAGGTTGGTAACTCACCTTGAGGCAAACGGCAATACAGCTATTTGGGATATGAAAAATGAGTACTTGTCAGATGTAGGAACAGGTGTATATTTTGTTTTTGCCAGTTCAGAAGATGGTACAGAACGACAATTGGGCAAAATAGCTATTGTAAAATAATATGCTTATCAAGACCAAAGGTATTGTGCTACGCTTTGTTAAGTATAAGGAAAGCTCTGTAATTGCAACTATTTACACCGAGCAGGAAGGGCTTGTAAGTGTAATTGCCAATAGTGTTCGTAGCAAGAGCACTTCCGGTAAAATTGCCTTGTTCCAACCAATGTCGTTGGTAGAATTAGTACTGTATTTTAACCCTTCAAAAAATGTTAATAGAATTTCCGAAATAAAAAGTTACCACCCACTTCATCAATTAAGACAAGACCCTATAAAGTCTGCTGTCACATTTTTTTTAACTGAAATTCTTAATAAATGTCTTAAAGAAGAGATAGGCAATACCTCTTTATATTCTTTTGTTGAGGGTTCGATCATTCACCTTGACAATCAATCTGATAGTATTCAGAATTTTCATTTGATTTTTTTACTCAATTTGTCACAACACCTGGGGTTCAGGCCCAATTCCTCCAAAGATTTTATCGATCACATATCCAACAAATCATTTTATTCAGACGAGAAAAATGAGAAGATACTGGAAAAGCTACTCGCCTCCAATTTCAATATTTCCATTAAAATCACGAATGCCACCAGGCAAATTGTTTTGACAGATTTATTGGAATATTATCAAAATCATATGGAGTTGGGTAAATTAAAATCAGTTGATATTCTTCACGAATTGCTTCATTCTTAAAGCTTCTTCTACTTTTTTTACCAACTATATCCTTACTTTTATAGTATCCATCTACTTAGAAAAGTTAAACCCATGAGTGACAAATTATTCGATGAAATCCCATCACTGGATTTAATGCATTTCACTAACGGAACCAGTGAACAAAAGCGAAAATTTGTCGAAGATCTTGGAGAAGCATATAGTAATATTGGTTTTGTTACCATAAAAAACCACGGTTTGACTGATGTACTATCGGGCAAATTGTATAAAGCGACAAAGGATTTTTTTGGGCTGGAGGATACTATCAAAAAAAGATATGAGGACCCTATATTAGCGGGACAGAGAGGATACACAGGAAAAGGTAAGGAACATGCCAAAGGAAGAACTACCGGAGATCTGAAAGAGTTTTATCATATAGGCCAGGAAGTTACTGATGAGGACCCAATAAAGAAGGAGTACCCGGATAATATTTGGCCTAAAGAATTGCCCGAATTTAAAGAAATTTCCCTTGAGGTGTATAAAACCCTTGAAAACACGGGCAAGCAGGTTTTAAGAGCCATAGCCTTGTTTCTGAACCTTGAGGAAGACTACTTTGACGATAAAGTACATAATGGAAACAGTATTTTAAGACCAATCCATTACTTTCCCATTCAGGATCCCTCTCAGGTACCAGATGACGCTGTTCGAGCGGCAGAACACGGTGATATTAACCTTATTACCTTATTGATGGGTGCCAGTGCTGATGGCCTGCAGGTACTTCGAAAAGATGGAAAATGGATTCCTATAACGGCTGTGCCGGGGCATTTGGTCGTAAATGTTGGTGATATGATCGAAAGACTTACCAATGACAGGCTCAAGTCAACTATTCATCGGGTAGTAAATCCAGCAAAAGAAGAAATGAAAACTGCCCGATATTCCATCCCGTTTTTTATGCACCCTCGTTCCGAAATGGACCTTAGTGCACTTGACAATTGTATAACGACAGAAAATCCCAAAAAATACCAGGACATAACCGCAGGAGAATTTTTAAATGAACGACTCATTGAACTTGGATTAAAATCTAAAGATTGACAGTAAAAAGAGTTAGATATTATATTTTTTTAAAGGACGTACTACTCATGGCCTTAACTGCCTTTGGGGGACCACAGGCACATATGGCTTATTTTCTTGATCATTTTGTGGCCAAAAGAGGCTATTTGAGCGAGGAGGAACTTCTCGAACTTAATGCACTTTGTCAGATTCTTCCCGGTCCGACATCTACACAAACCATTACTGCTATCGGGTTCAGGATTGGAGGCCCCGGCTTAGCGTATCTCACCCTTCTGGTTTGGAGCCTCCCGGCTGTTTCTATTCTTGTGTTTATTGCTATTGCACTTTCTTCCTTTCAGCGAAAGGACCAAATACTGGAACATATCAGGTACATACAACCCATTGCAGTTGGCTTTATTGCCTATGCAGCCTTCCGTATTACAACCAAAGTTATTAAGTCAAAGTCTGGCATTTTAGTTATGGTGCTTTCCATTGGCCTCTCACTGTATGCAGGCTCCCCCTTTTTATATCCGGCTCTTATTTTAATGGGAGGATTAGTGACCGCCATTAAATACAAAAGACAACCAGTGATTGAAAAAAATGAACCCTTCAAAGTGAACTGGACAAATTTTATTCTCTGGGGTTCTGTGGTTATAGTTGCAGGTGCACTGGCTACATTTACACCGGTACGCCCAATTAAATTGTTCGAAAATTTCTATAGAAATGGTTCACTCATTTTTGGAGGCGGGCAAGTGCTTATACCTCTACTTTATACAGAGTTTGTAAAGTTCAAACATTTTCTATCTTCAGCCGAGTTTCTTTCAGGTTTTGGGCTAGCCCAGGCGGTACCCGGTCCGGTGTTTTCATTCAGCGCCTATATAGGTGCACTTTCCATGCGAGCCGATGGTGTTGGAGGAATGATTTTGGGCGCGCTCGTGTCTGCAATAGGCATCTTTCTGCCAGGCACGTTTCTTATTTTCTTTGTGATTCGTTTTTGGGAAAGCCTTAAGCGATACCGGATTGTTAGAGCCTCTTTGGAAGGTATTACAGCAGCCAGTTCAGGTATGGTAGTGGCCGCAGCTATAATACTGTTCAGGCCGTTGGATCTGAACATTATTAATCCACTATTGGTGGTTTTGACATTTGCCCTTTTGCAGTTTACCAAAATAAAAGCACCATTTATAATTTTGGGAGGAATAGTGCTGGGGTTTATAATTTAGTATTTATTTCAAGTACTGCTCCATCAGCCGAAACCTCCAATACATATTCAGCTCCATAGACAAATGGAAAATTAGCTGGTTCGTGGCCAATAGGCATTTCAATTGCAATCGGATAATCAAACTCTTCTGTAAGTCTTTTGATCATTTCCATTACGGTTTCTCCAAAAGGTATTTCTCCTTCTGACATAGAGCTAAAATTTCCTATAACTAAGCCGGCCAGGTTTGAAAGTTTTCCTGTTCTTTTTAACTGAACCAACATTCTATCTACTCTGTAATATGGTTCACCAATATCTTCAAGCACCAGGATTTTATTATCAGTTGCCAGTTCAGAATGAGTACTTAAACTATCACACACCATAGCCAGGTTGCCACCGACAAGCTGCCCTGTTGCCTTGCCGGGCTTAAGTTGCTTGGAATTTGTGCATATGGAGGAAGCTCCATTGAACAGAAGATTCTTAAGCGCATTTATTGACTCTTCAGAACCTTCTCTTCCAAAGGAGGTGCCCATTGGTCCATGGATTGCCCCGATTCCTTTTTGATATGATTTTTGGAGAAAAGCAGTGATGTCGCTATAACCGACAACCCATTTGGGGTAGTGTACAAAATTTTCTATGTTTAGATCGTCTATAATCCGGGTTAGCCCATAGCCACCCCTTGCGCAAAGGATCAGATCTATATTAGTATCATCGAGCGCTTCCTGAAAATCCTTTAACCTTTTTTCATCTGAAGCAGCAAATACCCCCTTGTTATCCCATACATGCTGTGCAATTTCCATAGTTAGCCCCCAATCTTCAAGCGTTTGAATTGCCTTACGCAGGCTCTCGTTAGTAGGCAGCCTGCCAGAAGGGGCAATAATGCGCACTCTGTCTCCTTGTTTTAAAAGACGAGGAAATTTCATATGAATCAAATATAGTAACCCAAGGGCAATAAAAAGCCCCTTCGAATTTCGAAGGGGCTTTAATAATATTTTTGAGGTAAGAACTAGTTAGCAGCTGGTGGTTCAATACCCATTTTTTTCAATACTGCATTGGAAACATCCATCGTAGTATCGGCATAGTACAGAACATCCAGGCCCGGAACCCCAGCATTGATAATATAGGAATATCCGCCTTCTTTGGCCACATCATTAATGGCATTGCCAATTTTCTCATAAACGGGCTGCATCAATTCATTTTCTTTCTTCTGCAATGATTTCTGAGCATTTGCAGCAAAGTTTTGTGCATTTTGTTGCATGTCTGTAAGGTCCTTTTCCAGATCCATACGAACAGCCTCGGCCATTGTTGGACCTTCGTTTACGTAGCGGTTGTATTTTTCTTCAAACTCTTTTTGTTTAGCAGCAGCCTGTTTTTCCAACTGACTTTGGAGGGTCTGCAATTCCGATTGAACCCTTTTCATTTCAGGCATAACGCTTAAAACATATTGCATATCCATATGCCCAATTTTTTGGGTTGTTTGGGCCATAGCTGCTGAGCTAACAAATATGACTACCATCACTACGAAGTACTTCAGCTTATTCATTTTGTGTAATTTAAATTCTTATATATTAATCGTTTATTTAAATGGTGCCCAAAACTAATTGTTAATTACATCATTTGGGTCTCCTAATCCTAATTCTTCCAAAACAAAATCCGTGTAATCATGTACCGGGTCAGTATAAATCATCACCAATTCACCGGACTTATCAAAAACTATTTGCAGCTTGTGCTCATGTGCTACTTTTTCAACTGCATCAAATACTTTATCCTGAACGGGCTTAATAAGTTCCTTTTTCTTCAAGAAAAACAAACCTTCAAAACCGAAAACTTTTTTTTGGTACTCTTTTAAGGCTACTTCTCTTTGCTCAATTTCTTTTAGACGATCCTCTTTCATTTCAACTGTTAAAAGAACTTCCTCCGCCTTTAATTCGCTATGCATATTATCAATCTCAATCTGCATGTTTTGAATCTCTTCTTGCCAGGCCTTAGCCAATTTATCTATTTCAGCTTTAGCCTCCTGGTATTCCGGCATTTTACCGAGTATGAAGTTTGTATCTACATACCCGAATTTTTGCGCCAACAATTGAGTTGGTAACAAATACATTGCCAAAATGAAAAATGGTATTTTATATAGCTGCTTTTTCATAGGAATAATTAGCGTAATTGTTGGCCAATGGTAAAGTGAAACTGTATGCCGCTAGGCTCTGTTGCCCCCGGTAAAGTATCAAACCCATACCCCCAATTGAGACCAATAAGACCAAACGCAGGCATAAATAACCGTGCACCCAAACCTGCTGCTTTGTAGGTGTCAAATGGACTAAAAGTCTGATAATTGTCCCAGTTATTACCAGCTTCACCAAAAGCGAAAACATAAATAGTTGCAGCTGACCCTGTTGTAATAGGATACCTTAATTCCATAGAGTATTTAGCGAAAACTGTTCCGCCCGCAATACCTGTGTAGGTATTATCAAATTGATCAATTGGTCGTATTGCTCCATTTTCATACCCCCTAAGTCCAATTACATCGGTTCCTAAAACGTAGTTCTGACCTGCCAGGCCATCACCTCCCACTCTAAATCGTTCATATGGTCCTACAGAAACTCTTCCAGGTGAGTAGGTATTCATAAAACCAAAATGTATGCTGGACTCTAAAACCAGTTTATCTACAAGGTTAAGATAGTAGGATGCATCGAACATGTATTTCATATATTCCACCCATTTATTCACCTGTTCTACCGATGCACTTGAATAATCAAGGTCATTGAATTTAGAATAGGGAGGAGTGAAACTGGCATTTAAAGAAACCTGTGATCCTGATTTAGGATACATTGGATTATCAATGCTGCTCCTGGCCAGCGTTAACGATAGCAAGAAGGTATTAGAAACCCCAGTACTAAATGGCAAAGAACCATACGAAGTATAATAATTGTCCAGCTCATAAACTTTATAGGAAAGTGCAGAGCTTAAGGTAAAATAGTTATCAGGCCAGGTAAGGCGTTTTCCTAAACCAACTGTTATAGAACTTACTTTGAAGCTACCCGGATCATAAAAGCGTTCGTCAAGCCTTTGAACCGATCTGTTTAAGCTAATGGTAAATGAATTAGGCTTTTTACCTCCCAACCATGGTTCGGTAAACGAAAGGGTATAACTCTGAAACTGCTTCCCGTTTGCCTGGGCTCTTATAGACAGTTTTTGTCCATCGCCCACAGGAAGTGGGTGCCATTTGGAGAAATCAGGAATATTTCTCAAAGAGAAGTTATTAAAGGTTAATCCAAGGGTGCCAACAAAGCCATAATAACCTCCCCATCCGCCAGAAAGCTCTATTTGGTCATTGGGTCTTTCAACCAACTTGTATTGAATATCTACTGTATTATCAACCGGATTCGGAAGGGGAAGGATTTGAATTTGCTCGGGATCAAAATACCCCAGCGTTCCTAGCTGTTGCTGGTCTCTGATAATATTTGTTCTGCTAAATAAATCTCCAGGCAGTGTTCTTAACTCCCTACGAATAACATGGTCGTTCGTACGATCATTACCTGTAATAATAACCTTATTAATTGTAGCCTGAGCGCCTTCCCTAATACGCATTTCAATATCGATGGAATCTCCTTCCACAGCTACCTCTACAGGATTAATGTTAAAGAACAAATATCCGTTGTCCATATACAAGCCAGAAATATCGACTCCCTGCGGGTTCATTTGCAGGCGCTTATCCATTTCTTCCTTATTATATATGTCTCCTGATTTGATGCCAAGTACTCTGCTCAACCGGGCGTCATCATACACATAGTTACCTAACCAGGTAATGTTTCTGTAATAGTACTTATGTCCTTCCTCAATTTTCAAATAGATTGCAATTGCGCTGGTATCCGTTTTAAAAATTGAATCTTTGGTTATAACTGCATCTCTGTACCCTTTTGAGTTTAAGTAGGAAATAAGTGTTTTCTTGTCTTCTTTAAAATCTGCCTTTATGTATTTGGAAGATTTGAAGATATTAATATTCACATGTCTTGACAAGTAGTCTCCCATAGCCTTCTTGTCCATTTCTTTACTTTCAAAAACAAAAGATTTCCAATTCAGGTGAGTAACCCGATAGGCTAAATCCTGGAATAAAGAAAACTTCAATCGTTCTTTGGTGTTCTTCATCTTGGATTTAATCTTACCAAGGCTTACTTCTTCTGCTCCATCTATATAAATTCTATCCACCTTAACTTTCGGGTTCTTAGTTACCTTAATGTTTAGGCGAACATGATTTGCCAATAAAGTATCCTTTTCTTGTGTTGTTTGAACATCGCAGTTTAGAAATCCCTTATCAATATAGTGCTTGCGCACATTGTTTTCAGTAATATTAATTATTGCGTCTGTCAAGACTTTCCCCCGGTAAGAGGCCACTAAATCCTTTAGCTCTGATTGTTGGGCTTTGCTTATGCCTTCAAATGTGAACTTTGAAAGCCGTGGACGTTCTGTCAACTGAACGACCAGGTATATTTTCCCTGTCTCAATTTTTTCAATTAATATCTTAACATCTCCTACCAAGCCATGCTTCCAAAGCTTTTTTATTGCGCTGCTTATATCTTCGCCTGGAACTCGAATTCGATCACCCACTTTAAGACCTGTTAAAGAAACAAGTGTATTGCCGTCCAGATAAGTAGTGCCTTCAACTCTAATGTTAGCAATTTCATATTCCTGTGGCCGGCTGTAGTCCAAACCTGAAGGGTTTGGATCAAATGTTTGTGTTCTGCCTTTCCGTATTTGGCCAAACGAAGCTGAACAGATTAGAATAAAAACAATTGCTATAAAACCCTTTATCTTCATATTAACTGCTCACTTGTTTTTCCAAACCTTCTTTCTCTTTTATTATACTCCTCAATTGCGGCATGCAAATGTTTTTTTCTAAAATCCGGCCAAAGCACATCGGTAAAATATAGTTCCGTATATGCCAATTGCCACAACAAAAAGTTACTCAGTCGTAATTCACCGCTTGTCCTTATCAACAGTGCAGGATCAGGGTATTGGTTTGTAGATAAATGATCGTTGATCACTTGCTCATTAATATCCCCTTTACTTAATTCCTGGTCTGCTAACTTTTCAGCTATTTCCTCAACTGCTTTCACCAATTCAGCCCTGCCGCTATAGTTAAGAGCCAGAATGAGTGTTAAACCGGTATTCTTTTCAGAGGCAAGTACATCTTCATGAAGCTCTTGATAACAATTACCGGGCAGTTCACTTATATTTCCTATCGTTTTTAAACGAATGTTGTTTTTCATTAGTGTGCTTAGTTCTTTTCTAAGTGAGTCGATCAGCAATTCCATCAAGCCATCCACTTCTTCTTTAGGCCTTCCCCAATTCTCAGTTGAAAAAGCATAAAGTGTAAGGTATTTCACACCTAGTTCAGCACATCCTTCCACCGTATCCCGAACAGCACTTATGGCATTTTTATGACCAAAAATGCGAGCTGCGCCTTTCTTTTTTGCCCATCTCCCGTTTCCATCCATTATAACGGCTATATGTTCCGGTATGTTATTAAACTCTGTCACTTTTTCGAGCCCGCTTGAATCCAGTTTTCGAGATGCAAAAGTATTTTAAATAATTGAAAATAATGGCGTATGATCAAATTAACGCCTTCGGAATGTTTGTTCCAGTGGCAATCCTGGGCATTGCACTTTATAAAATGTATAGCTTACGGTAACCCCTGCAAAATAATATTTATCATTATCAAAAGGGTTTCCATATTGATAGTCCTTATTGAATATGTCTCCCTCTGAAATATTATCCATATAATCAAATAGCGTTGCCCGTACACCAGCCTCGACTGCAAAGGACCAAATAGGAGATACTCTATACCTGAACCCAACTGCCAAGGGTATCGCAAGTTGAACGTTGCTATAGGTGGCTGTTTTATTTTCATGACCAAGCATTCCGAATATTCCTATTCCACCCATAAAATAGGGTGACCAATTAATACCGGATTTCTTGCTTCTGAAATCAAGAAAATAATACTCCAACCCGGAAGAGAATTCAGAGAGAAAAATATTGAATGAACTGGCTCTTGCTACTGAAAAAGCATCTATAGGTTTTGCATCCGTGCCTGCCAACCCACCAGCTAAAAATGAAATTCTGACACTCAGGTGATCTCTCATATTAAACCTGTAAAATACATTTACCCCGGGTTTTAATGGATTTGTGAGTGGGTTTCTGGAAAGGTCTCCAGTGTACGAAAGAATACCAATACCCCCACCCAGTTCTCTTTTTTGAGCTAACGAGGGCAAACTTAAGAGTAAAACAAAAACAAAAATGGGAACCCAAGGCTTTACATGAATTCCCATTTTATTAGTTCTTATCATATTTTATTATCTAAACTTAGCCCTTCTAAATGATGAGCCCAAAATATAGCTGATTTTAATGCTTGTTACATAGTAGATATCATTGTCACTTGCTCCCCCTCTTTTATTTGATGGATGTTCAGAACCAAAACCATTGGTCACAGAGTACACCTGTCCATCTCTTCCTGTATATGTAACAGCCGGCCAAGCAGATAAATCTCTAGTATTACCGGTCTTTGCTGCAACACTCTCTTGTGACCGATCAGACATAGCTTTTGCTAAATCCCCATCCAGCACGCCTAAGTCAACATAATTTCTACTTATATCATCTATATAATCTGTAAACAACCACCGGAAAGTAATATCAAAGGATATGTCAAGCGCCTCTCCTAACCTATAACGTGCGCCAAGTCCAAAAGGTATGGACATTTGCCATAAACTATAGGGCTTAATGCCATAGTTAGCATCTGTAGGGTCCAGATCTGCATACTGACCCTCAGTACCAAGCGGCCTAAGTGCCACCCACTGCCCTGCTTCAGCCAATGGAGTCTGCTGCTGATTATTAGCAGTTTCTGGAGCAATTGCTTTAGGGTTGTGATGAAATCCTGCAATTCCAATAAGTGCATAAGGTGTAATTTGCACCCTGCTCAAATAGGATCCCTGGTTTTGGAATAAGTCAAAAATTCCAACTACAGCCATTTCCCAAATATCATTCCTGAAATGTAAATTCCTTACGTATCTAAACTTTGAGACATCGCCTTGAGGATCAGCAGCGGTATTATCATCACTTTGCAATCTTCCATATGATAATGAAGCCTGCAGGGTATATCTGGGACCAATTCTATAACCAAAAGCACCTGAAAAACCAGGACGTGTAAAACCAATTTTTGTACTGAAAATATTAGATTTTGGCGCGATATCTCCAAAATAGTTCATCGCATTAATTCCTGCTCCAATATAATAATACCTTTTCTGGGAAGTAAAACTGTTTTTGTTCCCTTTGTACTTTGCCATCTGCTTATTATTCTTCTTGATCTGCTTTTTGCTGATTTGAGAAAAACCTGTAGTAACCACAAAGGCTAGCACAATGGTAAAGGCTATTGTTAATAATCTTTTCATTTAATTAGTTCACCACATTAAAAATTGTCATTGCAGTTGTGACAAAGGTATTAATTCACAACGAATTATAAAAAACTATCTAGTTCCTGTAATCAATTCCCCATTTTAGTTTTTTGCGCATTGTTTGTAACTGATTATAATTATTAAACTTAATAAGTTTAGCATTTAATTTATACCTTCTTATAGATATTTTTATATCCGTTGGAACCGACATTGATCTTGAATCCAAGGAAACCAGGACATTCTCACTGCGAGCTTCAATTTTAAAAGATATCTCACTGCTGTCAGAAACCACTAAAGGCCTGGCATTTAAGTTATGAGGGCTTACTGGTGTAATAATGAAATTATTAGATTGAGGAAGCACCAATGGCCCTCCACAGCTTAAAGAATATCCTGTAGAGCCCGTTGGCGTAGATACAATAAGGCCATCAGCCCAGTACGTATTCAGGTAAATTCCATTCAGGTATACTTTTACTTTAATCATGGAAGAGGTATCGCGTTTAAGAATGGTAAAGTCATTCAATGCGAAATTGTCCTTTTCAAAAGATTTTTTGTCGGAATCCATTTGAAGGAGAGCACGCTCATCTAGGCCATATTCACCCAATGCCAAATATTGAACAGCCTTTTCAATATCTTCCAACGGAGTGGTAGCTAAAAACCCCAACCTACCCATATTTACTCCCACAATTGGTATTTCAAACCTTCCCACATGGGTCAAGGTTTCCAACAATGTACCATCGCCACCAAATGAAAAAGCATACTTTACGTTTTCGAGGTCTTTTTCAGAATGATAGGTCTTAAACTTGTCCGCATTAGGTATTTCCAAGTCTCCTATTGCTTTTGTGAATTCCTTCGAAATTATTGGAGTAAAATTGTGCTCATGTAAGGACCCGAAAAAGTCCTGGATTTTTTTCTTTTCGCCATTTTCAAATGGCTTTCCATTAATCGCAACCAACTGAGACATAAACTACATTTCTAAGTACTTAAGCAGAATATCAAGTCTTTCCTGATCATGTTGAGGATCTTCATTGTCATCCAGACGCGCAATTACTTTATAGTTGAATCTTTCCAGGGTTGCCACCAATCGTCCTACTTCTTCACTATCTACTTTAAGCGTAAGTTTGACCATTTCATGGTTTTCGTCTTCTTTTTGAAGGGAACTGCTCAATACTTTAAATCCTTCTGTTTCCACCAATCTGCTTATTTCTGAAAGTGAGTAATCAATAGCTTTCATGGACAATATAAGCACGGCTCCATTTGATTGTATGGCAAGCGTTTGTGACAAAGCGCTAATTGTATCTTTAATGGTAATAACGCCTACATACTGATTGTTTGCATTTACAACACCTACCAATTCAACATTACTTGAAGCAGCAAGCTTAATAATATCAAAGAAATGCGTTGTCTCAGTTACTTTACAATGGATGCAGTCAAGTTCAATATCCTTTACCATCGCTACCTCTTGCTCATTATTCAAAATGAGGTCTTCAGAAATCAATCCCAAAAACTCTCCGTTATTCACAACCGGCAACTGATTACATCTGAATTCATCCATCCAGACCAGGGCATGAGCGGTGGTATCCGTCAATTTCAACGGAGGGATCATATGATTTATCAATTCAGACGCTAGCATATTCCTGAGGTAGTAAGTATTCTTCTAATACATCATTAAACAAGTCAGGCTGTTCCATCATAGGGGCGTGGCAGCAATGATCGATAAATTTAAGGGTTGAATTGGGAATAAGTTTATTAAATTCATGTGCTACCGCAGGTGGGGTAATTGTATCATTTAATCCCCAAATTAATAGTGTAGGTGCTTTAATCGCAGGCAAATCTCCAGCCATGTTATGCCGCTGGGCCGAACGGGCAATTGAAATTATTCTTAATGTTTTTTGCGGGCTTTTTACCGTTTCATACACTTCCTGAACATAGTCCTCTGAAACCGTATTAGGATCATAAAATGTATATCCCACTCTTTCTTTAATATATTCATAGCTTCCCCGCTTAGGGTAAGAACCCCCCATTGAGTTTTCAAATAACCCGGAGCTACCTGTTAATACCAGCCTATCTACCTTTTCAGGATTTTGTAATATGTACGCTAATCCTACATGTCCGCCTAAGGAGTTACCCATCACAATCATATTATCCAATCCAAAGGCATTCACAAAACCTGTTACATATTTTGTAAGCCCTTCAATTCCTGACTCCTTTAAAGGGAGGCCATAAATCGGCAACATAGGTATCATCATTCTATAATGCCTTGAGAATCTATTCACAACTTTCTCCCAATTGCTTAATGCTCCAAATAGGCCATGAAGCAACAAAAATGTTTGCCCTTCTCCTTCTTCAATATAGCTGTATCCGTGTTTTTCTTTTATTTCCATATGCGCTGTTACACCAAATTAATACATCTGATTGAACTTTTCTATATCTATTTTGTTGCCGAATCAATTAAATCTCCAAGGCCATCCAATATATCGGAAGCAGCTGGTATTATGCCATCAAACATGCCGGCCACCATAGGAGCAATCGGCTTTACGTAGTCAAACAAAAAAGAGCCTTCTTGCCAATTGGGCGGAAAGTTTATTTTAAACACACTTGCCACCCAAATAAATGCTGAAATAAGAAACGCCCACATAAAGGCCCCAACCAATGCTCCGGCTATTTTATCTAGCCCTCCAAGAAGTATCAAATGAACAATTTTTTTGAGCACCGCCCCAATAAAATTCACTACTATAATTATGCCCACAAAAATTAATAGGAAGGCCAGAATGGGTAGAAACCTGCCAGAAAGGCCAAATTGATTAATCAAAATAGAAACGCCCCAGTTCAAAAAATAAAAGCCTCCAATTACTCCCAACACTAAAGCTAATAGCGAAATTATACCTATAATAAAACCCTTGCGAAAGCCACTAACAGCTCCAATCGCTATAGGAATAATTAAAATAAGATCAAGTGTATTCATCAACCCTGTAATAGTTCCCTGACAACACTTGAAATGGCCTTGCCATCTGCCTTACCCGCCAGTTGTTTTGTTGCCAAACCCATTACCTTACCCATGTCAGATGGTCCGGTAGCGCTCACCGATTGTATAATTTCCTTAAGAGTTTCACGCAATTCATCTTCGTTCATTTGTTGTGGCAAGTACTTCGAAATGATCTCATGTTCGAAAAACTCCTTTTCAGCTAAGTCGTTGCGCCCTTCTTTGGCAAATAGCTCTCCGCTTTCCTTTCTTTGTTTGGCTGCCTTCATCAGAAGTTTCATTTCCACGTCCTGAGAAAGTTCACTTTGAGCCCCCTTTTCTGTCTCTGCCAGCAAAATAGCAGACTTAATACTTCTTAAGGCAGTAAGCTCTTCTTTCTTTTTAGCAAGCATAGCCTTCTTTATATCTTCATTTATTCTCTCCTTAAGACTCATGTATGTATATTTTTTGTTAAATATCTAACTTGCAACAAAAATAGGAATTCTGTTGTTATGGCGACCCGATTAAGCGTTAATGTAAACAAAATAGCCACCCTTAGAAATGCGCGGGGGGGTAGCAACCCTAATGTTGTTCAAATAGCCCAAGATTGTGAGCGCTATGGAGCCCAGGGTATAACAGTGCATCCACGGCCGGATGAGCGTCATATCCGCTACCAGGATGTACTTGATTTAAAAGAGGTTGTGAAAACGGAATTTAATATTGAGGGCTATCCTGACGAACGCTACATGGAGCTTGTACTTAAAGTTAAACCAACCCAGGCTACACTGGTGCCTGACCCACCGGGAGTGCTTACCTCCAATGCAGGTTGGGACACTATTAAAAATGAACTGTTGTTAACGGAGCTAATTCAAGAATTACAAGCAAACGGAATACGCACTTCCATTTTTGTGGATACCAACCTTAAAAATGTGGAAGGAGCTGCAAAAGTTGGATCAAACCGGATAGAACTTTATACAGAACCATATGCTTCACAATTTCATAGTAATAAAGGACAAGCCATTGCTCCGTTTGTAGAAGCAGCAAAGCATGCTAAGAAATTGGGCCTTGACCTTAACGCAGGCCATGACCTTGATTTGTATAATCTGAAGTACTTTGCTCAAAACATAGCTGATCTTGACGAAGTTTCTATTGGCCACGCCCTGATTTGTGACTCCCTTTATTACGGGTTGGAAAATACCATTCAAATGTATCTTCAACAACTTGCTTTTTGATATGGAGTTAAATTACAAAGAAGTAGGTGCAGGTAAACCTCTAATTATTTTACATGGTCTTTTTGGTTCGTTAGATAACTGGATAACGATAGCACGAAAACTGGAAACAAAACGAAGGGTTTATTTAGTCGACCAACGTAACCATGGCCATTCACCCCATAGCGATGTGTTTACTTATGAAGCTATGGCAGATGATCTTAAAGCATTTGCTGATAGCCATCACCTTATAGATTTTGAATTATTGGGGCACTCTATGGGAGGTAAGTCCGCAATGGTATTTGCGACTCAATTCCCCGACTTTGTTGAAAAATTAATTGTGGTTGATATTGCGCCCAGGTATTACCCTGTGCATCACGGAACAATTATTAATGGCTTGCGATCTATAAATCTGGCATCACTTACCTCCAGGAATGAAGCCGATGAAATTTTGCAGAAGAGTATCCCTGACTTTGGAGTCCGCCAGTTTTTACTTAAGAACCTTAAACGCACTGCAGAAGGTTTTGACTGGAAAACAAACCTGGATGTAATTGAAAGAGATATTGAAGAAGTCGGCAAAGCTCTACCAGATGCTTCCGTTTACGATGGCCCTACCCTGTTTATACGAGGCGAATTATCTGACTATGTCCATGAAGATGATATGACATTAATTCACAGGCATTTTCCCGAAGCAAGACTTAGAACTGTGAAAGGGGCAGGACACTGGGTACATGCAGAAGAACCAGCTTCTTTTTTTGATGAAATAATTCATTTTATAGAGTCATGACTAAAGGAACCATTTATCTTATACCTTCGGTAATTGCCGCAGACACGCAGGAAAAGGTTATCCCTTTACAGGTAAAGGAAGCCATCGGTTCCACTCGTTATTTTATTGCCGAAACGGTGCGTGAATCAAGGCGTTTCATCAGCAGCCTTAACCTGGATATTGATATTTCTACTCTTAATTTTGAAAAAGTTGATAAAAACACACCAGCAACAGAAGCTGAAAAATATTTGAAGCCTGCCCTTGAAGGAAATAATATTGGCATTCTTTCAGATGCCGGATGCCCCGGTGTTGCAGACCCCGGAGCTCTTGTTGTCAGTATCTCACATCAAATGGGCTTAAAGGTTATTCCATTAGTTGGTCCATCTTCATTGTTGCTGGCCTTAATGGCTTCCGGACTTAACGGTCAATCTTTTGCTTTCAATGGTTATTTGCCTATAGATGCTAAAGAAGCCATCCAGAAAATTGGAGCATATGAGAAAGTATCACGAACGGGTAATCAAACGCAAATTTTTATTGAGACCCCTTACCGCTCAGATAGAACTTTTGAAATATTAGTTAAAAACCTTTCTTCTGAAACCGTGCTTTGTGTTGCCCGAAATGTAACAGGCGCAAGCGAATTGATTTTTTCTAAATCAATTCGTCAATGGAGAAGTGAAGAAATAACTATTGGCAAAGAGCCAACAGTTTTTCTTTTTATGGCAACATGAATAATTACACATTTGGTTAACTTTGCCGCCTCATTCAATTAACAATAAAGTATGGCGTATTTATTTACTTCCGAATCCGTATCGGAAGGGCACCCCGATAAAGTAGCAGATCAGATTTCTGATGCATTAATTGATCACTTTCTGGCTTTTGATCCACAATCAAAAGTAGCATGTGAAACATTAGTAACTACAGGTCAGGTTGTTCTTGCCGGGGAAGTTAACACAAATACATATCTGGATGTGCAAACCATTGCACGTAATGTAATTGCTGATATTGGCTACACCAAAAGTGAGTACATGTTTGAAGCACATTCTTGTGGCATATTATCAGCCATTCATGAGCAATCATCGGATATTAACCAGGGTGTTGACCGAAAGGCTGAGGATAATTTTGAGGCCAGGGCCAATGCACAGGGAGCCGGTGACCAGGGTATGATGTTTGGTTATGCAACCATGGAAACCGATAACTATATGCCATTGGCGCTAGACTTATCTCATAAAATCCTGAAAGAGTTGGCCGACATTAGAAAGGCAGGCAAAAAGATGAAATACCTGCGCCCGGACGCCAAAGCACAGGTGACCATAGAATATGCTGACAATAATAAACCTGTAAGGATAGATACCATTGTGGTATCAACCCAGCACGATGAATTTGGCCAAGATGAAGCTATGCTAAAGACCATAAAGCAAGACATTATTACGTACGTTATTCCTCGTGTAAAAAAACAATTAAAGCCTGGTCTTCGAAAATTATTTACAGAAGACATAACATACCATATAAACCCAACCGGAAAGTTTGTGATTGGAGGCCCTCATGGGGATACCGGTCTGACAGGCAGAAAAATAATTGTTGATACTTATGGGGGTAAAGGAGCACATGGAGGTGGAGCTTTTAGCGGAAAGGACCCAAGCAAGGTTGATAGAAGTGCAGCGTACGCTACAAGACATATAGCCAAAAATCTGGTAGCTGCAGGTGTATGCAGTGAAGTTTTGGTACAGGTATCCTACGCAATAGGAGTGCCGGAGCCTTGCGGACTATTTGTAGAAACCTATGGAACTTCCAAAGTAAAAGGAGAAAATGGCAAGAAATTAACAGATGGAGAGATTGCGCAAAAAATAGAATCAATTTTTGATATGAGACCCTACGCTATTGAGCAAAGGTTAAAATTAAGAAA
This sequence comes from Cyclobacteriaceae bacterium, assembly GCA_020436145.1. Lineage (GTDB taxonomy): Bacteria > Bacteroidota > Bacteroidia > Cytophagales > Cyclobacteriaceae > JAKISE01. The sequence continues at coordinate 5,172 of JAGQYJ010000035.1, read as the reverse complement.
CCCAATATATGCTGAAACTGCTGCCTATGGCCATATGGGTAGAGAGCCTAAAGTTGTGACAAAAGTATTTGAAAATGCCGGCCAGCGAGCTGAGGTTAAGGTTGAATTGTTTACCTGGGAAAAACTTGACTACGTAGATAAAATAAAAGAAGCATTTAAATTATAATAAAAATGCCCCGCCAGTTAGCGGGGCATTTTTATTAAGTTACCATTTTTAATGGCTCATTATTCTTTGTTTGTACTTCTTCAATTGCCTTCTTAGAGCCTCTGTCGCCTCTTCAGTTGCGGCTTCAAAACTCTTGTCGGTAGCAACTGCAAATAGTTGGTCTCCTGGTATGTTTAGTTTAATTTCAACGGTCTTGTTTTTAATACCTTCGTTATTCAATCGTAAGAATACTTCTCCATTAATGACCCTGTCATAATAGGTTTCAAGTTTATCCATCTTTTTTTGAACAACGTCTAGCAATTTGCTATCCGCATCAAACTTAATTGAGTGCATTTGTAATTTCATAGCAATATATATTTAATGGTTAACAGTTTCATGCTTTAGGATGTGCCTGTTCAAACACCTTTTTTAGTTTATCCAGTGAATTATGGGTATATACCTGAGTTGCAGCCAGGCTCGAATGCCCAAGCAGTTCTTTAACTGCATTAAGGTCAGCACCATTATTCAACAAATGAGTTGCAAATGTATGCCGCAAAATATGCGGACTTTTCTTTTCTAGAGAAGTTGTAGCACCCAGATATCTCTTTACTTTTCTATATACAAACCCATCGTAGAGTTGTTCACCTTTATCGGTCAAAAGCAAAAAATTATTTGTATTGCCAAACGCCTCATCTCTCATCTTTAAATACTTTTGAATGAGTTCTGCTACTTCTGTATTTAACGGTATTATTCGTTCCTTGTTGCGCTTACCCAGTACCTTTATTTGACTTTTCCCCAAGTTAATGGAATCCACTTTCAAGGCAATTAATTCAGACCTCCGAATACCTGTGGCATAGAGAAGTTCCATCATAAGTTCATCCCTTTTCCCAGTGAAATCATTCCCGAAATCAACCAGGTCAAACAGCCGTTGCATTTCCGATTCCTGGGCAAATTGCGGTAGTCTTTTAGAAGTTTTAAGTGCTTTAAGTTGAATAGTTGGATCCTTTTTTAAGGCCCCTGATTTCATAAGGAATTTATAATAGCTTCTGAGAGATGCCATTTTTCTGTTTACAGAAGAAGGAGAAATACCGTCTTCTACAAGAGTTATTACCCATGAACGAATATGTGGATAGACAACAGATTGTAAATTTAACTGTTGATCAAGGTTGGATAAAAATATATTGAATTGTTCAAGGTCGTTCTTATAAGAGATAACCGTATGCTTGCTGTACCTCTTTTCGAACTCAATATATTTCAGGAAGGATTCTATCATTAAGTCAGTAGCGCGGTTCTATCCCTGCACTACTAACTTAATAATTTATAATGACATTAGGGAGAAGATTAGTAATTTTCTTTGGCATACATTTTTTGTCTGTATGCTGCCCTAAGTTTAATGTTTCTTCGAGTAACAGAAGGCTTTTCGTAAGCTGTTCTTGAACGTAATTCGCGCAATACACCGGTTCTTTCAAACTTCTTTTTGAACCTTTTTAGCGCTCTGTCAATCGATTCGTTCTCTTTAACGTTGATTATAATCATAGTTATTAACCGTTTCTATCCAAATTGGAGCGCAAATATAAAGAGATTGTTTCCGTAATCAAAAGGTTTAGGCTAACAAATGCTTGGAAATTACAAGTTTCTGAATTTCCGATGTTCCTTCGCCAATAGTGCACAGTTTTGAATCCCTATAGTATTTTTCAACAGGATAGAGTTTGGTATATCCATACCCTCCAAAAATCTGAACAGCATCGTTTGAAACTTCCACTGCTATTTCAGAAGAATAATATTTGGCCATGGCAGACTCCTTTGTCACGGGCTGGTGGTTGTTTTTAAGTTCCGAAGCATGATATATCAATTGCCTTGCAGCCTCAACTTTTGTTGCCATTTCGGCCAATTTAAACGATATTCCCTGAAAACTAGAAATAGGCTTACCAAACTGGTGTCTTTCCTTTGAATAAGTCAACGAAGCCCTTAAGGCTCCTTCTGCAATCCCCAGACCTAAAGCTGCTATGGATATACGGCCTCCATCTAAGACCTTTAGAGCCTGAACAAATCCATCTCCTATCTCCCCCAAAATGTTTTCATTAGGAACACGACAATCTTCCAGTATTACCTCTGTGGTCTCCGATGCTCTCATTCCCAATTTATCTTCCTTTCTCCCCTTTTTGAGCCCAGGCGTTCCTCTCTCTACAACAAAGGCAGTCATTGCTTTTTTGTCGCCTATCTCTCCTGTCCTTGCCATTACCACCACAATGTCTCCGGAGTTACCATGCGTAATAAAATTTTTAGCGCCATTAAGAATCCAAACATCTCCACTCCTTACGGCCGTAGTCATCATGTTTCCTGCATCGCTCCCTGTATTTGGCTCCGTTAAACCCCAGGCTCCAATCCACTCTCCACTTGCCAGCTTTGGCAGCCATTTTTTCTTTTGCCCTTCATTCCCAAAGGTCAAAATATGATTTGTACAAAGTGAGTTATGGGCCGCCAAAGAAAGTCCAATAGCAGGATCCCATGCTGAAAGTTCTTCAATTGCAGTTACATATTCATGATAACCCATACCTGAACCACCATAAGTTTCTGGCACCAAAACTCCCATTAAGCCAAGCTCACCAAGTTTGGTAAAAATTTCTCTTGGAAATATTTGTTCATCATCCCATTTTTTACGCTCATTTTCAATATATTTTTTGCCAAAATCTGCCAATGCCGTCTTTATCATTTTAATATTTTCGCTAATATTCATTTCACTAAAATATTGGTTATCAGTTGTTTAATTTACAATTATTATATTCGTTCGCTAATTTACTATTTTACATTCATATATCATCAAATAAAAGTTCACGAGATAACAAAGCCAAAGAATTAAATAGCCCTATTTTTGCATCAAATTTGATTTTTTACACATGAAAATAGCAGTAATTGGCAGTGGATATGTAGGCCTGGTAACAGGTACCTGCCTAGCGGAAACAGGAAATAATGTGACATGTATCGACATAGATCAACGAAAGGTTGATCTTTTAAAAAGTGGGGTTATTCCTATTTACGAACCTGGTCTTGATATACTTTTTGAAAGAAATACCAAGCAAGATAGGTTGGATTTTACCACCAATCTAAAGGAAGGTATTGAAGGTGCAAAGGTGATTTTTTTAGCATTGCCGACTCCTCCAGGTGAAGATGGATCAGCCGACCTGCAGTATATTCTGGATGTATCTGATAAGCTTGGTCCTTTACTTAAAGAGTATGTTGTAATCGTTGATAAAAGTACAGTACCAGTAGGTACCGCTGAGAAGGTTACAGCAGAAATAAAGAAATTCTCCAAGGTAGATTTTGATGTGGTTTCAAATCCAGAGTTTTTAAGAGAAGGAGTGGCTGTTGAAGATTTTATGAAGCCTGATCGTGTTGTTGTGGGAACCAGGTCAGAACGCGCCAAAGAACTAATGACAAAATTATACGAACCGTTGGTTCGCCAGGGAAATCCGATTTTGTTTATGGATGAAAAGTCAGCAGAGCTTACCAAGTACGCAGCCAACTCCTTTTTGGCAACTAAGATTACCTTTATGAATGAAATTGCCAACTTGTGCGAACTTCTAGGTGCCGATGTGGACATGGTGCGTAGAGGAATTGGTACCGACTCAAGAATTGGCACCAGATTCCTATTCTCAGGAATTGGCTATGGAGGAAGTTGTTTCCCAAAAGATGTACAAGCATTGGCTAAATCGGCTAGTGATGTTCAGTA
>JAGQYJ010000035.1:0-1197 GCA_020436145.1 Cyclobacteriaceae bacterium | reverse complement strand
TCAGGAATTGGCTATGGAGGAAGTTGTTTCCCAAAAGATGTACAAGCATTGGCTAAATCGGCTAGTGATGTTCAGTATGATTTTGGGATTTTAAATGCGGTTATGGGAATTAATCAGACCCAAAAAACCAAATTGGTGCCTAAAATAAAAGAGTACTTTGGAGGCACTTTGAAAGGTAAAAAAATTGCCATGTGGGGTCTGGCATTTAAACCAAATACGGATGACATAAGAGAGGCTCCCTCGTTGGTCAATATTGATGAACTTATAAAAGAAGGTGCCTCAGTTCAGGCTTTTGATCCCGAAGCCATGGAAAATGTGAAGAATGTAATCGGTGATAAAATTGCTTATGCCGAAAATCAATACAAAGCTTTAGACGGAGCCGATGCGCTGCTAATTGTAACGGAATGGCCGGTATTCAGAACACCTGATTTTGATAGGGTTAAATCACTGTTGAAGAATAACGTGATTTTTGACGGAAGAAATCTTTACAAGCTTTCAGAAATGAGAGAAAATGGTTTTGACTATTTTAGTATTGGTAGAGAAGAAGTAAAGAATGGATAAAAAAAAGGTACTTATTACCGGAGCTGCTGGTTTTTTAGGCTCACACCTGTGCGATAGATTTATCAAAGAAGGCTTTCATGTAATTGCTATGGATAATCTCATTACCGGAGATATCCGAAACATTGAACATTTGATGAATGATGCTGATTTCGAATTTATTAATCATGATGTTTCCAATTATGTAGATATTCAAGGAGGACTTGACTACATATTACATTTCGCCTCTCCTGCCAGCCCTATTGACTACCTTAAAATTCCGATCCAAACATTAAAAGTGGGTTCCTTAGGAACCCACAATTTGCTGGGACTGGCAAAACATAAAGGAGCAAGAATACTAATTGCTTCCACCTCTGAAGTATATGGTGACCCCACCGTGCACCCACAACCTGAAGAATACTACGGAAATGTAAATCCGATTGGGCCAAGAGGTGTTTATGATGAAGCCAAGCGTTTTCAGGAAGCAATTACCATGGCCTATCATACATTCCATGGTGTGGAGACCCGAATTGTCCGAATTTTTAACACGTATGGACCTCGCATGCGTTTAAATGACGGGAGAGTATTGCCGGCTTTTATTGGTCAGGCACTGAGAGGTGAAGATTTGACAGTTTTTGGTGATGGTTCACAAACACGCTC
>JAGQYJ010000034.1:9867-23649 GCA_020436145.1 Cyclobacteriaceae bacterium | reverse complement strand
TCACTTTATCAACAATTAACCTTCATTTTCTTTTTCCGGGATAACAAACAGTACTTTTGGAGGATATATGAGTAAAAAGAAAAAAGGAAAGCCACATATTGGTGGCAGACGCAAATTTGATGCGAAGCAGTTAAAAGAACGAATCGTGGGATACCTTGACAGCAATATGAGCAAGGCCTATTCCAGCAAACAAATTATAAAACGTCTCAACTTGAGAGACGCCCCTTCTAAAGCCGCAGTGCAGCCCCTTCTTGACTCGCTTGAGCAGGCAGGTAAAATTGAAAAAATACGACATAGTTATAAAAGCTTACGTGCACCTGATTTTGTTAAAGGTGTGGTGGATCATGTAAACCCGCGGTTTGCCTATGTAATCACAGACTCGGAGCACGAAGATGTGTGGGTAAAAACCGAGCTCTTAAAATATGCCATGGATGGCGATAAGGTGGAAATAATGGTTTTCCCCAAGCGTCATGGCAAACGACCCGAAGGTCAGGTAACCAAAATTATTGAGCGTAAGCACCAGGAGATTGTAGGTAAAATTGAGTTTTCACCGCGCTATGCCTTTGTGGTGGCCGATAACCGAAAAATTCATGTAGACATTTATGTGCCTCTCAACAAGGTGAATGGCGCTGCCCATAAAGACAAGGTGATCGTGAAGATCACGGAATGGCCGGGCCATGACCGAAGCCCTGAGGGAGAAGTAACTCGTGTACTTGGCCCTGCCGGTAAGCACGAGGCCGAAATGCACTCCATTATGGCGGAGTTTGGGTTACCCTTTGAGTTCCCCTCAAAGGTGGAAGAAGAAGCAGAAGTGCTTAGTGACAAGCTTTCTCCAGATGAAATAAAGAGGCGCAAAGACTTCCGTGGCATTACCACCTTTACCATTGACCCTGTGGATGCCAAAGATTTTGACGATGCCTTGTCGTACAAAAAATTAAAAAACGGGAATACCGAAGTAGGCATTCACATTGCTGATGTTACGCATTACGTGCGTCCTAAAACCGAACTGGAAAAGGAAGCCGTAAAACGAGCTACTTCAGTGTATTTGGTTGACAGAACCATTCCTATGTTACCCGAACGCCTTTCCAATGGATTGTGCTCGCTTAGACCCAATGAAGACAAGTTCACTTTTTCAGCTGTTTTTGAACTCAACGAAAGAGCCGAAATCGAAAAGGAGTGGTTTGGCAGAACGGTCATTCACTCTGACAGACGATTTGCTTACGAAGAAGCCCAAGAGGTAATTGACAATCAGGAAGGTGATTTCGTGGCAGAGCTTACCCATTTAGACCAATTAGCCAAATCACTTAGAAAAGAGCGCTTCAAACGAGGGGCTATTAATTTTGAAACTACGGAAGTGCGTTTCAAACTGGCTGAAGACGGAACACCATTGGGCATAGAGCCCAAAATCCGTAAGGATGCACACAAACTCATTGAAGAGTTTATGTTGCTTGCCAACAAGCGCGTGGCTCAATACGTGTACGACCTGCACAACGGTAAAGACAAAAACACCTTCGTTTACCGAACACACGATAATCCGGATCCAGAGAAGATCAACACCTTTGCTTTATTTGCCAAGCGGTTTGGGCATGAGCTGGACCAGAATGATAGCAGGATTTCAAATTCAATAAATAACTTAATCACGGAGATTGAGGGCAAGCCTGAAGAAGGTGTGCTCCAATCGTTGGCCATTCGAGCCATGGCCAAGGCCAAATACACGACCGATAGCAATGGGCACTTTGGGCTTGCTTTTCGTCATTACACGCACTTTACCTCACCCATCAGGCGCTACCCGGATATGATGGTGCATCGTTTGTTACAGCATTACCTGTCAGGTGGCAAACCGGTAAGCAAAGATGAATACGAAGAACTTTGTTTACATAGTTCGGACATGGAAAAGCAAGCGGCCGATGCGGAGCGTGCTTCCATCAAATACAAGCAGGTTGAGTTTATGCAAAATGCGGAAGACAAGCCTTACGAAGGCTTAATTTCCGGCCTAACAGAATGGGGCATTTTTGTAGAGATACAGGAAACCAAATGCGAAGGTATGGTGCGCATGAGCGAAATGTCTGACGACTTTTACGAATTTGATGAAGACAACTACCGTGTAATTGGTAAGCGAAACAAGAAAATGTTGAGCCTGGGAGATAAAGTAACGGTTCGTGTTATTGATACCAACATTGACCGAAGAACCATTGATCTAACTTTTGTGGATGATGACAGAGATTGAACAACTGCAAACGAGAATTAATGAGGCGTTAAAGCAGCTAGCGCTTCCGGAGTCGCCCTCTAATCTCTACGATCCTATAAAGTACATCTTACAATTAGGTGGCAAAAGGGTGCGCCCGATGCTCGCTTTGTTAGCCTATAAACTTTACAAAGAAGACATTAAACCAGCTGTTGTTCCTGCATTAGCGCTAGAGGTTTTCCATAACTTTACCTTGGTGCATGATGACATTATGGATGAAGCACCTCTTCGCAGAGGTAAAGAAACCGTCCACAAAAAATGGAATGAAAATATCGCTATCCTATCTGGTGATGTAATGCTGGTAGAGGCGTACAAACTTTTAGGAAAAGCGCCCAATGAAGTGCTGCCCAAACTTCTGGAAAAATTCAATGCCTGTGCGCAAGAAGTATGTGAAGGCCAGCAAAAAGATATGGACTTTGAGTCCCGCCCCTATGTTTCTGTAGATGAATACCTGGATATGATCCGTCAAAAGACGGCTGTTCTGTTAGGCTTCAGCCTGGAAATGGGAGCCCTCTTAGCAGGAGCTCCAGAGAAAGATTGCGAGTTACTTTACGAGGCGGGCGTTAACCTTGGCATTGCCTTTCAATTGCAAGACGACATGCTTGATCTGTATGGGGGAGAAGCTTTTGGCAAACAGATTGGTGGGGATATAATTAATAGGAAGAAATCTTTTTTGATAACCCGCTCATTGGAATTATCAACAAACAAAGAGGCTCTGTTGCGTTTGTATAATGGAAGCGAACAACCTGAACAAAGACTGGAAGCTATAAAAGCCGAGTTTCGTGAACTAGCCATTGAGTCAGAGAGCAAAGCTTATATCGATCGATTCGAGTCTTCAGGAATGGAAAAGCTTGAAAGGTTTAGCCACCATAAAAACATACACGCTTTGCAGAATATGATTGATACCCTTAGTGGCAGAAAGCACTAATAAAAAAGCCTGTCTACTACTTAGCAAACAGGCTTTAAATATTTTTAGAATAGTCTTACTTATCCTTCTATCTCATCAACCGATACATACGAACGGTTATTTCTTCCCTTAGCAAAACTAACAACACCATTTTTTAGCGCAAATAAAGTATGGTCTTTGCCCATTCCTACATTTTTGCCCGGATGGTGCTGGGTTCCTCTTTGACGCACAATTATATTGCCTGCAACTGCAGCCTGTCCGCCATATATTTTTACGCCAAGTCGTTTACTTTCCGACTCGCGTCCGTTCTTAGAACTACCTGCTCCTTTTTTGTGTGCCATGTTTACTTATTTAGAAATTCCTTCAATCAAAACTTTTGTGAAATCCTGGCGATGGCCGTTACGTACCTTATAGCCTTTTCTTCTTTTTTTCTTGAAGACAACCACTTTGTCTCCTTTAACATGTCCCAGTATCTTGCCCGATACCTTGGCACCCTTTACTATCGGTGCACCTACTTCAACCTTTCCTTCGTTGTCTAACAACAATACCCGGTCGAATTCTACGGAAGCGCCTTCTTCGCCTTGCATTTTAGGTGCATAAACGAACTGGTCTTGCGTTACTTTGAACTGCTTTCCGCCTATTTCTACTATTGCGTACATCTTTTAATCTTAAACTTTTAACAGTTTCCTCAAAATGGAGTGCAAATATAGGAGCTTTGTTTACTAAAACCAAGCTTACTCAATTCGTTGGTAGTTATCAGCCACTATGGTGTGCATACATATAATTCCCTTGTTAATCTAACATTAATTTTTTTTCAGAAAGTCAATCTCCTATATACCAGGTATATAGAATAAATGTAAAGTTTTATGTGTATTATGTAATATTCTGTTTATCAGCCATTTATAAGCATTTTTGTACTTTAACAAGCCTCATTTTATGACCCAATTTTTTTGTTTTCCAATGCTTGATTTTTAAACTTTCTTTATTCTTTTTTGTAGAAGGTGTTCCCACCCCATTCCATTTTTTAAAGGTTAGTAAAACTGTGAAATTTATTCATTTCGCATTGACATTTATTGACTTTAATGGTGAGCGCTACTTAGCAATTTAAATTACATTCAATAGCAACTGATTAAAAATGTCTGAAGAACCCATTTTAAAAGAAAATAAGAACAGGTTTGTTCTCTTCCCTATCCAGCACAACGATATTTGGGAGTTTTATAAGAAGGCTGAAGCAAGTTTTTGGACTGCGGAAGAAATTGATCTTAGTCAGGATTTAAAAGACTGGAGTAATCTGAATGATGGAGAACGCCATTTCATAAGTCATGTGCTGGCTTTCTTTGCTGCCAGTGATGGTATTGTGAACGAAAATCTGGCCGAAAATTTTGTGGCTGAGGTGCAATACACGGAAGCCAAGTTCTTTTATGGATTCCAGATTGCTATTGAAAATATTCATTCAGAAACGTACTCTTTATTAATTGATACCTACATCAAAGACCCTAAAGAGCGTGATATGTTGTTTAACGCCATTGAGACTATGCCTTTTGTAAAGAAAAAGGCGGACTGGGCATTGCGTTGGATTGATGAAGGCTCTTTTGCAGAACGCCTGATTGCTTTTGCTGCCGTGGAAGGCATTTTCTTTTCCGGAAGCTTCTGCTCTATTTTTTGGCTGAAAAAAAGAGGCCTTATGCCCGGCTTAAGCTTTTCAAATGAGTTGATCTCCCGTGACGAAGGTCTTCATTGTGATTTTGCCTGCCTTTTGTATAACAACCATTTGATCAACAGACTCGACCAACAAGTAGTAGTAGATATAATTAAAGATGCAGTTTCTATTGAAAAAGAATTTGTAACTGAAGCTTTACCTGTTGGTCTGATAGGTATGAATGCCGACTTGATGTGTCAGTACATTGAGTTTGTAGCCGACCGGCTTTTAATGGAGCTTGGCTGCCCGAAAGTATATGGTGCTACAAACCCATTCGATTTCATGGAGCTAATTTCGCTACAGGGTAAAACCAACTTCTTTGAGAAACGTGTGGGTGAATACAAAAAAGCAGGCGTGACAGCCGATGCTGAAGAAAAGCCAAAATTTAGTTTAGACGAAGACTTTTAATCCCTAATCATTAACACCCAAACCTAACTTTATAATGCTAGTAGTAAAAAGAGACGGAAGACACGAATCGGTAAAATTCGATAAAATAACTGCACGAATTGAAAAGCTTTGCTATGGCCTCGACCCTAATTATGTGCAACCTGTGGATATTGCGAAAAAGGTAATTGCCGGAATTTACGATGGGGTAACTACTGTGGAGCTCGACAACCTTGCAGCAGAAACTGCGGCATCGCTAACCACCAGCCACCCGGATTACGCCAAGCTGGCAGCGCGCATAGCCATTTCCAATCTGCACAAAACAACAAGTAAGTCGTTCTCCAACACAATGAAAAGGCTTTACACCTACATTGATCCCAAAACCGGTGAGAATGCGTCTCTTATTTCCAAAGAAGCATATGGCGTAATTAAAAAGCATGCAGCCTTGCTTGATTCCAGTATCATATATGACAGGGATTTTAGTTATGATTACTTTGGATTCAGAACGCTGGAGCGTTCGTATTTGATGAAGCTTGATGGACATGTGGTGGAACGCCCCCAGCACATGTTGATGCGGGTGGCTGTCGGAATTCACATGGAAGATATTGATGCGGCCATCAATACATACAATCTGATGTCAGAAAAGTGGTTCACACATGCCACACCAACCTTATTCAATGCAGGTACCCCTAAACCTCAAATGTCTTCATGTTTCCTTCTTACTATGAAAGAAGACAGCATTGATGGTATTTATGATACGTTAAAGCAAACCGCTAAAATCTCTCAATCAGCCGGGGGTATTGGGTTGAGCATTCATAATGTGCGAGCCACTGGTTCGTATATTAAAGGCACCAATGGAGTATCGAATGGCATTGTTCCTATGCTTCGCAACTTTGATATGACCGCCCGCTATGTGGATCAGGGGGGTGGAAAACGTAAAGGCAGTTTTGCGGTTTACCTGGAACCATGGCATGACGATATTTTCGCCTTCCTTGATTTGAAGAAAAATCATGGAAAGGAAGAACTCCGTGCCCGCGATCTTTTTTACGCGCTCTGGGTACCAGATTTATTTATGAAGCGAGTTGAAAACAATGAAGAATGGTCGCTCTTCTGCCCTAACGAAGCACCCGGCCTTGCCGATGTGTATGGAGAAGAGTTTGAGCGTTTGTATGAGAAATATGAGAAGGAAGGCCGTGCACGAAGAACAGTAAAAGCTCAGGAGCTTTGGTTTGAAATACTGGAAGCGCAAATGGAGACAGGCACGCCCTATATGATGTACAAGGATGCTGCGAACAAAAAATCGAACCAGAAAAACCTGGGTACCATTAAGTCGAGCAACCTGTGTACTGAGATTATTGAGTACACCTCTCCTGATGAAGTAGCTGTATGCAATCTTGCTTCCATTGCATTGCCTAAGTTTGTTGAAAATGGTTCTTTCGATCATCAAAAGCTATATGAGGTTACCTACACGGCAACCAAAAACCTGAATAAGGTTATCGACCGTAATTACTATCCTGTTGAGGAAGCCAGAAACTCGAATATGCGCCACCGCCCCATTGGGTTAGGTATTCAGGGGCTTGCCGATACCTTTTTATTGCTTCGTATGCCCTTTGAATCAGAAGAAGCAAAAGGGTTGAACAAAGATATTTTTGAGACCATGTACTTTGCGGCCATGACGGCTTCGAAGGACCTGGCTATTGAAGAGGGCCCTTACGAAACCTTTAAAGGCTCGCCTGTTTCTAAAGGCATTTTCCAGTTTGATATGTGGGGCGTAACACCCACCTCAGGCCGCTGGGACTGGTCTGCCCTCAAAAAAGAAGTGAAAAATCATGGAGTGCGCAACTCCCTTCTCATGGCCCCAATGCCTACGGCATCCACTTCACAGATTTTAGGTAATAATGAAACATTCGAACCTTACACTTCTAACATTTATAACAGAAGAGTGCTTTCCGGTGAATTTGTGGTTGTTAACAAGCACCTTTTGAAAGACTTGATTGAACTCGGTCTTTGGAATGAAGGCATGAAAAACCGATTGATCGAGGCCAATGGTTCCGTGCAGAACATTTCTGAGATACCTCAGAACATAAAAGACTTGTACAAAACCGTTTGGGAGATTTCTCAAAAGGCCATAATAGAAATGGCTGCCGACCGTGGAGCATATGTATGTCAGTCTCAAAGTATGAACATCCACATTCAGGATCCTAACTTCGGTAAACTTACTTCCATGCATTTCTATGCCTGGAAGAAGGGATTAAAGACCGGCATGTATTACCTGCGCTCTAAGGCTGCTACCGATGCCATTAAGTTTACGGTTACTAAGGAACATGAGCAAAAGGTTGATACGGAAGCTATTAAAGCCCAAAATCAGGCAGACATGGCCTGCTCTTTGGATAATCCGGACGACTGTATCGCTTGCGGAAGTTAAAGATTAAGATGGTTTGTTGTTAAAAAGCCTTGACCAGAGACAAGGCTTTTTTTGTATTAGCGCATTATTTTTTCCTAAAAAGAATTGCGCTATTAAGTGCCTATACATACATTTGTCGCCTCGTGAATAATAGACACAACATATCAACCATATTTTTCGCCATACAAGGGCGCATTATGTCTATTATTACCACTACAGGTATGACCCCTTTGGGGTTTTAATTATTTTACCTCCGCCCGGAGTTTTCATACTCCAATCTTATTTTTCAACTGTAGTATCTAAAAATCATGAACGTATTAAAATTTGGTGGCACGTCCGTTGCCAATGCACATAACATTGCACTTGTTAAGGACATTGTAAAATCGCGAGTGGAAACTGATTCCATGGTTGTCGTGGTTTCTGCCTTGGGAGGTGTGACCAATCTTCTCCTTGAAATCGCAGACTTATCTTCGCATTCCGATAAAACTTACCTGTCTGTTATCGACAACATCGAAAAAAGACATTCTGAGCTGATGGGTGATCTTTTTCCTAAAAACAATGAGTTTGTCAATAAAGAAGTAGCCGGGTTATTGAATAAATTAAAAGAGGTTTGCAAGGGAGTGTCTTATGTAGGTGAACTTACGCCACGAACCAACGACCAGATTGTCAGTTTTGGTGAGCGCCTCTCTTCACTGATTATTTCTGAATTTTTTAAGCAGGAACTGGGAGAGGCCAGACTACTTGACCCTACATCATTCATCTTCACCAATGATGACTTTGGTAATGCAGTTGTCGATTTTAAAAAATCGAACAATGAAATTGCATCACAACTTGGCGATTTAAAAGGGGTTGCGGTTTGCCCTGGCTTTATTGCTTCCAGCAAAAGTGGGAGTATTTCCACGCTGGGCAGGGGCGGTTCCGACTACACGGCAGCCATAATAGCTGGTGCGCTGGATGTAGGTCAGCTGGAAATCTGGACCGATGTGAGTGGCATGATGACTGCAGACCCACGCTATGTAAAGCGTGCGCATGTCATTGAGCATATTTCGTACGAGGAGGCGATGGAGCTTTCTCATTTTGGAGCTAAGGTGGTTTACCCTCCTACCATTATGCCTGTACTTAAAAAGCAAATACCTATTCACATCAAAAACACATTTGAACCAGAACATCCGGGTACCATTATTTCGTCCTACTCAGCTAACGGTCATCAGGTAATTAAAGGGCTTACCAGTATTCAGGATATAGCCCTTATATCTCTAAAAGGGCCCGGTATGGTAGGAGTTCCCAACTTTTCACATCGCTTGTTCAGAGCATTGGCAAAGGCAAACGTTAACGTTATTTTGATAACCCAGGCGTCTTCTGAACATTCCATTTCTGTTGGCATTTTACCATCCTCTATTGAGGCGGCAGAAGCATCGGTTAACGAAGAATTTGAGCTCGAAATCGCTATCGGAAAAGTTGATCCGCTGATTGTACAAAATAATCTTTCCATTATAGCCATGGTGGGTAATAACATGCAAAACCAGGTGGGGGTAAGTGGCAAACTTTTTAGCACGCTTGGGTACAATGGTGTAAATGTCGTTGCCATTTCTCAAGGGTCTTCTGAGCGTAATATTTCTGCTGTTATTGATAAGAAAGATTTAAAAAAGGCGTTGAACAGTGTTCACGAGGCCTTTTTCCTTTCCAACGCCAAATCGGTCAACCTGTTTATCGTTGGGGTTGGCAATGTTGGGGCCGCCCTGTTGAGTCAGCTTGAAGCGCAAAGAGCTTATTTATATGAGCACTACCATCTCGATATTAAAGTAGCAGGACTGGCCAACAGCCGTACCATGTTTTTTGATGAAATAGGTGATGGATTAAATCATTGGAAAGAAAAGCTACCAAAAGGTGAGCCTATGGTGCTTGACAGCTTTATTGATCGAATGGTGAATATGAATCTTCGTAACAGTGTGTTTGTGGATAACACTGCTTCAAATGCGCTGGCTAAGGTTTATCCTGCCATTATCTCCAAAAATGTTTCCATTGTCACTCCAAATAAAGTAGCCTGCTCTTCTTCGTTTGCATATTATGAAGAACTTAAAGGATTGGTAAAAAAATACAGGACTAACTTCCTCTTTGAAACCAACGTTGGAGCCGGGTTACCTGTAATTTCCACGTTAAACGATATGATCAAAAGTGGGGATGAGGTGCTGGAAATACAAGGAGTTCTTTCAGGCAGTCTTAACTTTATTTTCAACACCTATGATGGGAGCCGCACTTTTGCGGATGTAGTACGGCAGGCAAAGGCCGAAGGCTATACCGAGCCCGACCCACGATTGGACATAAGTGGTAAAGATGTAATGCGAAAGCTTTTGATTCTTGCCCGTGAAGCCGGTTATAAATTGGAAGAGGGAGAGGTGGACGCTATTCCATGCGTGCCTGAAGGCTGCATGGCCTATGAAGGTGAAGCTTTTTTTGAGGCCCTTGAAAAGGAAGAAGCCTATTTTAAGAAAATGTATGATAAGGCAAATAAAGAAGGTAAAAAACTAAAGTACGTAGCTAAGTTTGATGGCAAAGAAGCTTCAACCCAACCCGTTGAAGTTACATCTGACCACCCGTTTTATAACCTCGATGGCAAAGACAACATTGTTCTTTTCAAAACCAGGAGATATCATGCGCAACCTTTGGTAATAAAGGGTGCCGGTGCCGGTGCTGAAGTTACCGCAAGCGGTATTTTTGCCGATATCATTAAAATTGCCAACTCTTAACCTTAACTCATGTCAGAAGAAAAAATACAGGTATTTGCCCCCGCCTCCATTGCCAATGTTTCGTGTGGCTTTGACGTCTTTGGTTTTGCCATTGAAGAGTTAGGCGATTTTGTGGATGCGCGTTTTAATAACCAAGGCAAGATTATTATTGAGTCGATTGAGGGTGCTGAAGGGCTGCCCTTGGAGCCGGAACTAAACGTTACTACCATTGCTGCACAGGCATTATTGGATGAGGTTGGTGAAAAGAGAGGCATTACGTTCAATATACGTAAGACCGTAATTCCCGGAAGCGGACTTGGATCTTCCGCTTCAGGAGCAGTTGCGGGAGCATTCGCAGCCAATGAACTGGTAGGCAAACCTTTTTCAAAACTGGAATTGGTGCGTTTTGCAGGAGTTGGTGAACAGGTTGCTTCCAATCAATTGCACCATGACAACGTGGCACCTTCCATGCTGGGTGGTTTTTCGGTGGTGCGAAGCAATGAGCCGCTTGACGTGCTTTCCATTGACTATCCGGAAGATATACGTGTGGTAGTAGCGCATCCTCAAATTGAGGTCAAAACGAAACAAGCTAAGCGAATGCTTGGCAGAACCATGAGCATTTCCAATGCAGTTATTCAGTTTGGTAATGTGGCCGGTCTGGTGCTTGGTATGACCTCCAAAAATTATGATTTGATAGGCCGGTCTATGGTAGATATGCTGGCTGAACCGGTTCGCTCCAGGCTTATTCCATTGTACGATGAGGCCAAGCAAATATCATTGGAGGCGGGGGCCATCGGAACTAATATTGCCGGCTCCGGGCCGGCCATATTCAGCTTCTGTAAGGGTGACAAATCGGCTAAGGCTGTACTGGAAGCATTTAAAAAAGTGTATGCTAAAAGCAATCTTTCTGTCAACTATTTCACAAGTAAAATAAACCCTGAAGGGGCTAAACGGATTTTTTAATATGCAGTATTTCAGCACTAAAAACCCCTCCGAAAAAGTAAGCTTTCAGCAAGCTGTACGGAAAGGATTGCCAGATGATAACGGGCTCTACTTACCCGATCAAATACCTACTTTATCCGAAGAGTTTTTTCAAAATCTTCCGAACCTTTCCCTTGGTGAGATAGGCTGGGAAGTAGCCAAACAGTTTGTAGAAAATGAAATACCTGAAGACAATTTAAAAGCTTTGGTAGAAGATACGTTGTCTTTTGATATCCCATTGGTTGAGGTGGAAAAAGATGTGTATTCACTGGAGCTATTTCACGGGCCAACCCTGGCGTTTAAGGATGTTGGAGCCCGTTTTATGGCACGCTGCCTTGGTTACTTCAATCAGCAGAATAATAGACAAGTAACTGTTTTGGCCGCCACCTCAGGGGATACAGGAAGTGCCGTTGCCAATGGCTTTCTTGGAGTTGAAGGAGTGGAGGTAGTTTTGCTTTATCCAAAAGGAAAGGTGAGCCCTTTCCAGGAAAAGCAAATGACCACACTTGGTCAAAACATTAAAGCATTTGAAATTGATGGCTCGTTCGATGATTGTCAGCGACTGGTGAAAACAGCTTTTCTTGACAGGGATTTAAGCGAACAATTAGGCCTGACTTCTGCCAACTCCATAAATGTAGCAAGGTTGATTCCACAGTCGTTCTACTACTTTTATGCGTATGGGCAGCTTATTGACAAAACAGATAAACCTATTGTGTTTTCGGTGCCCAGTGGCAACTTTGGTAATTTAACTGCGGGCGTTTTTGCCCAACGGATGGGCTTGCCCATTCATCATTTTGTTGCTGCCACCAATGTGAATGATATAGTACCTAACTACCTGCTTACAGGTGATTTTCTACCTAAGCCAAGTGTGCAAACCATTTCCAATGCCATGGATGTGGGCAACCCCAGCAATTATGCCCGCCTGCATTATTTGTTCAATGGTTCCAGAGAGGAGTTTGCAAATGATATGACAGGCTATAGCTACACAGATGAAGAAACCAAAGTTGCTTTGCAGCAACTAAATGGGCTTGACTATACAGGCGACCCACATGGTGCTATTGGCTACCTTGGCTTAAAAGCGTATCAGCAAAACCATGAGGTAACAGGAGTGTTTTTAGAAACGGCCCACCCCATTAAGTTTAAGGAAGTGGTAGAACCTGTATTGAATACGGTTTTAGAAGTTCCTGCTTCGTTGCAAGCATTTTTGGATAAGCAGAAAGTGGCAATGGAGTGCGGCTCAGAGTATGAGGTGTTTAAGGAAAAACTACGTAATCTCTAAAACCCATCATCATCTTCCTCGTCTGTACCAAAGCCATCGTCTTCTGTTGGCTTTTCTTCCTTTTTATCTTTAGGCTCCTCCTTAAATTCGGTAGCTGCGTTGAGTTTGTAGGGTTCGTCAACATCAAAATAAACCGCCCGGAAGGTATTAATGAAATCGAGGGTTTCCGCAAGGTCAGCGGGGCCAAACTCAAACTCACCAATTTTTACGTTGCCAATATTGCTTTTTTCGGTCACCAATGTGTTGAATTCCTGATTGGAAGAGTACATCAGCAACCTGTCTCCCTCCATGCTAAAGAAATACCAGGAATCCGGTGAGGCCTTCATAAACAGATTAATAACCTCGCCTCCTTCTGTTTTACGTATCTCAAAATAGCCCTCAAACTTTGCGTTTAAGTCCGTACGCAATACATTGGAAACGCCCACAAAACCATCGTTATAAAATGCTTTCTGGTCTTCTGACCACTTGAATTTGACATTGGAAAATACGAGTGGCCGTACCAGGTTAGGTGAGGTAGAAACCAAAGGAACATATTCGAGGGAAGACTTTTCCTCATATGCCTTTGTTGCCCGGTTGCCAATTACCTCAGATACGAGGTACAAAAGTCCAGCTCTATCTTCAATAGCTTCCGGGGCGCCAATCTCCTCAACCACATGCAGAAAATCGTCTCCCATCATGTCAAAGAGCTGGCTGGGTACCTTAAAGTTCATGGTCATGAAACTTGTAAACGACAATTCGTTGGTGGCCATATTTCCCAAACCTGTGGCCGAAGCCACAATTGCTCTTGTCTTGCTGTTATCAATAAAGTGAATGGGGCCTTCAAATCGTATATTCCGTGTCTCCTCATCATAGCCAAATACTTTTCCTGAATAGGAAAGTCCAAGGTCTTTGTCCCTATTAATAATTATATACTCGTTGCTATCTGCCTTAAAACTCAAAAAACCGGAAGGTTTGAAAAAGTCTTCGTCCTGATCATCTTCCTTGTCATAGCAAAAGGTGCTGTACAGACTGAAGTCCTGGTATTTAAAGTGCAATCCTGCAGAAAGCAGCTTACCCTGAGAAGTAAGGCTTTCATCAAACTTAAAGACTATTTCCTGCTGCTCTGCACTACTTTGGTATTGTATCCACGTATCGTAATCAGGAATACTTTTCAGGTC
>JAGQYJ010000034.1:0-9767 GCA_020436145.1 Cyclobacteriaceae bacterium | reverse complement strand
CTGTAATACATTCCGGGAGAGATCAGCAGATTGTCCTCCTCACCAACAGAACCGGTTGCCACCGTGTGCTTTTCAATTCTTCCTTTACGTCCTTCTTCAAAGTCTTCCAGGTGGAAATTGCTTAGTTGAATAGCAAACGTATCTTCCTCTGTATTTATAAACCGATAGGTTCCCTCTCCTTCAAATTCGTTTCTGGAAATCACGGTCACCGTTGCATCATATACCTCGTGAAACTCATTTAATGTATCCAGCACAATATTAGCATTATGAAGTGTGCCGAAGGTAGAATTCTCCAGGATCAACATCTCACCATTTTCCGGAGTAATCTTGGAATCAGCAACAATAATGTAGGGAATACCACTTACTTTCAACTCCAGGGTTTCCATGTCATATTCAGCTTCGGTAGCATTAAATACGAGTGAGTCCAGGTCTTCCCTGGTGGTGTAAAAGTAGGAATCTTCTATGGGCACATTTTCGGGTTTGGACATGTACACCTTCTTGTTCTCAAGATCCCATACGGCACGGGTTATTGAGGTGTTGAACTGTGCATATGGAAACTTAATGGCGGCATCCCCGGCAATCTCAGGGTTAATTTCAGCTTTTCTGGTTGGCAGGTCAAAGCTCACTCGTACATTATCGCCCGACAAAGCCGGTTTCTCAGGGTTATTTGATTTGATTTCAAAACGTGCATGCCTTGCCCTGTAATTACTGCCTCCCAGGCTGTACTCCTGGGAAAAGGTTTCCGAATTATTCGTAAGCAAGGTGCCACTTCCCCTCACTCCTTTGTTGGTCACGATCAGGGAACCATCCAATGTTGCTTCTCCGTTGTATATCCTGAAAGGATCACCAATGTTTTGAATATACATACTGTCTTTTTTCGGTAACCATTTCATATGATACGTTGCCGCTGATGCCTGAGGAAACATAACTCCATTGAATTCCTCATTCCGCATTTCATATTGTACACCACTGCCTGCCACAGAATCAGGATAGAAAATAAATTCTTCTGACTCCAGTACGGTGCTTAAAAAATCCAGTCTTCCACTTCCTACCAAACCCCTCTTATCCAGCGATAGCCGGTTATACAAACGTCCGTTTCCACCAAATAGCTGATAGCCTTCGGGTGGAATACTGTGCTCGAAACCGAGGGAATAGTCGGGCATAATATGTAGCTTTTCTCCGAACTCGGGAAACCATCCACTGGAATGGAATGTTCCATTAAACTGTATGGCTGAGGGGTCGCTGTCGCTCAGGCTATCCAGGTCGAAAGGTGGAAGTTTAAAATACATGGATTTGTCATACGCACCCCCCAGTATTTCAGGTCTGTCAAAATAAACCACAGAGCCCGTTCCTCCTCCTTTAAATTTGGGGTAATTAGGAATCATTTCCTTTCCTGACTTATTATTAGGCTTGCTTATATACAAAACACCTGATGTGCCACTGAAGGAAGACATGGTATTTTTTGACTTCTCTGATGAAGCCACTGGTGGCGCTTCTGTCTGATCAAATGCATTTGAGTCTGCCCTTGGCTGAGTGGCTGAAGAATCGATTTTTACGTCAAGTCCTTCCTGCGGAACGCCAGAAATGGCATTATCTACTTTCTTCCGTTTTCCTCCTCTGCTGTTTTCTTCCAACACATAGAACTGGATGGAATCTATCTGGTTCATTTCCACCAGAAAACTGTCATAGCGGAAAATGAAATCGTGACCAATGTAATCAAAATTGCCTGCTGCCAGTTTACCGTTAAATTTAATGTCTTTGTTAGGCAGCATTGAAATCTGGCTGCTGTCTGCATCTACAGAAACATCAAGGATTTCAGAAAGATAGAACTTTTCCACTCCTTTAAAATGAAGCTCCTGAGAGTTTAAATCCAGAATTCCATTTAACCCTTTATCCGTTTGAGAGTAAAGCAAAATATTATCATAGTCCACATCGCCTTTCTGAGCAAGCCCCTTATGTTTGGCCCTTTCCGTTAACGTAACCTCTGCAGTCAGCGGATTATAGTTAATGTAACCTCTTCGCATGAGGTCCATCATTGCCCCTCTTACAACTCTATTATCCAAATGCCTTTCCTCTGAAAGTATGTCTGCATTAAAGCTATCGGAGCCTTTTTTCTCCGCATACACCAGCACTAGCTTCAGCGGGTTAAAGTCGTATAAGTTGGCTACATCGTTAAAAACATTCCTATCATAATATTCATTGGATTGGATAAGCAGTGGAACCTCACTCCTAGCTGAAAGAGTTGAAATAAACAGGCTATCCTGAGGCAATCTCCATCGAATAATATCAGCTGTGAAATTGATATCGTACATGCTTGCCATGTAGGGCGTATTGCGAAAATCACCATTTTCACGTTGTACGATCAGATCTTGTGTATTGGTATGATACGTAAGTTTTACAGCAGGATGATAAATAGAATCATACTTATCGTACATTACAATTGAAGCCCTGTTTGCCGTAACGGTAGAGTCCTCAAAAACGAACCTAAATGATTTAGTCTTAAATTTGGTTCCGCCCGGATCTTCAATTCTTATTTCTGAAAGGCCCCTGTACTTTGCTTCACTTAATATCTTTTTCCCGGCTAAAGAAAATCCACCCTTATAGTAAAACTCCGGGCCAGCCAGGTGTTTTACATTTACGTTGTTATCCAGTGATTTAAACCTGGGGTATGCAAGTTTACTAAGGTCTTTTTGTTGCTCCGGTTTAAATTCAAAAACCCCGGGTATAGGCTCTTCCAGCATAGGAATATAGGTAAGCTTGGCTCCACGCGCTGATAAGTGGGTCTGTGTAACATCAAATTCAAAACCTTTAAAATCAACAAAGACGGAATCTGGAGAAAGCCCGACAGAAGACCAATCAAAACGGCCTTTCTCACCAACAAAAACCTTGTCCATAATCAGCAGGGCACCCCTGCAGTTTTTAACGGTTCCCGTATCGTAGGAGGTTGCAATTTGTAAGTTCAAATTTTCAAAAATAATTGCCGGACCCAGTACAGGCCGGGTAACCACTTCTTCCTCCAATAAGTCAGCAAGGGGGTCCACTTCATAAGAAGCCGTGTCATCTTCCCAGGTAGTTCCCCACTCATCATTTTCGTAGGTTTCCTCAGTGTTCCAATCAGCAAAATCGTCTTCCTGGCCTTCGTCATACATTTCCTCGTCATGCTCAGGTTCTGGTTCCGGCTCAACCACTTGAGGCAATTGATCTACCCTGTATTCAAATGTATAGTTCCTGTTCAAAGCCAGGAGATCATAGCCGCCAGCAGAATATAATGCTCCTTTTTCAAAAAATGTCCTGCTGGTTTTGAAAAACTCAACAGCCTTTTTTGAAGGAAATTCATCTATAACTTTTTGCGCCACATTAAGATAATCTGTAAGCACTTTGGCCGGAGCATGTTCATCATTTATGGCAGCTGCAAGTGCTCCAAAATACTCCAGTAAATGGGGCCTGGTATTATAGCCTGCTTCCATCATTTGCCTGGTTTGGTTAATGATCTTGGTTTGCAAATCAGGTGTGTAATCTTTCCAGGCTATGGCAAATGATTCCCCGATTGCTACGGCCTCCTGGCTATTGGCATTGTTGAGCAAATTGCGTACTTCATCACCGAATACTCCCTGTTTGAACGTAAACGGAGTATCCTGGGCATTTGCCCACAGGCTTGCCAACCCAAAAATTGCTATGATGAAGTACCTCCTCATGTTTCTAAATCACGAAATTTAGAAAGAATAGATGTGAGTTGTTAATGGTTTATCAAAAACCTTTCGGAATTATACTATTCTCCAACCTTTTTAAAACGCAACATCACCCAATTATTGCGCTCCCTTTGTCTCTCAAATATAAACCCTTCCTGATGCGCCAACTCTCTAATATCTTCCTCATCTTCCTTGTAAAAGCCACTTAACAGCAAATCACCTCCTTGTTTAAGCGCCCTCGAATAATAGGCCATTTGGGCCATCAGCACATTTTTATTAATGTTTGCAACTAAGACGTCATATAACGGTTCCAAATCAATGCCTTCTATCGATGCCTTTATTACCTCAACCGCCACCTGATTGGCTTCTGCATTTTCCATTGCATTTTCTATGCACCATTCATCTACATCAAAGGCAAAAGCCCGGATTGATCCTTGTTTTTTGGCCAGAATGGCCAGCACTCCTGTTCCAGTACCTGCATCCATCACATGTTTGCCACCAAAATCCATAGTCAGCATTTCGGCCAGCATTAGGTAAGTGGTCTCGTGGTGCCCCGTACCAAACGACATTTTAGGTGTGATCAATAACTCGATAGGGTAGGATGGAGCGTTTATGTGGAAAGGAGCTTTTACGATACATTTCTCTTCCACCACAATGGGTTCATAGTGCTTTTCCCACTCTTCGTTCCAGTTTTGCTTTTCAACATCCTTAGTTAGGTAGCTAAAAGATGCAAGTTTGCCGTATTGTTCCGTCAGTTGATCAAGCATAGTACTGTCAAACTCGCCTTCCACAAAAGTTGTAAAACCATCTTCATTTTCCTGGAATGTATCGAAGCCTAAAGCGGCAAATTCAGCAATAAGAATTTCAATAAAATCTTGCTGGCACCGGACGTATATTTCCTGATAATCTGCCATATTATTTACACCCGGCAAAGGTTGGTGAGTCTGTACAATAGATTGAAAAGTCCGCTTCGCTTTTATCTTTTGTGAAGAAAATGGCGTAGTCTGCAAGCCCCTTGTTTTCTACAAAAAACCAAACACCGGGTTCATCTGCATACAGTTTGTTTTCTTCCAGATAAACCAGCATGTCTGCAAACGCCTCAGAATCTTCTACATAAACCCAGTAATCCGCCCCTTGTTTTGTTGGGGTTTGATAAACAGTACCCTTGAGTTTACAAAACGGTTCATTCTGGGCTTTCGCCATTATAGAGGCGGTGGTCAGCAGAATCAGGCAAAGAATCGGTTTTTTCATTAGTATGCATTAATAATGCCCATGAAGTCACGAGCTACCAAAGAGGCGCCACCTATCAATCCCCCGTCAATATCAGGCTGGGAGAATAGCTCACCTGCATTGGATGGCTTACAGCTTCCTCCGTAAAGAATTGAAGTGTCTTCGGCAATAGCATCACCAAACTTGATAGCCAAATGTTTACGTATGGCCTTGTGCATTTCCTGTGCTTGTTCAGAGGTGGCTGTTTTTCCTGTGCCAATGGCCCAAATTGGCTCATAGGCTATTACCACCTTACTCATTTGTTCCTTCGTAAGATGAAACAAACTTTCAGTCAACTGGCTGCAAACGTATGAATCCTGTGTTCCTGCCTCACGTACTTCCAGGGGTTCGCCACAGCAAAAAATGGGGGTCAATCCTGTGCTAAGTACTCTGTCTAATTTAGCTGCTAGTTGTACACTGGTTTCTTCATGGTATTCTCTTCTCTCACTATGTCCTAAAATCACATAACGAGTTCCTGTTGATTTTATCATAGAAACAGAAACTTCACCTGTGTAAGCTCCGGACTCATGCTCGCTGCAGTCTTGAGACGAAACATGCACGTCTTTGGTGTCACCAATAAGTTTACTCACCGAAGCTAAGTGTATAAAGGGAGTTCCCAACACCACGATCACGTCTCCTTGTCGCTCGTCTTTTACCATATTAACTACTTCTGATGCAAGTTTCAGTCCCTCATCAAGGGTATTATTCATTTTCCAGTTTCCGGCTACTATCTTTTTTCTCATTTGTATAGTCATTTATTTAAGGAGGCAAATGTACCCTTAATCCTTACATAAGAACATCATTTTTAGGCTCAATCTTTGGAGGAATATCGGTCTCTCCCAGCATTTCACGTAGGTCAATTTCAATGTTGCGACATATGGATAACATAGGAATATCATTCACCATTCCTTCAAACGGATTTTCACTGTAGTCGCCCACAAGTTCCATCATCAAAAACACCCAAGAAACCAGCACTGAAAATAACGCTGACCACCAAACAGAAATATGCATGGTGTTTTCAACCAAGGGCATTAAACCAAAAGGGAGAATAAGAATAAAAATACCTACAAAATAAAAACTCATGGAAGCGTATTGTCTTGGGAAAGGATAGTTTTTGATCCGTTCATTTTTGCCCTGATGGTCATAAAACCGGTAAAGTGTTTCCTGCAAGTTAATATGCTGGAAATCGTTTAGATCTCCATTCTTATTCAAATCCGCCAGTGTTTTCGACTGCCAGTCCAACAAATGGGTGGCCATATTTGATACCTTATGGATATCTTCAAATTCCTTACTATCCAGAAATTTTACCAGGGTTCTGTCGTTGGCTTCCATTGAGTAAAGACCCGTTCCTCTTTCTCTAATTCTTTTTTGAGCAACCAATCGTAATAATAAATTACCCTGAATGTGCTCCCAAGGTGCCGGTTTAAGTAATTGTGCCCTTAACGTGTACAACCACCCAATATGGCGATACATGAGTTTCTTAAGCATTTCTTTGTTACCGCCTTCCGTATCGGCTATGAGATTTTTGCACCCTACAGCAAATGAACGACTATCATTTACAATGGCACCCCATATTTTGCGGGCCTCCCAGAGACGATCGTAGGAAGAGTTGTTCTTAAAACCAACGTAAAAAGCTACAGCCGTACCTATGAGCGATACGGCCAATGAAGGAACGGCCAAAAAAGAAAGTTCAAGTGTATGGTAAAGGAAAACTGCGAGTGCCCCATAGGCTGACAGCCAAAGAATGTGGAATCCTGTAAATTCGGTTATTCCTTTAATATCAAAATTGCGCCTGATATACACGAGCTTGTGTTTTTGTTGTAAAATAAAAATAGGGCAAATTATGGACTTAGACTATTACTAACCCCGAAGACTTGTTACCTTTTCAACATGAAACAAAAAGAGTGCCCTTCGTGCGCCATGATGATTGATAAAGATGCGAAAGTGTGCCCAATTTGCAATTATGAATACCCAGCAACCAATCGTTGGTATCAAATCATTGCTATTATACTTGTATTGATTTTTTTGCTAATGTATGTATTGTAGATACTAGAAGCTCCACTTGACCCGTACAAAAACACTTTTGGAAAGGGCATCATAGCTGCCCGATTGATTGTTATCAAAGTAAAGCTGGCCTACTACATCAAGGTCAAGATTTTGAACAATTGAAAACGTTATCAGAGGGTTTACAAACAACACGTTGGTTCCAGGAAATACCATTACGGCAGCTCCGCCATAAAGTAATGGGGTAATCTGATATGTGCCTTGCACAAACGATGACCAAGTGTAGGGAGAAAGATCACGTACCGTGAATGAACCCAGGTTTTGGCCTATCAATGAGAATCCAAAGTTGGCCTCATCTGACCCGTTGGAGTTATACATTACCGAACCATTGAGATACAATGAATTGGGAAACGAATAGTCAACAGAAATGGCTCCCAAAAACATACTGTTATAATCTTCATTGATTTCCGTATCAACTGCCTTATTAAAATAGGTGAGCTCACCCTTGAAACTGGCCTTGCCCAAATTACCGGCCCAGCCGGTACCCAGCGCCAGATCACCCTGGGCAATACCTCCCAGAAACTGAATATCGTAATTCCATTTGTTGATCTTCCACAGACCGGCAGCCACAAAGTGGTCTATATCCTTGGCTGCCTTGGCAGCAACCTCCACACTGGAGGCAACTCCTGTATAATAGATGACACGCACCGCATCAGACCCCGGACGTTCTTCATAGTCAAAATCAAAAAACGAATAGGCATTGAACCAGTCGTTAGGGTTCCATGCCAGATTAACTCCCCAGTTAATTCGTTGACGACCGACCTTAACTTCCCAGTCACCCTGTACCCAATCGATAAACGCCCTGTCCACCATTACGTTCAACACCATGTTGTCATTATCCACAAGGTTGGCTGACCATTCAAAAAAATCATTGTTTGCATTGATAATGTCTCCATAACTGGGGATTCCCAAGGCATCGTTACCTGGTAAGTTTTTTACAAAATCACCCACATAGAGCCTGTTCCGAACTTCTACATAAGCAGAGAAATTATCATTAGGATACCAGGCAAAATTGAGGCGGTTATGCGTAAGGTTTTCGTACCAAAGGCTATCTCCAATATAATTGAAGGAAGACATATTCTTTAGGTACCCTTTAAAGGCTACTTTGCTTTCTTCGCTATCCTGAGCGCATACCATTTGGCCTGCAAGCAACAGACCTATGAATATCACTTTAGTTAACTTCACTACTTTCTTGTTTCGTCCGACACAATTTTGCCGTCTTCCAATGTAACTATGCGTTTGGCTTTGTCAATTACACGCTGGTCGTGTGTTGAGAACACAAACGTGGCATTTTGCTCTTCATTCATTTTGGCCATCATGTCCAGCAGATTGGCTGTGGATACCGAGTCCAGGTTGGCTGTTGGTTCATCCGCTAAAATAAATTTGGGCTTTGATGCCAGCGCCCTGGCTACTGCCACTCGTTGTTGTTGGCCTCCTGATAACTCTGAAGGACGTTGGTTGGCCTTATCGGCTATGCCCATTTGCTCCAGCAGCTCCATAGCTCTTTTATCTCTTTCCTGCTTGCTCCTCTTTTGAAGTAACATTATAAACTCTACATTTTCTTTATTTGTCAACACAGGAATAAGGTTGTAAGCCTGAAACACAAAGCCAATGGTTTGCAAACGGAAGTCGATCAACTTCCCGTCCTTCATATCGGTAATGTTGGTGCCAGCCACTTCCACTGTTCCTGTAGTGGGGTGGTCCAGTCCACCCAAAATATTGAGGAGAGTAGTTTTCCCGCACCCCGAAGGACCTACAATGGCAGTAAATTCACCTTCCTGCACCTCCAGATTTATTCCGTTTAAAGCGTGTACAGGTACCGCTGTTTCCTGGTAAGTCTTAGTTATGTTTTCTGCTTTTATAACACTCATGATTTTATTCTTTTATCTCGTTTTATAATTTATGTAATGCTTCTACTGGTTTTAGTTTTATTGCTTTCCAGGCAGGGTATAAGGCTCCGATAACCGCTGTTACTATCACGCCAACCGTAACTATAAAGTACACATTGTTGTCAAGGTACGGATACAAAATGGATGAGTAGCCAAACGATTCCAGCCCTTCCGAATATTGGGAAAGATCAACTCCATTGATGGTATAGTATTTAATAGTGGCCCACCCTACAAATAAACCTATAGGTGCACCAACAAGGCCAAGAAAGACTGTTTCCACCAGAATCATTAGGTACACTCGAAGCTTATTCATTCCTACTGCCATAAGCATTCCCAGCTCACGGAACCGCTCCAGCACAGCCATAAGCATTGTGTTAACTATTCCGAAAACAAGTGCTGTCATGATTATACCCATAAGTACGTACAACATGCTTCCATACATTTCGCTCATAACCGCAAGTTCCGGGGCTGTTTCTTTCCAGGTTTGGGCCTGGTCCCCGGTAAAGGTGGCTTTGTATTTATCCACAATTGCTGACTCATCCATTTGAGGATCGGTCACCACAGCAATTTCATGGATTTTGTCGCCAATGCCCACAAGCCGGGTTATATCGCTTTGCCGAACGTAGGCGTACATCTCACTGATTGCAAGTGAAGAACTTTTAACTATGCCTACCACGCGAAAGGAACCATATACTATCACGCCATCAGCATCATTAAAGGTCAGTACAACCTTGGAGCGCAGTTTCGCTTTTAGGTTT
Organism: Cyclobacteriaceae bacterium; assembly: GCA_020436145.1. Classification (GTDB taxonomy): domain Bacteria; phylum Bacteroidota; class Bacteroidia; order Cytophagales; family Cyclobacteriaceae; genus JAKISE01. Next base: position 98 of record JAGQYJ010000034.1, on the reverse strand, counting down.
TCTGCCAGTTTGGAACCAATAATTATCGGGTTTCTCTTTATGTCTTCAAAATAGGTCCCTTCAGTAACCAAAGAATCAAGGCGAGTTACAATGGCTTC
>JAGQYJ010000033.1:14356-23665 GCA_020436145.1 Cyclobacteriaceae bacterium | reverse complement strand
ATATTGGACACCTGCCCTACTAATGCTCTTGAAAACATAGCCCAGTTGTCATCATCAAACTGGCGGTAATAGTTCTCCCATGCTTGTGAATTAATCGTGTCGTTAAGTAATTCAGGATCTGACCATTTCTCAAATGATTCATCCTTTCGTTCCATCCAATAAATATCATTCTGGTATTCATTGGTCTTTCCTTTCAGATAGGCAGAAAAGTAAAGGGTGTTGCCATCATCGCTTAGCCAGGGCATTTCAACAGATTTGAATATGGTCTTGGCTACTTTGTTATTTACCTTCTGCAAAGAAGCCCATTTGCCATTTGCCTTCTTCACACTAAATCTGATATCCTTTATTTTTTCACTTTGCCAATGCTTGGTGTATGAAAGCACAAGTACATCACCTGCTTTATTTAAATATGCACTGCTTGTTAATCCTTTGTCCTTTTTAGGAAATTTTGGAACCTTCAACTTGACAGGATTTTGCCATTTTTTAAATGCACTATCGTATCGGACAATGGATAACCCTCTTTTCTTATATATTCCATTTTTAGTATAAACACCTGATACAAGGCATTCCCAATTATCAGCTATACTGTAAAGTGCATTGTACCTGGAATTATTAAAACTTGCTTCTACCCGAACTGGAGCAGTCCATACATCACTTTTAACTTTGTTACTATACCAAATATCCTGGCTACCTAATGTACCATAATGATTTTCAGGATGATTAACCCTTGAGAAAAAAAGCGTTTTCCCGTCCGGAGATAAAACCGGATTGATTTCATCGTATTGTGAAGTAATGGAATCTCCCAAGGTAAACGGAACAAAATGATTAAGCTTACCACCAAGGTGTTGTGCCTTAGTTCCTATACTAAAGAATAGAAAAATCAGGATCCAGGCACATTTATTCATGATTACAATCCAAGTTTGCTTAGTGTTTAAAGGGCGGTTTGTATAAGTACTTTCGCGTACCATCCTTTTTCTTCTTTAGTCCATTTAAGGGCAATCTGTCCACTTCTCTGATTTTGCCAAAAACGAGATTCATGCCAACTCTCGCATTAAGATTTTTAGCTTCATATGGGAGCCAAAGGTTCTCAATTTCCAGTTCAGGATCATTTATTTGAACCATTTTAGCAGGTAATATATTGTCAAAAATTAAATACAACTGACCAAACCAGGGTTTAAAGACCAAACCCAATCCCAGATTAATAGCACTTTGCCTAAACCACCACCAGGAAGCTGTTAAGTTAAATGTGTTGCTAAATCGATAATTGGCACCAACTACTGTTCCTACAGAAATTCCTTTATAAAACTCTGTATAAATAGAGGCTGTAGTCCTGAATTTAGGTGTTACCTGATAATGTGCAGAAAGAAAAACTTGAGTTGGCAACCATGTTTTGTATGAATTATAGGTAGTATCAACTCCTTCCCTAAATTCATCTTGGTAATCCTGTAATAATGTATCGATTTCGGCCCTAAAAACACTTTCAAAATCTTCATCAGGATCAACATCAATATCAACGCCCTCAATAGTTACATTCGAATCGACATGATAGTTATTTGCGAAGCTTTTCCAGTTAATAAAACCTACATTTAATACACTTGCTCCAAAACTTAATTTTGGAGTAAATTGAAATGTTGCTCCAAGATCTGCTGCAATTCCATTATTGGGTTTAAATTCATTCCAAGCATCAGAAAAACTATTGATTTTGATTTGTGATAGATCTTCCAAGTCTTTATATTTTTCACCATCGACTGCAGCACCAACGTTAACCAACCCTTTAGCTTTTATATCATATGTATAGATTTCGTTTTCACCGTCATGAACAGTCACATCTATATCCGTATCCTTAGTTTGAATATTGGCTATTCCATTTAACCATTTAAGCCTTGCACCGTAAGTCCATTTAGAATCAGGTCTTGATCTCGTAAAACCTGCAGCATACTCGATATAACTATTGGCATCTACTGCCAGCCCTGACAAAGAATATTCTCCTGAAATACCTTCAGAAGCTAATGCTAAAAGGTCACGAGGATAATTAAGTCGGACATCGGCAACTACCTGGCTGCTCAGTGAAAAAAAGTTGTCAGCCGCCTTTATGCGCAGATGAAAAAACTCAACTTTTGCCCCTGCTCCAAGGTAATTCTTCCTCTCATTCAAACCAGCAACAAATTTATTGTAATCTACTGTTCCATCAGGTGCTAAAAGAGCCTTGACATTAATGGACGAGTTATTAAACCCACCAAAAATAGAAGGCACAAAAAATATTGAAACCTTATGTTCAGGAACTGATGCTGGATTTAGATTAGCAGATTGTGCCAGTGAAGACATGTGGTATAAAGTGAATTCCTGCTGACCAAATGCTTGCATGCTTATGGTCACCAGCAAAAAAATAAAAATGTGTACAGTAGTATTTCTAAAAATCATTATTTCAATTACTGATTACATTAGGGTCTATTGTTGCTTTAAGCGATACACCAATTCCCAACTTAAAATAATTATCTACTGATACTTTTACTGATTTGGAAGGGCTTTCATCAACTCCCGCTGTAGTGATAAAGGCTGTGATTCGAATTGAGCCCGTAGCACGAATGCGTTCATATTTTTCATCGTCAACATAGATATCATTTATTTGAACCGTTGGACTGGTCACCAGACCAGAATTATCTACCTGTGCCGGGGGAAATAATTGCTTCTCATCTTCAGTCACAAATAATGAATCCAGAACAATACTATTATCCTCAGAATCAAGAAAATAAAGCTGCAAGGCTACCAGGAAAGGAAATCCGTTTTCCCCTTGTAGTCTCAAATTTGCACTCTCAGGAGTTATAGATTCCTCTTCAATATCCAGATTAGCTTCCAATGTATCGGATAGCATATATTGATTCGCATACCCTTCTAAAGGTATTACGAAGGTAGAATTGACGACAATCTCGCTACTGTCGGTAACAAAATTACCTTCTGGTGGAGTACCCAAATGATTGGCTGTAAGCTGTCCGTTGAAAAAAGCACTTTGTGGTATTTGATTCAACAACTCCACAAAATTGTCCGTATTATTTTTATCTATTAAAAAATTACTATCCTCCTTTTCACCCGGTACTGTAGCAGAGATAACATTATACGTTTCATCATCAAATGAGCCTGTGACTTGTTCAACTGATCCATCTCCCTGCGTGATAGAAAGTTCATTTATATCTAACCCAAAAGGTATACCTGAAGAATTTGAAACCGTTATCCTTACAGAAGGGTTAGTAAAAGCAACATCATCAGGAAATTCATTTTGTGGGAGGTTGGTCTCAAATATTTCGGATACCTCATCAAACATATATGTGTTAAAATCGCCTTTCATAAAACTAAACTCCATATTGGTAAGGGATACGCTTATAGAGACAGTGCCTTGTATATCAGAACCTGTATTGCTAACCACAGAGGTCACTTCATAGTCAATAGTGTTGGTGGCAGTACCTGAGACCCCTGTTAAATCAAGTACTGCTGTTATAAGACCGGTGCTGGATGATGTATTATTTTTTAAAACAATAGAAAGGGGATTACCATCTTTCACCAATTCAGGAAACTCAATTGTTGTTGTTAGGTCGTGATCAAAATCCTTTGATTGAACAATATTCAGGCTCCCGGCCTTAAAAACAACTTGTTCCAGGGCAGGTGGAGGTGAGGTAAGATCAATATTGCTAATTGTAAAAGCATCATATTTTGATTCCTTAAATTGGCTATCCGTACCTCCCATAAACGCAAAAGAGTTGAAAGGAAGTGATTCATTAAAAGACTGATCCGGGATTGTCAATCTGTCGAATAATGCTTCTCTTAAAATTTCGGATTCATAATATAATTCTAGTACACCATCTTCTCCTTCTTCTAATAAAAGCGAATCTCCAATTTTGGTAAGATTATCTGCCGATAAAGTAAGATATCCGACAGGTAAAGGAATCTCAGGACTAATTGGCACGATCGTAAGATCATCAATTTTCTTTATACAGGAAACAAACAGAAATATGATTCCGGTAAGTAAAAAAGTGGTTCTGATCATTTCCAAAAATTTAAATAGGACCGTATCCTGAACGTATGTGCGAATTAAAAATATTAGCGTATAAAATCACAAGTTATAAGTTAAAAAAATAGATAGTGTTCATTTTTTAACTACAGTTTTAGCCAAGCATAATTATATACGCCTGATATTTAAAAGGGAACCCTAAATATCTAATTAATTTGTTTGCAGATGAATTTATATGCATTTGCTTATTAATAAAACAACATAGTTTTAAACACATTTCAATATGTAATTCCATATATTTTAATTAGAATTGAGGATTCTTTTAATTTAGCTACCAATGAAAATAGAAACCGTATTTACAAGAGCTTTATCTGTTGTTTTTTTTAGCATACTAATTGCCTGTGGAGGCAATAAGGAAGATTCAGGAAATGAATCTGCAGAGTTTGATGCTGCAAAAGAAGAATTAAAGCAAAAAATTGAAGAAGTTGCCTACAACATTCCTTCACCGACAGAAATCCCATATCTTATTCAAGCCACTGGAGCTGATTATAATTCAGAGTTTGTTAACCCAAGAGAATCGGTAGATAATTATATGTCCACGTTTAGTAAATCTGCTGTCAACCTTGGTGTATATGCTTCAGATATTGCTTATCTAAGCTCTTACCAGCAAACACAGGAATCTCTCGACTACCTACAAACAGTTAAGCAGCTTGCTGACCATCTGGGAGTAGTAAGCGCTATGGACCAGGTTGTAATTAAAAGATTCGAAGACAATATTGACTCAAAAGACTCACTAAAAGTGCTCATCAATCAAGCGGTTGACAATGTAGATAAGTACTTAAAGGATGAGCAGAGGAACAAGGTTGCTGCATTAGTAACTGCAGGTTCTTTTGTTGAGGGCCTATACATATCTACTGCCCTTGTGAATACATATCCTAAAGATTTATTACCTGAAGATCAGAGAAACATTATACTCACCCCGGTAATTAAGGTTATTCTGGACCAAAAGACAGCAATTGGTGAGGTGGTTAAACTATTAAAATCCGTGGATCAGGACGATGAAACGACAAAATTGATTTCTGAGTTTGATGAATTGCAAAAAGCATATGATGCCCTTAATATAGATGAACAAATAAAAAATAACAGGGCGGATTTGATGCTTTCCGATGAAACATTGGCTTCCATTACTGAAATAGTTGGTAAAATCAGGGCCAGATTAATAGCCTAAAAGAACATTTATTAGTAATATTAAAGTCGCCTGCTTAAAGCGGGCGACTTTTTTTATTCTTAACCAAAATAATTGTGAGTAAAACTTTACTTGAAGCCCTCATTAAGCTTTTTGCCATTGTCATAAAAGAAGACAATGTAACTAAAGACGAACGAAATAAAGTAAGGGATGTATTAAAAAATCAACTTAATGAGGACCTGGTGCAGAGTTATATGGTCTTTTTTGACGAGGAAGTTGAAAAACTAAGTAACTCGCCAAGGGTAAAAGAGGAAATGCTAATTGATAGCTTGTGCGAATCAATTAACCAGGAACTTACCAAGCACCAGATGTATGCCATTTTGCTTCAGCTAAATGCAGTTACACTTGCCGATGGAACTATCTCCACAAGAGAAGAAGAGTTGGTCGAGCATATCAGAGCCAATTTTAAAGTTGATCCTAAAGAATTTGAAGTTCTCAAAAACTTCGTTGTTGCACAAAACAGGGAAGATTTTATTGGAGACAACATCCTCATAATAGATGCTCAAGACAAAGATGCAAATGCAAACTACCATCAATTAAAAAGGAAAGGGGTAGACGGATTTATCTCCATTATCTATTTTCAGGACATCAACTCAGCATTTATCAAAAAGTTGGGTATGACAGAAGTCTTTCTGAATGGAATAGCTTTGCCCAATAATCATATCAAGGCTTTTTCCGAAGGAAGTAGCATAAGGGGTAAGTTTGAAACTGTCTATTATACTGATCTTCTCTCTGTTTATCAATCTGCAGAAAAGCTTCCTCAGCTTTCACTTGAAGTAAAGAATATTTCGTTTACTTTCAAAAATGATCACATTGGTCTTCGCAATATCAATTTTAGTGAACGCTCAGGTAAGCTGATAAGCATTATGGGTGCCAGTGGTGCCGGCAAATCTACCCTGCTTAACGTGCTCAACGGAACTACTAAACCAACTAAAGGAGTAGTAACTATTAATAATATTAATATCCATGAACATCCAGAAAATGTAGAGGGGGTAATTGGTTACGTTCCGCAGGATGACCTCCTGTTAGAAGATCTTACCGTTTTTGATAATTTATATTTTGCCGCCAAGCTTTGCTTTAGCAATAAGAGCAATGAGGAAATAGAACAGTTGGTTGAAAAGACCCTTTCCAGTATAGGGCTTTATCAAATCAAAGATTTGAAAGTGGGCTCGCCACTTGAGAAAGTTATCAGTGGTGGTCAAAGGAAACGTGTCAACATTGCTTTAGAGCTTTTAAGAGAACCGAGTGTACTATTCGTTGATGAGCCAACCTCAGGGTTATCCTCAAGAGATTCGGAAAATATTATGGATTTACTCAAAGAGCTTTCGCTCAATGGTAAAATTGTTTTTGTGGTTATTCATCAGCCCTCTTCACATATATTTAAAATGTTCGATCGGCTCCTTATCCTGGACACCGGAGGATACCAGATTTATTATGGCGTACCTGTAGAATCCGTTATCCATTTTAAAGAGGCAATGAAAATGCTGGACAGCCAGGAAGGAGAGTGTGTTACCTGCGGCAACGTAAATCCCGAACAGGTTTTTGATATTATAGAAACCAAAGTACTGGATGAATATGGCCATGTAACCAAGGTGCGAAAGGTTTCTCCTGAGGAATGGGCCAGCGAATATTCAAAATTACCATCTCCCCCACCTATCGAGCCGGTAAAAGAAAAACCCAAATCAACCCTGCATATTCCTAATAAATTAGCTCAAATGGGCATTTTTATTAAAAGGGATGTTCTTTCCAAACTGGCCAACCGTCAATACATACTTATTAACTTGCTTGAAGCACCAGTACTGGCTGTCGTTTTGGCTTTTTTGGTCAAATACTCTGGCCACGAGTACATCTTTTTTAAGAACACTAACATTCCATCCTATATTTTCATGAGCATCATTGTAGCCATGTTTATGGGACTTACGGTAAGTGCTGAGGAAATCATTAAGGATAAGAAAATACTTCAGAGAGAAGCCTTTTTGAATTTGAGTAAAGGAAGCTACATTTCTTCTAAGCTTATTTTAATGTTCAGTATTTCAGCGGTGCAAACACTTCTTTTTGTGCTTATTGGAAACACTATACTGGAAATTAATGGGATGTACCTAATCTTTTGGGCCATTTTATTTAGCACTTCATGTTTTGCTAACCTTTTAGGCCTCAATATTTCTTCAGCAATGAATTCAGTAGTTACTGTTTATATACTTATTCCTTTCCTACTCATTCCTCAAATACTTTTGAGTGGTGTAGTGGTTAAGTTTGATCAACTACATAAGGTTGTAAGAAACGAAGTGAATGTGCCCATTATAGGAGACTTAATGGTTTCCCGATGGGCTTTGGAAGCTTCGTTGGTAGCACAGTTTACGGATAATGAGTTTGAGAAAAAATTCTATACCTATGACAAGATTATTTCAGAAACCCGATACAACAGTGTATATTATATTCCTAAACTAGAAACCAATTTACTGGAAGGCTTTAGTATGATGAAGTCTGAAAATGAGGAAGAAAAAGAGAAGGCGACACAAAAACTAAACCTGGTTAGATCAGAAATAGAAAAGCAGCTTAGTATTTTAGGCAAAGAAAAATTACCGAATTATACGAAAATCAACACGGTAGAATTAGATCAAAAAATGTTAAGTTCCACTCTTGATTTCATTAAAGTGTTAAAAACATATAACCTTCGCAAGCAAAGCAAAGCAATGGCTGCAAAGGATAAAGTAATTGTTGAGCTTCAAAAAGAAGGTGTTTTTAATGAGCTGAAACAGAATTATAGTAATGAAACCATAGAAAAAACAGTTACGAATTCCTTGAGCCAGCAGCGCATCATTGAAAAAGGTGGAAGTTTGTACCAGGTAATTGACCCTGTTTTTTTAGAAACGCCACCGACTAACATTTTTGATTACCGGACCCCCCTTTATACCGCAAAAAAATATCTTATGGGTCTCACCTTTCCAACCCCTGTATTCAATATAATTGCTATATGGGCTATGAGCATATTTTTGATTATAGCTCTATATAATGATTGGCTGAAAAGGATACTAAAACTGTTTTAAAAGATTTCGATAGAATCACCAACTGATAGTGTTCCTAATTTTAGAGGAACTGCATTCATTCCAAAATAAACCTTGTTTCCGTGTTTTCTATATTTTGAAAGCTCGGCCAGAACTTCCTTTTCTTTCTTACCTGTACCTGGGTTTACATTTACCATAACACAACGAGCACATTGTTTTACAATTGCCAACTCGGCATCCTTAGTTTTAAGTCGAAACCAATCATCCTCTTGATATGGTTTGGGAGAAGCAACCACAATATTTGGCCTGAATCTGTTGATAGGTACTTCTGACCCCAAACGAAAATTAAGGTCCTCAAGGGAGGCATTATTGGCAATTAAAACCGGGTAACCATCAGCAAAGCTTACCACATCGTTTTTGTTAGGTGCATACAAATGATCAACCTTCCGTTTGGTTTCATCCGGCATGTAAACCAATCTAACATCCATTTGTAACTGACTGGAAAACCATTGACTAACAGGGTTTGAAACTTCTGGTACATTTACCTGGTCGTTCCAAACCTGTGCTGTGAGTTTTTCCCCACTCGTTTCGAAAGGCACCTCAATTTCACTTCCACTCTTTCGGTTTAGAATTACCAGTCTATCATGGTAAATTCTTGGTTCAAAAAGTGCAAGATGAGGAAACTCACGTTGAGTAATAAAGTTCCCCAAATCGTCCACCAACATCCACCGTCTGTCGTGTGCAAGCCCTCTTGGTTCCAATCTGGCAGATGAAACTTCTATACCCTCCAGTGATTTTACCGGGTAAATAAATAGTTGCTCAATTTGCAAAGTATGGCTAGACAAGGACCAAACCTAACAAAACTTTGGAATTTCTCAAATCAGTGGTGATGATTATGATTATGTGCGCTTGGCTGCATACGGTTCAATGTACCATCAAGGTATTTTTGAACAACTATGTCCAGATCTCTTTCATCCGTCATCACAGGTTCAATACCAAATTCAGCCATGTGATGAATGAAACCCGGGCCCATACTACCTGTAATTACCACATTT
>JAGQYJ010000033.1:3846-14256 GCA_020436145.1 Cyclobacteriaceae bacterium | reverse complement strand
ACATTACCGTTCTCCACTTCATATACCACAAAACGGGTGGCCCTGCCGGCATGTCCGCTTACTGTCCTTTGATTTTGGCTGGTTATAGCTATTTTCATCGAATTAGTGATTTTTAATCAAATGTAAACCTATTGCTTCGGTGTTATTGCAATTTATATCACATACCGTTTATAAAAATGTTTAACACCTTATAGTAGATCTCGTATTTAAATAGAAAGCTAATAGACCAATGAACAAACATCTACTATTAACCCTAACTGCCATTCTTATGGTTTCAATTACCACTATGGCACAAAGCAAGCAAACAGAAACCGAATATGACTTTTGGGTGGGTGAATGGGAAGCTACATGGAAAAAAGCTGACGGAACCATACAAAAAGGCGCCAATAGAATTGAAAAAACTTTGGATGGCAAGGTATTGCAGGAGCATTTTAGCGATCCCAATACCGGATTCAAAGGAACCAGTATTTCCGTTTTCAACCCTCGCACACAAACCTGGCACCAGGCCTGGGCCGATAACCAGGGTGGCTACTTCAATTTTGTTGGAGAGACTATCGGTAATAAGAAGGTATTTAAGACCTTACCTGTAGAAAAAGATGGAAAAACAATAATTCAGCGAATGGTGTTTTACAACATAACTGACAAAACCATGACCTGGGACTGGGAAGCAAGCCAGGATGGTGGTGAAACATGGAAGCTTAATTGGCAAATTGAGTACAGCAAAAAATAAACTATGGGTTATAGGTGATTCTGTAAACCACACCGGCTGAATCATCTGAAAGCAGTAAAGAACCATCCGGCATTTGTAACAAATCTACCGGCCTACCCCATGCTCTTTGTGTGGAATCATTCAACCAACCTGTTGCAAACACCTTCATTGATGTTATCTTGTTACCTTCTTTAAAACCGACCATTACACGATACCCGATTTTTTCAGAACGGTTCCATGAACCATGCTGGGCTATAAATACAGCTTTTTTGTATTCTTCCGGAAACATATCTCCTGTATAAAATTTAACCCCTAAGGGTGCCACATGAGCATTAAACGTCCATGCAGGCTTTACAAACTCATTACAGTTTCTTTGGGCACCAAAACCGGGGTCAGGTATAGCACCTCCATGGCAATAAGGGAAACCAAAATGCTCACCAATGTTATGTAAATGATTAAGCTCACATGGCGGAATATCATCTCCCATCATATCACGGCCATTATCTGTAAACCACAAATCACCTGTATCTGGATCCCAGTCAAAACCAACAGAATTACGGACCCCTTTTGCTATAACTTCAGGTTTAGGATTGTCCACATCCAGTCGAGTTATAGTTGCATAAATTTCATTTTCTTCTTCACAAACATTACAAGGCGCACCCACCGGAACATATAATTTTCCATCAGGACCAAATGCTATGTATTTCCATCCATGGTGCGTGTCTGTAGGAAACCCGTCATAAACCACTTCCGGCTCAGGAGGATTTTTCAAGTGGATTTCGATATTTTCATAACGCAATATTCTGCTTACTTCCGCCACATACAAATCCCCATCCTTAAAAGCAACTCCATTAGGCATATGCAAACCTTCGTCAATGACAAACACATCATCCCCTTCTCCATTTTTATCAGAGTCTACAATTGCATACACCTTATCTCCACTTCTATTGCCCACATAAACAACACCATTTGAACCTAACGCTAACGATCGCGCATTTGGCACATGCGCATATACTTTAATGCGAAAACCTTCTGGAAGTAAAATATGCTCAATCGGGGTTCCTGTATTCTGGAATGCACATGAAAAGCTAAACAGGCTGATGAGTATAAATAAGGTAAGCATGTATTTCATAATTCAATTCTTGTCCTTAAGATAACAAAACTTAAACAAAGTGTGGGCAAGTAGGCAAATGGGCTATTTTTGCAGCTATGCTATCTGTTAACAACCTTTCATATTATATAGGAGGTAGAATATTATTCGAAAATGCCTCATTACATATAAAACCAAAAGATAAAATTGGATTGATTGGTCTAAATGGCAAGGGGAAATCTACTCTTCTGAAGCTAATAAATAACGACCTTACACCTGACAAAGGCTCCATTTCACGAGCAAAGGATTGCTCTGTCGGTTTTTTGAACCAGGATTTGCTATCGTATCAAACAGATGACAGCATATTAACCGTTGCCATGCAAGCCTTTGGTGAAGCAGTTGACACCCAACGGAGAATCGAACAAACTCTTAAAAAACTTGAGAGCGATTACAGCGATGATCTGGTAGATAAGCTGACGAGGCTTCAGGAGAAATTTGAACACCTGGATGGATATTCCATGCAAGCCAAAGCCGAAGAAATATTGGAAGGAATTGGCTTTACCACAGAACAACTGCACCAGCCCTTAAAGGAGTTTTCCGGAGGGTGGCGTATGCGGGTAATGCTTGCCAAATTGCTTCTTGAAAAACCTTCACTTTTGATGCTCGATGAGCCTACCAACCACCTGGATATGCCTTCCATAGAATGGGTCGAAAACTATCTCAAAAGCTACGAAGGGGCTGTAATAGTGGTCTCTCATGATAGGCGATTTCTGAATAACGCGATTAAAAAAACAGTTGAGGTGGCCAACCAAACCCTTACTTTATACGAGGGAGATTACAATTTTTACCTCCAGGAAAAGGAGTTAAGAGCCGAAATTCAGAATAATGCCTTCTTAAATCAGCAGCAGCATATCAAACAAACTGAGCGGTTTATTGAGCGTTTTCGCTCTAAAGCTACCAAAGCAAGGCAGGTGCAGTCGCGCGTAAAGGCGCTTTCAAGGCTCGACATGATTGATGAGGTTGTTGATGAAAATGTAGAGGTCAATTTTAAGTTTGAGTTCTCGCAAAAGTCAGGCAGGTTTATAACGCATCTAAAAAATATTTCGAAATCGTATGGCGATCTTGAAATCTTAAAACAGACGGATGCAATTATTGAAAGAGGCGATAAAATCGCTCTTATTGGTGCCAATGGAAAAGGCAAGTCAACCCTACTCAGAATTATTGCCGGAACTGAACCTATTGAAGGAGAGCGGGAAGAAGGGTATAATGTAATTACCGCCTTTTATGCGCAGCATCAGTTGGAATCGCTTACTGTTGAAAACGAAATACTGGATGAATTAAAGCAGGCAGGAAGCACAAAAACCGAGCAGGAATTACGGAGTGTGCTTGGCTGTTTTTTGTTCACGGGTGATGATGTGTTTAAGAAAATCAAAGTGCTTTCGGGTGGTGAAAAATCACGTGTTGCGCTGGCACGCACACTCATTTCAGAAGCAAATTTTCTAATGCTTGACGAGCCTACCAACCACCTGGATATGCAATCTGAAAATATCCTTATTCAGGCTTTACAACAATATAAAGGCTCATTTGTGGTGGTTTCACACAACCGTCACTTTGTAAACCAGGTTGCCAATAAAATCTGGTATATTGAGGACAAGAAAATAAAAGAATACCCGGGCACGTTTGAAGAGTACGAATACTGGAAATCTAAACAGGTTTTTCAGGAGGTGAAACAAGCCACTGCTCCAAAAGAGAAAAAGGAAAATACTAAACCAAGGGAAGAGGTAGATATCCATAAAGTAAAAGCGCTTGAAAAAGACCTGGAAAAGATTGAATCTGAAATAGAAAAGACTGAAAAAGAGGTAAGTGATTTGGAAATAACAATGGCATCTCCTGAAGTGTATGCGAATCCGGAAAAACTTGCAGAAGTAAATCACAAATTTGAGAAGACAAAAACGCTATTGGAATCACTTCAATCAAATTGGGAAGATGTAGCCGACCAAATAGACCTGCTCAATGCGTAAGCTTATTTTTCTATTAGTGCTGTTTAGTTTGCGTGTCTGCGGACAAAGCTCTATTAAGCTCATCAACAAAGTATATGATCCTTTCATAAAAACAGTACAGGTTCACCCCAAGGGCATTAACTCAAATGACCAGCTTATAAGCCCGGTAGTGGCTAAAGGGCAGCCATTAATTCTTGAGTTTGACGAACTCTTTAATGATGCTTACACCTATCAAGTCAAATACATAAGGTGCGAGGCAGACTGGACCCAATCCTCACTTTCTGATTTACAGTTTCTCAATACCTACAATGAATTTACGATTAACCAGTACGATTATTCTTTTAATACATTAACGCCATACGTCCATTATAAGGCCGTACTTCCTGGCCCAAAGCTTTCCGGCAATTATGTATTGGTAGTATATGCCGATGGAGACAAAGACGATGTAATTATAACGCATCGCTTTATGGTGTTTGATAACCTTGTAAACTTTACAGACGAATATGGCTTTTCTCGATTAAACCAGGCTTCCAGGTTTAATCAACAATTACAGTTTGAGGTCAATTATCATGGCATTGAAATTCAAAACCCGTCTGATCAGGTCTCTGTGGCAATTCTGCAAAATCAGCGATGGGACAATGCAAAATTTGATCTCAAGCCTACGTTTATACGGGAAGGTGAGAAAAAACTTGAATATAGGTACTTTACAGAAGAAACAACTTTTCCCGGAGGAAATGAATTCAGGTTCTTTGATATTCGCTCGTTAAAATACTTTGGAGAAAATGTAAAAACCGTTCATTTTGAAAAAGACAAGATATTCGGGTGGGTAGAAGATGATAAATCGCGTGCCGAGCAGGTTTATACAGGTGAGCAAATGGATTTGAATGGAAAGTATGTGATAGATAATATAGAGGATAAAGACCCGCTAATAGAAAATGATTATGCCAAAATCAGCTTTACACTTAATGCAGATAAAATCAATGGTAAAGTATATATAGCAGGCGAATTAACCAACTGGGAGCTGAACAAGGACACTGAAATGGTGTATGACCCTGAATCATATTCATATAAGGGCTCTCTGATCTTAAAACAAGGTTGGTATAACTACCAATATATAGTTAAGGGCAATACGTTATCTGCCAATTATTTCGAAGGAAACTGGAGCGCTACAAAAAACCAATACGAAATAATCGTTTACTACCGCCCTTTTGAATTGGGTTCCGATTTAATTATTGGCTATCTGAGCCTGAATCAATAGGAAACTTTTCCAACCCTGGTATTTCGTATTCCTCAGCCCTTACATTTGGATCCTGATGAGCCACATCAATCATTCCAAATCCTTTATGGGTGAGTGCTCCCAATCCATTAAGAAAAACAAATTTTTTTACCTCCGGTTCTGCATAGAAACTAAACGGGAATGTATAGCCTCTTACTTCATATTTTACATCTTGGTCGTACAACGGATACACCCTTGAGAACTTCTTGTGTGCCTCATTTAATTTTTCAAGGTAAGCCTTATCGGGAACAATCTGGAATTCATTAAAAGAAGTAAGTTTATTACTATCAAACAGCTGGCATGCTTCCATACGTTGCAAAGTTGCATCATATACCAAATCTGAAAATTCATCATTTTCAGGTTGAATAAACTCTTTAGAAGAGTCATCGAGCACTTTAGGCTCCATTAAAACCAGGGGAGAAATACAGATAAACTTGTCATTTTTCTCAACATTTTCAATATTCTCCATCTCTACTTTTTCGGGTTGCAGAATCAGTCCTCCCACTTCAACCTGGGGCAGCTGAAACAAGTTCAGCAATAAATAGTCGATAAATGATTTATTTAATGAAGAAACTACCAGTGTAACCCGGGTCGAATAATAATGTAATCCTTTGCGGCTTGGCTTAGTTTGACCTTTGAGACCTGAAAAATTAAATATTTTGAAGGAAGTATACCTGGAATCTCCTCCTTTAATAACTATTCCTTTAATTAATTGGGCTAGTAAAAACTGATGGTGAAAAGGAATATATGCACCTCTGTTTTTGAGCAAAAATACAATCCTGGCTCTCAATTGAATAGGTTTTGGGTTTATAAAAAATTAAAGTAATTCAGGAATACTTACGAAACCCTGTTTTACTTGTTCTATAAATGTATTGAATTTTTAGAAAATACAAAAAAACAATTCATCAATCAGTTTAACTAGACATTAAACCTGAAATGCATAATATCTCCGTCCTTCACAATGTACTCTTTGCCTTCAATTGAGAGCTTCCCTGCTTCCTTACAAGCTTGCTCCGACCCATATTTCTCATAATCTTCAAGCTTAATCACTTCGGCCTTAATAAAACCCTTTTCAAAATCAGAATGGATTACACCTGCAGCCTGTGGAGCTTTCCATCCCTTTTCTATAGTCCAGGCTCTTACTTCCTGCACGCCAGCTGTAAAATATGTTATGAGGTTTAAAAGAGAATACGATGCTTTTATTAACTTATTAAGGCCTGAATCTGTTAATCCGTATTCTTCAAGAAACATCTCTCGCTCCTCCATATCTTCTAATTCTGCAATCTGAGCTTCAATCGCGGCTGAAATAACAACCACCTCTGCGTTCTCATCTTTTACCGAATCTCTTAATTTATCTACGAATGCATTGCCACTGTTTACGGATACTTCCTCTACATTGGCCACGTAAATAACCGGCTTAGCCGTTAAAGGCATCAAGTCCGAATAAGCTTCTGCTTCTTCTTCCGAATGCCCTAGGCTTCGAATATTCTTTCCCTTTTCTAAAACATCCTTCACTTTTTCAAGCACTTGCATCACCTTCTTTGCATCCGAATCACCAGATTTGGCTACTTTCTGAACCTTTAAAATCTTTTTTTCAACCGATTCCAAATCCTTAAGCTGAAGCTCTGTATCAATCACTTCCTTATCAAACAGTGGGTCTACTCCTCCAGCTACATGCACTACATTATCGTCTTCGAAACAACGTATTACATGAATAATGGCATCTACTTCACGAATATTAGCCAAAAACTTATTACCAAGCCCTTCGCCTTTACTTGCTCCCTTTACCAATCCTGCAATATCAACAAACTCAATGGTTGTGGGGATCACCTGTTGAGGATTCACGAGTTTTTCAAGTACCTGTAACCTGTGATCTGGCACACTTACCACACCTACATTGGGCTCTATGGTACAAAAAGGAAAATTAGCGGCCTCTGCTTTGTTATTAGAAAGCGCATTAAATAGTGTGGACTTACCCACATTTGGCAGCCCTACAATTCCACACTTAAGTGCCATATTGAAATTTAAGTTTTAAAAATACGATATTGTTTGTAGCCACTGTATAGCTCGTTTACTGAAACCCTTAAAATGGTGTAAACAGGTATGGCAAGTATCATACCTACAACCCCAGCCAGCGTGGCGGCTGCAAATATAATAACAAATATTTCCATTGGGTGCGCTTTCACACTTTTGGAAAATATGAGAGGCTGAAACAAAATATTATCTGTGATTTGAACTATTACAAACACGCCTCCTATTTTCAATAGAAGAATAAGTAAATCGTTGAAGGATTGTATGGCCAATCCTGACTGCATTACGGTAACAACAATGCCAAAACTGGCTCCAAGGAGTGGGCCCAAATACGGAATAAGATTAGCCACGGCAGCAAAAATAGCTATGGTAATTGCATACTTAACTCCAATAATGCTCAGTCCGATAGAAGCCAGACTGAAAATTCCAATCATTTGCAGTACCAAACCCGTGAGATATCTTGAAAGCAAATGCTCAATTTTGGTAACTGCCGAAATCGAAACCTCAAAATATTTATTGGGAATGATTGAAAGAATCTTTTGCCTGAACAGGCTAAAGTCTACCATCAAAAAGAAGGTTATAAAACTAACCGCCAACAAACCCACAAAAAAATTGCCCGTGTATTTTATCAACGAATTAAATATGTCAGAAACATTGATTTCCTGAATCATCAGCACCACTCCTTTTCTAATTTCTTCATTAATAAAACCTTCAGACCTAACCGTTAACTTATGTTTTATCAAAAATTGCTCAACACTGGAAATAGGAGCTGCTAATTGGTCCATTAAGGACATATAATCAATACTGCGAATAACCTGGATTTGCTTTGAAATGAGCGGTACAAATAACATGGAGAAAAGCACAATAGCTAATCCCAGAAGAAGAAAAGAAACAAGTGCACTTACACTCTTTGGAAGTTTAATGCCAATAATTCGATTGTGGTGCAGATAATGATTGACCGGCCTAAGAACAGCCGCTATGATTATAGAAATTAAAACGTATATGTAGATATCGGTAAATACCCACCCAAGCGTAACAAATACGATAACACCGAGCAGAATAAACCCGAAAAACCGATTCATGGTTTAAATTCAAATTATAAAACAGGAATCAACCTGAATGGAGGTTAATCCCACTTTAGCTCTTCGTTGTCATTGGTATCAGCAGATTCATCATCATCTACTTCCTCCCTTTCAAACTGATCGAAATCGACATCAGGCAAAAGTTCTTCTTTCACGTGATTAACCGTCTGATTCAAGGCAGCGAGAAATTTGTTAAAGTCTTCTTTATATAGAAAAATTTTATGTTTCTCATAGGTATACCCATCGTCTTTATACCTCCTCTTACTTTCTGTAATAGTCAGGTAATAATCATTCGACCTTGTAGCCTTCACATCAAAGAAATATGTTCTTTTCCCGGCCCTTACTCTTTCAGAAAAAATCTCTTTCCGCTCTTTATCTAAATAATCGTCCACAATCCTAAGTTTAACAATCTACACATTAATTCTCTCCCTAAATAGAGGAATAGATTTGATTATTGCAAGGTGTATATGTATTTTTTTACATAACGGGTTAGGATAAGCATTTTAAAAGATTCAACATGAATGAATTAACCTGGTAACTGTTAACTTAGAATCTTTGTAATAATCAAATGAAATTAGACCTCCATTCAATTCGTGAAAACAGCCTTTCTATTGATTTCCTTGCCAAAAAATTAGTAGAGGGGTTCATTACCGGGTTGCATAAATCACCCTACCATGGCTTTTCAGTTGAGTTTGCCGAGCATAGGATTTATAACACGGGGGAAAGTACCCGGCATATTGATTGGAAGGTACTGGCCAAGACAGACAGGCTGTATACCAAGACCTTTGAAGAGGAAACCAACCTGAGATGTCATATTCTTATTGATATATCTAATTCTATGTTATATCCGGAAAAGGATAAAACAAAACTTTATTTTTCTATTTATTCTGCAGCTGCGCTTTCATGGCTTCTTTATAAGCAGAGAGACGCTATTTCAATTACAACATTTAGCAATCGTGTAATTGAACAAACACCTGTTCGTTCTACCTCAGCACATCTTCAAAAACTGTTTACCTTGTTGAACAACGCACTTGGAAAGCAGTCGGATGAAGAAAACACAAACCTCTCTAAGGTAATTCATGAAATTTCCAATACAATCCATAAGCGTTCCCTCGTGGTACTCTTTTCCGATATGATAACTACAGAAGATAATGAAAAAGAAATGGCTGAAGCGTTAATGCACCTGAAGCATAATAAACATGAGATACTTATATTCCATGTAAGCGACAAAGCAACCGAAGAAGAGTTTTCCTTTCAGGAAGTTCCCCACCTTTTTATTGATCTTGAGTCTGGTGAGAAAATAAAATTAAGGCCTTCGGAAATACGAGAGCGCTATATTAAATCTGTGCAGGAACGAACCCTGCACCTAAAGGAATTATGTGGTGAACTTAAAATTGATCTTGTAGAGGTAGACACCTTCGAAGACATAAATTCTATTTTGAACGCTTATTTAATCAAGCGATCCAAACTGGGCTAAAAAGAAATGCCCTGTTCTTTCAGGGCATTTGGTTGTTTCTTATCCGTGCAATTCTTCTTTCCTGGCTAAAAGCACGTCCTCTGATTCCTCATGATCAGGATCTGGCAAGCAGCAGTCAACAGGGCACACGGCAGCACATTGAGGCTCATCATGGAAGCCCTGGCACTCGGTGCACTTGCTTGGAACTATATAGAAAAATTCGTCCGAAATTGGGTCGTGACGATCTTCGTCTGAAGAAGCTGTACCGTCACTCATTGCCCATTCGGCTCCACCTTCATAAATCGCGTTATTGGGGCATTCTGGTTCGCAGGCCCCGCAGTTTATACAATCGTCTGTAATGTGAATAGCCATAGGTTCTAACAATTGAAATTTACATTGATATAAAGGTATTACTAATATTTGAAATGAGAAATACTTATCATAAAGATTACTTTTGTCAAACAAATATATGTTTACATGGCCCTTTCTCAACGAATAGAAGCGTTCGCAAAACTTGGAAAAGCAATTGAAAAACTACCTTCTGACCAATTAAATGAGTGGGTAGAAGAGGCAGCTAATGAAAACAGATGGTTCACTCCGGATAGCGTACAGATGGCATTAGAAGGGCTTACTAAAATGCTTAAGAAGGAAGCTCTTGAAAACTGGATAAAGCCGTATTCATTTAATGAAGGTGGTAAACAAGTGGGAATTGTTATGGCTGGAAATATACCATTGGTAGGTTTTCACGATTTGCTATGTGTACTCA
>JAGQYJ010000033.1:0-3748 GCA_020436145.1 Cyclobacteriaceae bacterium | reverse complement strand
GAAGGTGGTAAACAAGTGGGAATTGTTATGGCTGGAAATATACCATTGGTAGGTTTTCACGATTTGCTATGTGTACTCATCAGTGGTCATCTAGCTTTTATTAAACTTAGTTCTCAAGACAGTAAACTTTTGCCTAAGCTTACGGACTTGTTGATTTCTATTGAACCAGTATTTGGAGATTTGATTCATTACGTTACTCAGCTAAAGAATAAGGATGCTGTTATTGCTACCGGAAGTGATAATTCAGCCAGGTACTTCAAACAGTACTTTAGCAACCAACCTAACATTATTAGAAAAAACAGAATTTCTTGCGCAGTTTTAACAGGAAAGGAAACAGAAGAGGATATTGTGGCACTTGGTAAGGACATCTTTTCGTATTATGGTCTGGGTTGTAGAAACGTATCGAAACTATATGTGCCCAAAGAATACGATTTCAAGAAACTGTTACATACGTTGGAATCATTTGAAGAAATTGGAAACCACAGTAAGTGGAGGAACAATTATGATTACAATAAGTCCATTTACCTGGTAAATAGAGAGCCTCATCTGGACAACGGATTTCTTTTATTAAGAGAGTCGACCCAGTTGGTCTCCCCCCTTTCCGTTATATACTATGAAGAATATGAGTCTCTTGATTCGATTACCAAAAAGATTGCTTCTCAACAAGATAAGATTCAATGTGTAGTAAGTAGCACAGTAGAAATACCAAATGGCATTCCTTTTGGCAAAGCACAGTACCCGGAAGTGTGGGACTATGCCGATGGAGTTGATACGCTTAAATTTCTAAGTGAGTTAAAATAAAAGCCCACAGTTATACATCATCTATGGGCTAAACGTCTAGTTGTTAATTTTCGTTCCTCCCCGCCACACTTCGATAGAGCCTCTTCGAACAACATCATCCATGCTTACCGTATAGAAGTAAATGCCATCTGGAAGTCCTTCTGCCCTCCAATCATTTTGATAATCATCCGATTTATACACTTCTACACCCCAGCGATTTACAATCACTAATTTCGCGTTTGGCGTCTTATTAAGAATAATGAAGGCCTCGTTTACACCATCATTATTGGGAGTAAATACGTTAGGTATTGAAACATCAGTTTTAGTGCCTACTTCAACTTGTGCCAGACTGTGCTCGCAACCTGAAGCATCTATTATTACAGCAACATAAGTACCTGCAGGCAATTGTTCAAACGTATAAGAGTATTTTCCTGATCTGTCTTCAATGACGGTAATAAAATCGAAAATAACGTTTCCTTCACCATCTTCTAGAGCGACAGCATACGGAGGAAAATCCGAAGAAATATTTACCACTTCAAATGATCCTACATCTTGTTCAGGATAGGTATCAGAAATATTTTGGACTTCTCCCTGGATGGCCGATGGTTCTGAAATAGAAATAGTTTCTACATAAGGGCATTGGTCGGTTACATCATCACGTACCAGTATAGAATAGTCTGTACCTACCGGTAAGCCGCTAATTACTTCACCGGTTGTAAAATCAGTCCAATCACCGCTACCTATTTTATACTGGTATATAGGTGCCGTACCTCCCTCTACCGTAATACGTGCAGTACCACCTGTTGGGTCGCCAAAACAAGCAAAATCTCCTACTTTTTCAACTGTAGCGGTCACTTCCGTTTCCTGGAATGAAATATCTACACTTCCTGTTACTTCACATCCGGTCGCGTCACGAACTACATAATTATAGGTGCCTGAATGGCGGTCTGCAAACGTAAAAGAATTATTGGGTTGATCATTTTGCGTAACCTTACTATTATCACTGGTATCTGTTATCTCGTAATCGAATGGCGAAACACCCATAGTGCCAACCGTCAACTGGATAGAACCATCGTCATCGGTACAAGTAGCATCTGTTTTAGAAATCGTAACCGTAAAGCAACCTGAACAATTTTCAACTGAAATAACAATTTCTGTACCCGCACTTTCACCACAGCCTTCGTCTTGTGTTGCAAAGAAAGAAGTAGACCCTGTCACACTAGTATCAATGAGCCCATCTGTATCCAAACTAGAGCCAGAGCCCGGCTTTACTTCCATTGTTAAAGCTGCATCTGAATACCACTTTACAGATGTTCCAGCAACAGAAATAACAGGGGCGGCACCATTTTGACATGCCACTACCGGAGAGGTGCCATTATTATCCGTAGGAGGGCTACTTACGGTCTGCACATCCACATCAATTTGATCTGACAATGCAATTGTACAACTTCCCGAAGTAGCGGTGACAGTTATTGTATAGCTGCTTCCAGCTAATAAGCCATCTGATGATGTAAGCGTACCGACAACAAGATTTGCATTCCCATCCCCTACTCTGGTTATTGGAGTTGGAGAAATAGAAGCTCCATCCAATAGAATTTCATACTCAACACCATTTTCAGAATTTGTCAAAGTAACCTGTTGTCCAGCGGCCTCACAAATAGTTTGAGTTGAGGTAGTTGCTTCATTAATAGATTGATCTATGGGGTTAGCATTTACTGTTACCTGAACATTATCCGTAAGATTAGTAGGACATCCACCCCCAAGTGAAGCCTGTATCGTAATATCATGCGGACTTCCAACAGTAGTCAATCCATCTGCAACACCCAATACACCAACAACAAAATTGCTGGAACCATCTCCAAGATTGCTTACACCTGTAAGATTCCCATCAAGCACAAGCTCATATGTAACTCCACTTTCAGAATTCGCCAATGAAATTGAAACTGTCGCATTCTCACAAATGGACTGGTCAGTTTCATTAATAGCTTGATCCTGAGGTTGAGGCGCAACTGTAATAGTTAGTACTGCAGTCGGATTCATTCCTGAACAAGCGCCTGTTCCTGTCACTGTATAGGTAAAATCAAATGCACCACTTCCACTAACAGTGGGGTCAAACATTGTTCCCGTCAGGGCTCCAGAACCATCGTCATCATTCCAGGAACCACCTGCATCACCACCTAAATTTCCTATATAACTATCCAAATCAACTGGTGCATCAGTTTCACATAACCCTGTTGCAAAATCAGTACCCGCAGTAGGTTTGGCAATTACATTAACAGTAAAGGTTATTGGAGAACTCTCTCCACAATTAGTTTCCTGCGTTACAAAAAACTGTGTTGAAGGAGGACTTACAACAGATACATCTAACTGTGATGCATTTGGAGTAAATGGCACACCAGAACCTGAGTCATCATATATTTTATCTGTTAAACCAGCATCAGAGTACCATCTAACAATAGCTCCAGCTGTGGTATTTGCTGTAAGATTAGGCTGACCACCATCCTGACATGCATCCTGAGCTAAATCTACCCCTCCATTTGGCGCTGGGCTTAATGATGCAGCATCAACTGTTACCTGCAAAGTAACCATATCATCTATACATGGGGCAACACCAGTAACAGTATAAGTAAAGTTGTATACACCAACCCCGACTGCGCTTGCATCAAAAGTACTGCCTGATAACGCTCCGGTAGCATCATCGTCATTCCATGTTCCTCCTGCATCATTGCCGGTTAACCCAATGAACAAATCAAACGCATTATCAACTGGACAGGTGGTCTGAGGTGTCGCTACACCACTGTTTGGTGCTGTACTAACTGTTATCGTTACCTGGGTAGTTGCATCCGCACAGCCTGCGGCCGTTACACGGTAGGTGAAATGATAACTCACTCCACCTGCTACTGCACTCGCATCAAACACACTATTGTCTGCTCCACTTAACGCTCCGGTAGCATCATCGTCTTCCCAT
>JAGQYJ010000032.1:22423-23715 GCA_020436145.1 Cyclobacteriaceae bacterium | reverse complement strand
CTCAGGCCCCTGGTATCTATTTGCACAACTCCGAAATCGGTGCTTAAATAGATGTAGTGGTTAAAAGAATACACATGATGCGTGATTTTAGAATCAAGAATATTGGATAGTTTAATGTCGGGAATTGAAGTGATGGTGTTATCATGAAGCAGGTCCAGTTGCCCATTTTTGTAGGCAATAACCAATGTATTTGTTACTTCATTAAAGCCTATCTGGGCTATTCCGGAATCACTTAACCCGTTAAGCTTGGTCAGGCTTGTTATACTGTTGTCTGATTTTGATATGATAAAAATGCCAGAGTTAGAAGCCGCATATACATTGGAATTACTTTGCGCAATAGATACTACGTTATTGTAAGAAAAGTGGGTGCGCCATGAACCCACAGGGATATTCCCCTGGCTGAGCCCAATCAAAGGGATAAATAACCAGCTTATTATCAATAACTTTTTCAAGCTTTTTTAGATTGCCCTTCAAGGAAACACTTTCTGCATCGAGCTTCATAGGTAGTATGTTCTCCTACCATCACTTTTTGCTTGTTGTCTGTTAAACGAAATGAATACGAAGCTAGTGCCCCACATTTCATACAAATGGCATGTACCTTGGTCACATATTCGGCTCTGGCTAATAAATCTGGCATGGGGCCAAATGGATTTCCCTCAAAATCCATGTCTAATCCGGCAATAATTACACGCTTGCCAGAAGCGGCCAGGTTTTCACAAACCTCTGTTAGTGAATCATCAAAAAACTGAGCTTCATCTATACCTACAACATCGCAATTGCCTGCAAGTAATACAATATCATTTGCAAACTGAACAGGAGTAGAGCGAATAGCATTTTCGTTATGTGAAACCACATCCGATTCGTGGTACCTATTATCAATGGCTGGTTTAAATATTTCTACCGTTTGCCTGGCAATAAGTGCTCTATTCAACCTTCGGATTAACTCTTCCGTTTTACCCGAAAACATTGAACCACAGATTACCTCAATCCATCCGGCTCCTTTTCGTTCTCCTTTTGGTACTAGCTGCTCTACAAACATTAATTGGAATAAATTACACCTGGCAGTTTACAAGTTTCAGGCACTTTAAGCACTACATCGCCCAGAGGAATTGCCTGACAAGCCATACGTTCGGTATGACGAATCCTATGAGCACTCAAATACATATTTTCAGCTTCGGTTCTACCGGCTAAATTATCCATTCCCTCTTCTACTACACACCTGCAGGTAGTACATCTGCCATTGCCCCCGCATGCATGCATCCAGTCAATATAATTCTCCTGAAGTATGGCAA
>JAGQYJ010000032.1:0-22325 GCA_020436145.1 Cyclobacteriaceae bacterium | reverse complement strand
ACACACCTGCAGGTAGTACATCTGCCATTGCCCCCGCATGCATGCATCCAGTCAATATAATTCTCCTGAAGTATGGCAAGAATGGGTTTAGGTTTTTCGTTGTTTAAATTAAAGTTAACAACTTTCTGACCTTGATTTGATATCGTAATTTTAGGCATACCTTTACAACTGCAATAACAAAGGAACAAAAACTTGATATGGAGAACAAATTGAATTTTTCGGCTTTAGAGCAATATGCTGCAGAATATTCGGGGTTATTGGCAGATAGACTGTTTGAACAAAAACCTACTTTGACCGGGCGGGATATTTTGGAGAAGATTCCTGTTAAGCAAATTGGACTTTTTACCTTATTTCAATTATTCGAAAAGTGGAAATCAGAAACAGAGCAACTTAAGAGTCCGTATTTTGATTATGAAAGCAATGAGGTCCAAACAAAAATGAAGGAGCTTATGAATGCACTTTCAAAAAGCATATCCATATCAAGGGAGCACCTTCTGCCTTTGTTTACCAAAGCCACAGAAGATACTCTATTGCTTATTTTGTCTCCTTTAGAGTATTATGAGAATCTTGTGGAGTCCTTTGGAGGTAAAGCACCTACTATGGATGATGTAAAGGACCTTCAAAAGTTTATAAAAATCAATGGGCACATGCGTGATGCCCTGCTGGAGGCGTGGGCTTCCAATGGTAACGAGGGTGAGGTTTTGGACAAGGCTTTTGAAGACTTAAATGAGCCACCTGAAGATGTGAACACATTGCTGGAACCGTTCAATCAGTTATTGTCTACCGAAGGGATTCCTTTTTGGGAAGGGGGCGATGAACCTATTTCCATAGCTGAAACTGTAATTGAAGAAGATGAAGAAGCAGATTTTGAGACCGTACATAAGCAGTTTACCTCCGGTGGCACCACTATGCTTGGAGATACACTTGGGTTTGAAACCACCAAAACCTCCCTTAAATCCATGCTTACAATTAATCAAAAATTCATGTTTGTAAACGACCTTTTCAAAGGGAACCAGGAAGATTTTGTTAAGGTTATTGATTTTTTGGATACCTGTGAAACTAAGGATGTTGTCATAAAATTTTTGAGCAGCAACTATATTAAAAGAGGAGAATGGAAGCTGGAGTCTCCACAGGTAAAAGAATTCATGTCTTTAATAGATAAAAAATTCAACTAGTGTGCCAGCCGTTGCATTCTGTTGGCATCCAGGGCAATAAGAATAAACAGCAAAATAGTAAAGGATATAAGGGAAGAGCCTCCATAACTAAAAAAAGGAAGGGGAATGCCAATAACGGGGAACAGGCCAATAGTCATTCCGATGTTTACTGTAAAGTGAAAAAAAAGAATGGTAGCTACGGAATATCCATATACTCTGGCAAACCGCCATTTTTGCCTTTCGGCAAGTTGCGTCACACGTAACAGAAGAGCAGTAAACAGAACAATGAGAATCATGGACCCTATCCAACCTTGTTCTTCACCTATTGTACAGAATATAAAATCGGTGCTTTGTTCCGGAACAAAATCAAATTTAGTTTGTGTACCATTTAAATAACCTTTACCACTTAAACCTCCCGAGCCAATAGCAATTTTAGATTGGGTCACATTCCAGCCGGCACCTAGCGGATCGGCATTGGGATTAAGAAGCACAAGAATTCTGTTTTGTTGATGCGGTTTAAGAAAATTATCAAATGCATAACCTACACTTTCAAACATACCAATTACCAATATTCCGGCAATTAGAATGAGGACCATACGTCTGACACTTTTTCGATTAAAAAAAAGAACAAGCCCAGCAATACCTGCAACAGGTAACCAGAAATACAAATGGTTTTGAACAAGCAGTGCAAGTAAAAAAATAACAGCTGCTGAAATGCCCAGGATTAAGGGTATTGGAGACATGCCTTCTCTGTACAACACAAGAATAAATACAGAAAACACTAATGCGGTTCCCATATCTCCCTGTACAATTATTAGCAATGCCGGAATACCAATAAGTAAAATGAGTATTGCAGCATCCTTTAGTCGCGTAATTTTGAAAGAAGGCCGGCTAATATATTTGGCAATGGCAAGGGCAGTTGCAAATTTGGTAAACTCAGAAGGTTGAAACCTGAAACTCCCGAGTTCGATCCAGGACCTGGCTCCGTTTACTTCTCTGGCTACAAACAAAACAACCACCAAAAGCAAAATAAACAAAGCCCACAACGGATAAGAAATGGTATCATATACCTTATAATCAACAGCCAAAATGGAAATGGCAATTATAAGAGCTATAGCAATAAATACCATTTGTTTGCCAGCATTGTGCCCAAAGCTGAAAAATGGCGCGGGGTTATCTATATCGTATATGGCAGCGTAAATATTAAGCAAGCCAGCAAGCACCAGCAAACCATAAAGTGCTACAGTTAGCCAGTCAATCCTATCTAATATACCATCTGTCCTTCTCATTCAAAATCTCCTTTTAGTACATATGGTTCAAAATATAGTTGGGCACTATCTCGTTTAATATATTTTTCGATAAGAAGGCCCGAAATAGCCGCTCCCGCTCTGGCACCTTGCCCGGCATTTTCTACATATACAGAAACAGCAATTTTAGGGTTATTGCGTGGAGCAAAAGCAATGAAAACAGAGTGATCAGGGTTAGGGTCGTTTTGAACCGTACCTGTTTTACCGCATACTTCAATG
The DNA here is from genome assembly GCA_020436145.1 of Cyclobacteriaceae bacterium. Lineage (GTDB taxonomy): Bacteria > Bacteroidota > Bacteroidia > Cytophagales > Cyclobacteriaceae > JAKISE01. Next base: position 19,645 of record JAGQYJ010000032.1, on the reverse strand, counting down.
TCTTTTAATTTTGCTCTGTATTGACCTGTTCCACTCTTAACTACTTGTGACATGGCTTCAACCGCTATCTCAAAATATGCAGAATCGACTCCGGTATAATTTTTTTCCGTGTAACGGGGCAGTGGTTTTCCAGAATCGCCAATTGATTTAATCAGGTGTGGTGTAAAATAATACCCTCTATTGGCGACTGTCGCTGCAAAATTTGCCATCTGAATAGGCACCACCAGGTTTTCTCCCTCTCCAATGGCAATAGAATAGATATTAGAATATTTCCATTCTCTTCCCTGATAAGCTCTATCATAGTATGCTGAGTTAGGAATCATACCACCTTTTTCTCCAGGAAGATCAATACCAAGAGGTGAACCAAACCCAAATTTTCTTACATAACCATTCCATTTGTCAAGTCCTATTTTAGCATCCAGGTATGGACTTTCATCTGCATTTTGAACTACCATTTTACGCATTACCTGGTAGAAATATGGATTACAGGAATTCTTAATAGCGCCTACCAATTTTTCAGAGGTGCCAAACGGATGGCTAGCGCCATTGTGGCAGCCAATGAGGCTTGTGTTGCATTTGAGCCTGGTATCAGCGGTTATTACTCCTTCTTGAAGTGCAACAAGTGATTGTACAATTTTAAAAATACTCCCTGGCCGGTAGGCAGCCATTAAGGGTCGGTTAAAAAGTGGCTTTAACGTGTCCTGACTTATTTCTTTAAAATTCTCACTGAATTTTTTTCCCGTCAGAAGACTGGGATCGTAGGAAGGGGCAGATACTATGGCCAATACTTCCCCGGTGGATGGCTCCAGGGCAACAATACTTCCAGCCTTTCCTTTCATTAGTTTTTCAGCGTACAGCTGAAGTTCACGGTCAATTGTGGATGTAACGGATAGACCAGGAACAGCCAACGTATCGTATTGGCCTCCCTTAAATTCTCCCTTTTCAACCCCCCTTACGTTTCTGATTTTAAATTTCTTTCCACGTTGCCCTCTCAGATACAATTCGTATTCTGATTCGATGCCACTCTTTCCAATATAGTCGCCACTATGATAGTAATTGGCAGAGTCTCTATCTATTTCCTGTGGACTTATTTCACTTATATAACCTAAAGCATTAGCCAGTATAGAATAGGTATAGGAACGGGTAGTTCTTGGTTGAAGAATAAAGCCAGGATACTCATCCAAATAATCTTCCATTGTGGCCAGATCTTCAAGAGAAAGTTGCTTAAGAAAGGGCGATGCTTTAACCAGGGAGTATTTCCGGGCCTTGAGCAGCTTGTCATCAAATTCGTTTTTTGCTATACTTAACAAATCGCAAAACCGCGCTGTATCCTTTATCGTTACCTGGCTGGGAACTACCATCAGGTCAAACATTGGTTTATTAGCTACCAGAAGTTCTCCATTTCTGTCATAAATGAGGCCACGAAAAGGGTATTCAATTTCTTCCTGGATAATATTATTATCGGCAGCTGCTTTATAGCTTTCGTCCATAACCTGCAACGAAAAGAGCCTGATAGCAAACAAAACACCCACCAGCACAAAAATTCCCTGAATAATATAGCTCCTGCTTTGGTTCATCTGGTATCCTTTTTCCGCGCAAACAAGTACTGTATAAGGATAACGACACTAAATGTAAATAGTGTGGATAAAACAACCTTTTGTATCGTAAAAAAGAACAAATGGAAGCCACCCGCCTCTACAAAGAAAAGTACCAGGTGGTGAATCAAAATCAGGATAATGGAATAAGTAGAGAACCAACTAAATCCTAACACAGAGGGCTTAGGTGAAGCCCCTAAAGGGTACCCACCATGAGGAGTGAGCAGATTCAATAAATAAGGCCGTATATACATAAGAAGTACAGAAGCGGAAGCATGAACCCCTAATGTATTGGAAAAAATATCGACACTCACACCTGTGGCAAAACCAATTAACATGGCTGGTATAACCCCCAGTTCAATTGGAAATGTCAGCAGATAACCTACATATATGAAGGCAAAGCCTTTACTCCAAAGTACCATTTTGTTAAATAACAGTACCTGAAAAAGCACATAGGTGAAAAAGGTAGCTATCCTTAAAAGATTATCCCTATTCATTTCCTTCTGTAATAGTTAAAGAATCCAGTTTCGGCAAATCTTTGTTAACAATAACCTCTACGTGAGACAGAGATGTAAAATCATTTATCAACTTTACCTGCGCATCGTAAAAAGTTGCATCCTGCGGGAGATTTATTTTGCTGATCGTTCCAATGGTTATACCTGGTGGATAAATAGCATTGTAACCACTGGTTAGTACAGTATCCCCAATGGCCAATTGGTAGTGCCTGGGCACATATAAAACCTTGGCGTATTCATGCGATTTACCATCCCATTGCACAGTACATAAGTTTATTTTTCCCTTGATTTCGGCAGATACCTTTACATCAATATCCAGGAGTGATACTATGGTTGAATATTTTTTCCCTGCTCTTTTTACTTTCCCCACAATCCCGCCACCTCCAATTACACCCATTCCTGGAAAAACGCCATTTTCTTTTCCTGCATTTATGGTCAAGGTATTGTTTAGTAAGAAAATATTGTTGTTTACAATACGTGCATTAACAAAACTAAATCGACCACTGGTATCTGCATCATCAGGTTGGTTTAACCTGTCTTTCAAAACATTAAGTTGCTTTCTGAGCAAGGCGTTTTCTTCACTCAACTGTTTGTTGGTTCCGCCAAGGTTTATGAAATCTCGTACATTACTTGAGACCTCAAGTATGCTACCAATGGCAGCATTGCTGGAGTTAAAAAAAGTTGCTCTGTTGTAATTGGAATTTTGCACCACCAGAAACAGCGCAAAAAACTCAAGGAGAATGAAAACTAAAAAAGCTCTGTATTGATATAAAAACAGAAAAAAGCTGCGCATAATGTTAGGTCATAAGCACAGGCTTGTACTGATTAAGATTTTTCATGGCAATACCCGTACCTCTTACAACAGCTTTCAATGGCTCTTCAACCACATGGATGGGAAGTTTAGTCTTTAAAGCAAGTCGCTTGCTGAGCCCTCTAAGTGCAGCTCCACCACCAGTCAGATGAATACCCCGGTCATAAATATCAGCAGAAAGCTCCGGTGGTGAGATTTCAAGTGCTTTAAGCACGGCCTCTTCCACCTTCGAAACAGATTTGTCCAAAGCAAAAGCAATTTCAGAATATGATACTTTTATAACCTTGGGAATACCGGTCATCAGATCACGCCCACGAATCTCATAGTCGTCAGGTCCATCGTCCAGTTCGGTAAGGGCAGAACCTACTTCAATTTTTACACGTTCAGCAGAACGCTCACCAATCAACAGGTTATGCTGCCTGCGCATGTAGTCCAGTATATCCTTGTTGAAAGTATCGCCTGCAATTCTGATCGACTGGTTACTAACAATACCTGAAAGCGCAATTACAGCAATTTCCGTGGTTCCACCTCCAATATCAACAATCATGGAGCCCATTGGCTCTTCAATGTCAATACCTGTACCAATAGCTGCGGCAATGGGTTCATAAATCATATACACCTCTTTGGCTCCGGCATGCTCGGCAGAATCCCGTACAGCACGCTTTTCAACTTCAGTAATACCTGAAGGAATACAGATTACCATACGGTGCGATTTTGGAAAGAAACTTCTTCCCTCATCAATCATTTTAATCATACCGCGAATCATGTGTTCCGCTGCATGAAAGTCTGCAATTACCCCATCTTTTAATGGGCGTATAGTTTTTATATTATCATGGGTTTTCTCATGCATTTGCATAGCCTGCCGCCCAATGGCTAGTACTTTGTTTGTATTACGGTCAATGGCAATAATGGATGGTTCGTCCACCACAATTTTGTCATTTTTAATAACCAACGTATTGGCTGTTCCTAAATCTATTGCCAAATCACTTGAGAAAAAATCGAATAAACCCATGCTTATTATTTAATATCTTGTTTCAGGCCGGATGACCAAATAGGGTACTTTTCCAACGCTGACTAAATTACAAATTTGTTTTAATTTATGGCTCAAAGCCATTCCAATTTAATGTTTAAAATGTCGTGTACCGGTAAAAACCATTGCCATATTATGTTTGTTGCAGAAATCTATAGAATCCTGATCTTTTTTTGATCCACCAGGCTGAATAATGGAAGTAATTCCAGCTTCGTGTGCTAATTGTACGCTATCTGCAAATGGAAAGAATGCATCTGATGCCAGGGAAGCTCCCTGTAAATCAAAACCAAAGGTTTTGGCTTTTTTAACCGCTTGCTGTAATGCATCTACTCTTGAGGTTTGCCCCACACCACTTGCGAGCATTTGTCCGTTTTTTGCCAGTACAATGGCATTGGATTTTGTGTGTTTACAAATTTTTGAAGCAAACAACATGTCTTCAATTTCAGCCTGTTCTGCTTTTCGGTTGGTAACTTGTGTTAAATCATCTTTCGAGTCTGTTTTACTATTGGCTCCCTGTTGAATTACTCCTCCTAAAAGCGATTTAAACATCACCTTGTTTTCAGGATACGCATTGAGTTTAAGCAGCACCCTGTTTTTCTTCGATTTAAGTACGTCAAGGGCTTCATTGCTGAAAGAAGGTGCAAGTAAAACTTCGAAAAAGAGTTTGTCGATTTCTTCAGCAGTTTCCAGATCAATTTCTGAATTAGAGATTAAAACCCCACCAAACGCTGAAAGCGTATCAGCTTCAAATGCCTTTAGATAGGCTTCCTTGATAGTGCTGGCTATGGCTACTCCACATGCATTTGTATGTTTCAAAATGGCAAAGGCATTTTCTCCTTCAAACTCTTTTATCAGGCTAACTGCTGCTTCAATATCCACCAGGTTATTATAAGAAATCTCTTTTCCATGTAGCTGAGTAAATACCTTTTCTAAATCACCGAAGAACAGACCTTCCTGGTGGGGATTTTCTCCATAACGTAAGGTTCTTCCCTGTAGCGTGCTGTTTTTAAAGGATGCAATACTTTCAGTTTCATTAAAATAATTGAAGATAGCAGTATCGTAATGAGAGCTTGTATTGAAGGCATAAGCAGCAAAACGTTTTCGTTCTTCGAGTGTAGTTTTGCCATTGCCTGCTTCAAGAATTTCCTCTAGCTCGGCATATTGGTCTCTCGAACTTACAATTAGTACATCCTTATAATTTTTAGCAGCTGCGCGAATTAGAGAAATGCCCCCGATATCAATTTTCTCAATTATATCTGCCTCGGAAGCACCACTCTTTACAGTTTCTTCAAACGGATACAGATCTACAATAACCAAATCAATGCTGGGTATATCAAACTCACTAGCCTGTTTAACATCTTCCTGGTTATCTCTTCTATATAAAATTCCACCAAAAATAGCCGGGTGCAATGTCTTTACCCTGCCTCCGAATATAGAAGGGTAGGTGGTCATTTTTTCGACAGCTAGGGCATCAATGCCCAGCTCATTGATGAACTTAAGCGTACCACCGGTAGAATATAGTTCTACACCAAGTTTGTTTAGCTTTTTTATAATAGGTTCAAGGTTGTCTTTGTGAAAGACAGAAATAAGCGCAGAAGATATTTTTTTGTGCATTATGAATACTAATTAAGCCGCAAAGCTATCGGATTTTAGGGGTTTCAGCTACCTTGAAAACGTAATTTTTGGGCTATTTTTTCAATGGTTAGAGGATAGTGCTCGTGCTCCAGCTTATGTATCCTTTCGGCAAGCGAATCTGGAGTATCTTCAGGCAAAACAGGGCATAATTCCTGCAATAGAATTTCACCTTTGTCATACTCCTTATTTACCATGTGAATGGTTATCCCGGACTTTTTTTCCTGGTTAGCCAGTACTGCTTCATGTACGTGATGCCCGTACATACCTTTACCTCCATAACTCGGTAAAAGAGCCGGATGAATATTGATGATTTCGAAGTGCTCCACCAGTTTTTCAGGTACCAGCCACATAAACCCTGCAAGAACAATCAGGTCTATTTGGTTGTGACGCAAATGCTGAAATACCTTGTCAGTTTTATAAAATTCTTCTTTTGAAAAAGTAAAAGTAGCTTTATCATAACTTCTGGCTCGTTGTAACACAAACGCATTGGGATTATTTGAATAAATACATTTGACTTCGACCAGGTTACTTTCTTTGAAATATTCTAAAATAGCTTGTGCATTGGTGCCGCTACCCGAAGCAAAAATGGCAATGTTTATTTTTCTACTCATTAAATTACTGTCATACTAATTATGCCAAGCACCATTATAATTTTTGCATAGATACTTATGGAGGCATAATCACTCTTCTTATCTGATACATAAATTCTGTTGCAAAGAAAGGCAAGAATAATGGTGAGTGTAAGAAAAAATGACCAAAAGGCAGGTAAAGAACTGGCAAGGAAATATACAGCTACTAAAAACAAAAATGTGATACTATAAATGATACGTTTGGTAGCAATCAATCCAACTGCAATGGGAAGTGTTCTGCAGCCAAACTTTTCATCACCTTCTATATCTTCAAGATCCTTAACTATTTCCCGGATCAATGAAATAAAAAAGGCAAATACGGAATACATAGCTATAAGCTCCAGATTTTGACGAAATAGAATATATACAACAAATACGGATAGTCCCGTCAAGAAACTTACTACCAGATTACCCCAAAGAGGTAATCTTTTAAGAAGGTTAGAATACAACCAAAGTAAAAAAGTGGCAAGAATGTTTATCCCAACAATCCACCACGAAACAAATATTCCAAGCAGAATTCCCAATCCATTGAAAAATGAGTGTATTACCAATACATGCCTTCTTTTCAAATGCTTGCCAATTACTACCCTATCCGGTTTGTTTACATAGTCAATTTTTATATCGTAATAATCATTAATAATGTAGCCTCCGGAGGCGATAAGCAGAGTTGATAAAATAAGGAGAATAAATTGGAGGTTCGCCAACAAACCTAAAAAGCTGCTGTTTTCCAAGAGAAATAAGGCAGTCAGAAATTGAGTTAGCGCAATTATGGCAAGATTAGGATACCTTATAAGCTTAAGGATTTGGAAAACGCTATTTATAAGGTTCTTCATTGCGAATAAAAATCCAGGATTTGTTGGGAAATAAGCCGATAAACATCTTGCATGTCAGAGTTCCATTCCAGCATTTCCACATGTTGATCAAGTATTTCAAGATCTCCCCTTTTAGCCGGCCCGGTTTGAGCATTCTGTGGCCCTATCTCTAAACTATTGTTAATTGTTTGAGCAATCAATGGTTGCAAAAGTTTGAAATCGAGGCCAGCTTTTTCCATTAACTCCTGTGACTGTACAAGCATCCAATTGGTAAAATTACAAGCGAATACAGCCGCTACATGAATTTGTCGTCTTTGTGCCGAAGAGACTTCCTGTACATTTTGAGAAAGCAACGTGCCTATTTGGCCAAGAATTTGGGTGGTAAATTTATTATCTCCCTCTACCAGCAACGGAACAGTTTCAAAATCTACCTGTTGGGATTTTGTAAAGGTCTGCAACGGATAAAAAACTCCAATATTGGGGGTAGCCGCATAGCCCAAAATACTTAACGGAACAGAACCGGAAGTGTGTACCAAAATGGCATTTTCAGGTAAAACAATCTCCCTGGCTACTTCTTCAATGGCTTGGTCAGAAACAGAAATAATAAATACATCTGCAGTACTTTCAGAAAAATCAAGGTCTTCTTTTACCTGGCCTTCGTAAAGTCGCTGGGCTAATTTTTTTGCATTTTTGGGATTCTGACTAAAAATGTTGCATACGACAACACCTGCATTTTCAAGAGCAGGAGCAAGACTATAGGCAACATTTCCTGCTCCGATAAAATCTACCTGGTGTTTAGCTCCCATTTATGCATTTATTTAACACCACAAAAGTCCTTTAAAAAAACGCAAGTGTCAAATTTCAGTTTCAATCATGTTTTATATCTACATGCTTATTTGTAATCTTGATGAAAATACCCATACTATGAAACGAAAGCTCTTTTATTTTTCGGCTGCCTTGATTTTTGGCTTTTCATGTACCAATAAGGAAAAAGAAAAAAACCTTCCGGAAGACGAACAACTGCACTCCCTTGCCGATTCACTTGCGCACGAGTACATCATTGTTGATACCCACGTTGATATACCCTACCGTTTGCAACACCATCCGGAGGATATTTCTGTTTTGACAGCAAATGGTCACTTTGATTATGTACGAGCTAAAAGAGGAGGACTTGACGCACCATTTATGTCAATTTATGTGCCTTCTGAAAAAGAGGATAATGGGGCTAAAGCTTTGGCTAATAGCTTAATCGACATGGTAGATAATCTGGCTGCCTCACACCCGGATAAATTTCAGGTGGCAACTTCTCCTGCTCAGGTTAGGCGGCAGTTTGAAGATGGGATTATTTCCTTTCCAATGGGTATGGAAAACGGCTCGCCCATTGAGCATGATCTGAGCAATGTAAAATATTTTTATGATAGGGGCATTCGTTACATTACTCTCACCCATGCTAAGGCCAATCACATATGCGATTCTTCCTATGATAGTGTACGGTTGTGGAACGGATTAAGTGAATTTGGGGAGAATGTAGTCAAAGAAATGAACAGGGTAGGAATAATGATAGATATATCGCATGTGAGTGATAGTGCATTTTATGATGTACTTAAAATAACTCAGGTTCCTGTAATTGCTTCGCACTCTTCATGCAGGCATTATACCCCTGGCATGGAGCGTAATATGTCTGACGCAATGATTATGGAATTGGCGAAAAAGGGAGGAGTAATACAAATCAATTTTGGTTCCTATTTTCTTGACCCTAGGTTCAAGAACGAAAACGTTGATTCAACTGCTTTTACTACTGCGTCTCAGATTGCCGATCACATTGATCATGTAGTAAAATTGGTAGGAGTAGATTATGTAGGATTTGGCTCTGACTTTGACGGGGTAGAACGTCTTCCCAGGGACGTAAAAGATGTTTCGGAAATACCCAATGTAATTTATGAATTACTGAAAAGAGGATATTCTCCACAGGAAATTGAGAAAATCTGTAATAAAAATATATTCAGAGTTTGGCAAATGGTAGAGGATTATGCCGACAGGCAAAGTAAAATATGACTACCTATAGTAAATCGCAACTGGCTATGTACAATGGGCAGGACAGAAAAGAGGTATGGATAGCCTATAATGGAATAATTTACGATGTAAGCCGTTCCAGATTGTGGAGAAGCGGAACCCATTATGAACATTGGGCGGGACAGGATTTGACGGATGAATTAAAGGATGCTCCCCATACAGAGAAAGTATTTGATAAATTTGAGGTAGTTGGTAAACTTAAAACCTAATGTGGCTGGTTGCTGATAGTGGTTCTACAAAAACTGAATGGAGGCTGTTTAATAAGAATGGCGTCCAGGAGAAAGCTTCCTCTAAGGGCCTTAATCCGATTTTTCTTAATAAAACTTCATTCGAGAATGCGGTGAAAGAAAGTCTGCCGGAATCATGGTTTGCAATGGTTTCAAAATTGTGGTTTTATGCTGCCGGAGTTGACACGGAAAACATGAAGAGCGAAGCAGCAAAGTGGCTGCAATCTGTTTTTACCAAAGCTGAAGTTTGGGTTGAATCAGATTTGCTTGCTGCTGCAAAGGCTGGATGTGGTAGTGAAGAAGGTATTGTAGCTATTTTGGGGACGGGTTCTAATAGTGCACTTTATAATGGAAGCAGCATTGTCGAGCACATCCGGCCATTAGGATACATTTTAGGAGACGAAGGAAGTGGGACTGCATTAGGCAAAGCATTGCTTAGGCACCTATTACGAGATGAGTTTTCCAAAGAATTATCTGAATCACTTTATGCCGAGTTAGGCATGACATACGATGAGATTCTGGAACATGTGTACCGATCGGAATGGCCTAACCGGTTTATAGCCTCCTGTACCAGGGTTCTCCATTCGCATAAAAGCGAGATAGAAATTAGCGAATTGATTAACAAAGTGCTTGAGGAGTTTGTAAATCTCTTAGGCAGGTATTCAAATGCCAGCCGGCTGCCCATTAATTTTGTCGGCTCTATCTCATGCTATTTTGAAGAAAACTTAAGTGATATTATTAAAATAAAGGGATTGAACATGGGAAAAGTAATTCAATCTCCTGCCGAGGAACTGGTAAAGTATCATATTAAAAACCACTAAATTGAAAGACGCCACAGAACGGCCCTCTAATTATGATGCCCTTGAGCATATGACGGTTAAAGAACTGCTAAGGAACATTAACAGGGAAGATAACGTTGTTCCCGAAGCTGTTGCCAAATCACTACCGCAGATAGAGCGGTTGGTAGAGCAAATTGTGAAGAAGATGAAGAATGGCGGCAGGCTTTTTTACATTGGAGCAGGCACAAGTGGCCGATTGGGAATTGTAGATGCTTCGGAGTGTCCTCCAACATTTGGGGTAGAAGAAGGACTTGTAATTGGTATTATGGCAGGGGGTGATAAGGCCATTCGCAAAGCGGTAGAGTTTGCTGAAGACAATGCTGAACAGGGTTGGAAAGATCTGCAGGAATATAATATTTCTGAGGAGGACGTATTGGTAGGCCTCGCGGCCTCGGGCAGAACGCCTTACGTAATAGGCGCTGTGGATAAAGCTCGAAAAAAGGGACTTACTACAGGATGCATTACTTGCAATACCAATACAAAACTGGCGGAAGTGGCAGAGTACCCTATAGAGGTGATTGTAGGCCCTGAATTTGTTACAGGAAGCACAAGAATGAAAGCCGGAACAGCTCAAAAATTAGTGCTAAATATGATTTCTACCGCCACCATGATACAGTTGGGTAGAGTAAAGGGAAACAAAATGGTGGACATGCAGCTGACTAATAATAAATTAGTTGGGAGAGGCACACGCATGATTATGGAGGAACTCAATCTTAGTAAGGAGGAAGCGGAAAAGCTGTTGTTGCAGTACGGTTCAGTAAGAAAAACAATAGAAGCCTCTCGCAAAAGAGATCAGGACTGAGGTTCTACGCGGGCGAGTTTGGGAATAAGGTAATTATGCCCGGAGGCAGGCTCAAAGCATAAGACCCTGGTTCTTCTGTTTTTAAGTTTCTTAAATGTTCTCCTTTTGTAAGTAAATAGATTCCCTTCTTTTATTTCATCCAGGGTAATTTGATCTGAATGTTCCGGGAAGAGGGCCTTCCACAATGAAGGGTCTGCGGCAAGTGAGGCTTTTGGGTTTGCACCATGCCTTTTCAAAGCAAATAAAAGGTCCTGTTCAAATATTTCTTCTGTTAAAACAGGGCTCAGAAACATAGAGAAAGTAGCCTTCCATTCCTTTCCATGGGGTTTAATCTTTCGACCATAGGTAAGCATTACTTCAAGGTGAGCAAGTTCATGTAAATAAGTGATCAGGAACAAGGGCTTTGATAAATCTTTATTTATGGAAATGATATGCTGCTTGGTTTTAGGCTCATATTTATAATGCCCGAATTTCGTTTTTCGGTTAAAACTAAAATCCAGGTAAAAATCATAATTATTGCTCAATCGGGTACAGTAGTCGATGGAAGCTTCCGGCAGACAGGATGTTAAAAGTTTATCCATAACATAATAAAAAAGGAGAAAGCCATCGACCTTCTCCTCTTATCTGAGTTACAATTAAATTACTCAGCAGATTCTTCAGAGTCTTCAGCTCCTTCGTCATCCATAGAAGTTGAGTCAGCTTCCATAGCTTCTTCCTCCATAGGCGCAGCCTCTTGTACTTCTTCTGTTGCAGGTGCAGCCTCCTCAGTAGTAGTGCTTTCTTCAGATGAAGTTGAGCTTCCACCACATGAAGCCATACCAAATACAAAACCAACGGCAAGTAATAGTGTCAATAATTTTTTCATAATAAAAAAGTTAGATTAAGAATGTTAGAGGTTCAAAAGTTTCAAAATAATTAGAATAATCCAAATCAGACCACTATTTTTTTCTAAAGAATATTCGTAGTGGCACACCTTCCAAATCAAAATGCTCCCTTAATTTATTCTCCAGAAATCGCTGATACGGTGCCTTTATGTACTGAGGCAGGTTGCAAAAGAATGCAAAGCTTGTAGTTTTCGTAGGCAATTGTGTTACATACTTTATTTTTATGTACTTACCCTTAATTGCCGGGGGGGGGTACCGCTCAATTTCGGCTAACAGGATTTCGTTCAATTTTGAAGTAGAAAGTTTCTGGTTTCTGTTTTCATGAATTTGCACAGCTGTTTCAATAGCTTTAAAAATTCGTTGTTTGTTGGGTATGGAAGTAAATACAACGGGAGCATAGCTTAAAGGGCCTAATTTTCCGCGTATCTCCTTTTTGAATGCATCTGCAGAATTTGTGTCCTTTTCAATAAGGTCCCATTTGTTTATCATTATCATTACGCCTTTGCCGTATTTATCTGCAAGAGCAATAATGTTCACATCTTGTGCTTCCAGTCCCCGGCTGGCATCAACAAGTACTATGCATACATCGCTGTCCTGCAAAGCCTGTAATGAACGGAGTACTGAGTAAAATTCGAGGTTGTCTTTTACTTTGGCCTTTTTGCGAATACCGGCCGTATCTGTTAGTATAAAATCCTTACCAAACATTTTATACCGTGTATTGATTGCATCACGGGTGGTGCCGGCTTCATCTGTAACAATGGTACGCTCCTGGCCCAAAAGCGCATTTACGAAGGAGGATTTACCTGCATTTGGCCTACCCAAAATGGCAATTCGCGGAATTCCCTCCTCCGGGTTTTCATCATCATCCGACTCAAATGTTTTAACAACTTCGTCAAGTAATTCCCCGGTGCCGGAACCATTGGCAGACGAAATAGCAAATACCTGGTCGAACCCCAATCCATAGAATTCAGCCGACATATAGGAAATTTCAGTAGTATCTGCTTTGTTGGCAGCAATAAATACGGGCTTGCCTACCTGGCGCACTACCATGGCAAATTCCTTGTCCAGATCGGTGAGGCCATCTTTGGAATCAACCATAAAAATTATGGCACTGGCTTCACCTAACGCAAGCTTAACCTGTTCCCTAATGGCGCCCTCAAACACATCGTCAGATCCGCTCACATATCCTCCGGTATCTATTACCGTAAAGTGTTTGCCAATCCATTCGGCATAACCATACTGGCGGTCACGGGTTACCCCACTCTCATTATCCATTATGGCAGTTCTCTTTTCAACCAATCGGTTAAAAAAAGTTGATTTACCTACATTAGGTCTTCCTACGATTGCTACTATGTTCGCCATATTTTTTTATTGTTGATAACCAAAGCCTTTCAAGGCTTGTTTTTTTCTACGCCAGTCTTCGGCCACTTTCACATATGTTTCAAGGTGCACCTGTTTTTGAAAAAAGACTTCCATATCCTTTCTGGCTGCCATGCCTACCTTTTTTAGGGATTCACCACCCTTACCAATAATAATACCCTTTTGGCTTTTACGTTCCACGTAAATGATGGTCCGGATGCGAATTATTTTTTTATCTTCCTTAAACTCTTCCACTTCAACCTGGGTACTATAGGGAACTTCCTGTTTATAATTTTCAAATATTTTCTCCCGAATAATTTCTTCCACAAAGAATTTCTCTGGTTTATCTGTAAGTTCCTCTTTAGGAAAATACGCTTCATGTTCCGGAAGCAGTTCCAGAATGGTATCAAAAAGTGTATTAATGTTTTCTCCCATTAAAGCAGAAACCTCAACCACTTTGGCAGGAGTAAAAGCCTGCAACCAATAGTCTATTTTATCCTTAACCTGGCTTCCTTTGGCAAGGTCTGTTTTGTTCAGAACAAGAATAACGGGTTGTGCCTGATGTTTTAACCTCTCAATAAATTCTTCATCTTGTTTTTCAAACAAATCGGTGACAAAAAGCAAAACATCTGCATCTTCGAGAGACGCACTAACAAATCGCATCATTGCATTCTGCAATTCATATTGCGGTTTAATTATGCCGGGGGTATCTGAATATACAATCTGAAAATCCTTGCCACTCAAAATACCCATAATACGGTGGCGGGTAGTCTGTGCTTTGGAAGTTATAATGGAAAGCCGTTCACCCACCAGCTGGTTCATTAAGGTTGATTTGCCTACGTTGGGCTTGCCAATGATGCTTACAAATCCGGATTTGTGCTTACTACTTTCCATTTTTAAGAATAAGCTGCAAAGGTATTTGTTTTTAGACAATGAAGCTCTACTTTTGTACTCCCTTAGCGAAAGCCTAGGTACGGATCGCAGAAATAACTTATTGAAAATATATCGCGGGGTGGAGCAGTTGGTAGCTCGTCGGGCTCATAACCCGAAGGTCGTAAGTTCGAGTCTTACCCCCGCTACTAGTAAAAGGCCGTCTTCTGACGGCCTTTTTTTGTTTTGCTACAACATATATACAAAAAACAACATTGAATTTTTTATAGATATTCTTTAGTGGGTATCCATAATAATATTTTCGCTAGGTTTTTGTTATAACCAAAAACCTAGTGAGATTTTAGGCCCCCAATGGAAAACCCACTCATTGGGTTGTGTATTATACATAAAATGAGAACCTCCTAACTGTAGTCCGATCGAAATTGTAAATTTATTTTTGGCTTCAAATAAATAACCCGGTTCGAGAGCTATTGTTGTTGTATAATGTTCATTTATAAGGTTACGACCAATCCCGAATACAGGTCCTAAGTATAAGCCATGAGGACGTGCTGTCTTTTTCTCCCTTTCTTTAAAATATACGGGAAATACAGAATAGAATCCCAGATCTGAAATACCATTTTTCATATCCCCCACATGATAATTTATCAATGGTAAAAATCTAAAATCAACCCTATTTCCGATAGGAATTTCAACTACTGCTGGGAAAATATTTATGTCAAACACACCTTTCTCATAAAAAGGCTCCACTGTGATTGCAGGCTGAATTCCTATGAAAACCGGGTTGTGATTTTGTCCGACCATTTTTAAAGAAATAGCAATTAGTATCTGAAGTAAGATTACCTTTTTCATGATCGTTTATTGTAAAGTTCAGTTAATCAAGTTTTATTACTTGTGATGATCCGGAAACATCAAGGTTAGTAATTACAGCGTTTCCTTTATAGCGCAAAACACTGGCATCAATTGCCTTAATGTCTATTGTTTCATTTATTGTCAAATTGATTTTACTTGCATCTGAAAGCTTGAATATCCCATTGTCAACAATCATATTAAATCCTACAACAGTACTGGCTTCAGATGCATCAACATAAATCGAATTTGTCTTTCCTTCGAGGCTTGCATAGGCAGAACCATCCATGTAAAGATTGATAGAATTGGATTCTATCAATCCTGTAAAATAGCTGGCTCCTTCAATATTGATTGTAACATCATCGGCCACTAAACTATTTTGGAAGATCATAGAGGAGGCTTCGGATACAGAGTAGTAGTCAAGAGGGTTTTTAGTGACAATATGTACTTTCAATGTGCAATTTCCTTCTATACTTACTCTATCTTCCAGCCTTATCCTTAACACATTATTCACCTTTTCTATAACAATATATTGGTGCAAGTTTTGGTTGGCTTCAACTTCTATAGACTCAGTTGTAGCAGAAAATTCGATATCAACATTAAAAATGCTGGAAACATCTATTCCTTCATAATCATAAATCTCCTTATTGAGGGTAGTTATGCTGCTTGAAGGATGAACGGTTGTGTTTTTAAAACATGAGGTTAAGCTTACTACAATTAGCAGGCTAAACAGAATTGATTTTAACGTTTTCATTTTTATTTGAGTTTTTATGTTATTAATTAAGTTCGATTGTAGAGGTACTATTTCCAAAATGGATTATTTATCACTTTTATTCTTTTCGAAATAGGCCTTGGCTTCTCTGTGCGTGCCTTCAATGTTGACCATGTTGAGCACCTTATTGTAACAGTAATCGGCCATTTCTTTATTATTAGTTTCATCATACAATTTGCCCAATAAGGAATAAGCATGGGGTACATCAATGGATAATTTGCCATGTATTTCATGCTCATTGATTACAAATTGCAGGTGTTCTTTCGCCAAGTCATATTTTTTCTCTCTGAGATAGAAACTTCCTAAAATGGAATGCCCAGTTAAATCATAGGGGTTCTGTTCAACAAATCCGGCAAGTTTATTAATACCTTCTTCTTTTTTGCCAGTGTAAAAGAGTTCTAACCCTTCTCCCAAAAGGCTAAGCGATTTAGTCTGTTCTGACCACTTTAAAATTTTGTTTTGCGGATCAAAAACTATGGCGCATGGTTCAAAATCGACTAAAAATGAAAATTCCTGAACTGCTGAGCCTACAGTTATTTTTTCGACAATGCTGTTCTGACAGTTAGCAATTAGTATTTCAGCATTCACCTTATATATCTCTCGCAGCTGATTCACGGTTCCTTCAACCTTGTATCTTCCATCTTGCGTTTTTGTGATTGTATGTGCCAGTTCAAACTCGGGTGCACCG
Organism: Cyclobacteriaceae bacterium; assembly: GCA_020436145.1. GTDB lineage: Bacteria > Bacteroidota > Bacteroidia > Cytophagales > Cyclobacteriaceae > JAKISE01. Next base: position 3,237 of record JAGQYJ010000032.1, on the reverse strand, counting down.
GCCCTGTAAAACCATTGATTGAAAAAATAATCCAGATCCTGACCACTTTCATTTTCCATAATTTCTTTTATGCCTTCAATACTTAGCCGTTTGTTAGCATATTCAGAAACTATTCTTTTTAAAGCGCTTTCAAATGACGGGTAGCCAATGGTATTCATAAGCATGGCCATAATAAAATGAGGTTTTATATAAGCCATTCTGTTGAATTCTCTGGATTTGTTTTCATCATACACGGCAATGGGGAAATCATTTCTTTCATTAAATTGAATGAAATAGGACCTTGCCGAATGAGGATATAACTCGTCTCCTTTATTTATGAAATTCCACATGGCGTCTTCTCCGTAAAAGTGGCGATAGCACAGAATAGCGTTTACCTGGGCCATTCCTTCAGAAATCAGAGCTCCTGAATAAATATCAGAATCCACCAGGCCACCCCACCAAATATGTCCCATTTCGTGAGCAATTAACGGAAATTCAAATTTGTCGTCTCTAAGGCTATTTGTAGGATAGAAGTTTAACCCCTGGCCACCTGCTCCACCTAAACTCATGGTTATTTCCGCAGGAACTTCAGAAATAGTATAACTATCGCAAGGGAGCACACCATATAAATTAGCGGTGTATTTAATCATCTCGGTTGTTCTATCAGCATACATTTTAGCCTTTTCAGGGGAGGCATTAATTAAGTAAACATTAATTTGAACACCGTTAAATTCATTTGAATAATGATTGAAATGATTGGCATTAAAGGTGTAATCCATAGGTGTGTTTACAATGTATGAATATGTGCTTTTGCCATCATGCTCAGCAGTATTTACTAACCTGCCAACAGATGCTACCGACATTTCTTTAGGAACTGTGTAATTTAACCTGGCTTTTGCTTTGGTTTGTGTTCCGTTCAATTTTGGGTACCATTCAGTTGTCCAGTTTGCAAATATTCCTTGCTCGCTGATATTCACCAGACTGTAATTCAGTTCTTTGGATTCGTTAAAGAAATTGCCCTGGTAACTGAATTTCAACTTTATTGTTGCTCCTTTTGAAAGCGTTTCGCTCCATGGTATTTCCACTGATAAATCCTTTCTATTGAAACGAAGGGGCTCCCCCTTTTCATTTTCAATTTTATTGATCTTCAAGCCACGGTTTAGCCAAAAGAGAATACTGTTTTCGCCTTCCTCAATAATTTGAAATTCTACTTCTGCAATTGCCTCCATTTCTTTTTCTGAAGGTTCAAATTCTGATGTAATGGTTACATAATTTGCCTTAAGGTAGGTCCTTTCTTCAACGGATGTAATTTTCCATTGCTTACCAGATAGTTCTAACTGGAAAGTTTTGAAACCAATATTGGTAGTTGTCCTTCCATATTTTGAAAATCTGGCTGTTTCCAATGCGACAACTGTTGCATTATTCTTGTTTTGTTTAATAGAATGTACTTCAAGGCTATATTGAAGGCTATCGTTTTTTGCAAGGTTTTCTACATACTCCTTATTCTTATTATAGAATGATTTATCCGCACTATTAAAATAGAATAAAGCAGCAGTTATGTTGCCATCGCTAATTTGAGCACTGATTTTATGGAAAGTATCAGTGATATTCACTTTTTGGCACTTTGCAATGTCAAAGCTCACTATTAACAAAAGAGCTGTAATATATATGCGTAATTTATTCATCGTTAATGCAAGTTATTTGAGTTGGTTTATTGCTTCTTCTAAGGTTCTATCAATACCGGACTGCATTTCTGATAAAGTGTTTTTAACATACACATCCGGAGGAATACCTACTCCTTCGTAGAAGTTGCCATCAAACCCTTCAATTTTTTGAGTTACAATGGTATATGCCCAACCGTTTGGTAATTCGCGACCCACTTTTGTACCTATAGAACCGTTCGTAGAATCTCCCATATGAATGACATTTGGAAGAACCTTAAATGCGTAGGTCATTCGTTCTGCCGAACTTATGGAATACTTATCTGTTAGAAACACAATCGGCTTATTATAGTACTCTCCTTTAGGATGAATGTACCAATCAAACCATTCAGTATAGTCATTTTTGCCAGTCCCATTTTTTGTTTTTGATCTATGGGTAAGCCTGGGTTTATCAACCAGTCTTCCCATACTTTCATAACCCCACATAAATGTTCCACCTCCATTATGACGATAATCAATTATCAATCCTTTGGCATCTTTAAAATAATCCAGGATGGCATCAAGGTCATACATATTGTCTGTTACCCAAACCATGTGAACATAGCCAATGTCTCCGATCCAACCGTAGGTGTTAAAATCGTACCCATTGATTTTATATTCATTACTTAGGTATTTGGTTTTGATTAATTCTAAATCAAAGAGTTCATCATCAACTTTATCATTTACATATTGATTTGATCGCCATGTAGCTTGTCCAGGTATAGTAAGTGAAACGTGTGAATCGTTTAAAGTTCCCAGCATCTGTTTGAATATCTCGTACAATTCAGCATCGGTTGTAGATGAGGTTACCTGGGGTCTGAAGATTGCATATTGTTCATCCCAGTCGACACCGCGTTCCTCAAATGGGGCGTAGTGATTGTTGAACTCGTTCCATAGGAGTTCAAAATTTTCTTCTGCTGTGTTAGCAGGCACATTCTCGTAAAAGTTTTCACAGGATGTAAAAACGATAAGGGATAGAATAAATAATGTTGTTGTTATAGATTTCATGAGTTTAAAATTTTAATTGGGCACCGATTAAGAGAGTATTTTCAATAGATGTGTAACTACTAGGAATGGATGAGAAATTCATATGCAGCATATAGTCTGCTGTCAGGTTCCATTTGTTACTTAAGGCATAGGAGTAGTTTACCTGGAAGTCGATTCTTTGAAACTTACCCCACGACTGTAGCGTGCTTCGTTTAATGTAGTTTCCAATGGTTTCGAAAACCTTGTTGGATGCCACATCACTAAAGTATTCGTCATCCTGGCCCAGATAAGGTGAGCGTGTTACCCATGCAAAAACAGGTAAACTAATTTCTGCAGCTAAAGTGTGCTTGGGTGCCAAACTGTAGTTTACTCTACCCCAGAAATCCACCCCAAATGCGAAGTTGTAATAACCTGTTCCAGTATCGGCATACACGTATTCACCTACGTTTAGAAGGTTTCTTGCTTTAGGGCCTATGGTAACACTTACTTTATCTTTTGAGTAAATGTTGAAACCCAGCACATAGTCCAAATCCAGGATATTATGAGAATTGGGTTGAGTGGTTTCCCATTC
>JAGQYJ010000031.1:18931-24280 GCA_020436145.1 Cyclobacteriaceae bacterium | reverse complement strand
AGAGAATCAGTAATACTTTTAAGGCCAATGCTGTTCCTCTGCACAGCTTCTAACCCATAAAAATTAGTATCCGATCCCGTTCCCAGTACTAAATAATCGAAGCCCAGGGAGCCAACATTCGTATAAATTCTTTTGGCATTTGTATCAATTCGCTCCACTTCAGCCACTCGAAAGACAAAATTCCTTTGTCCTTTAAACAGCTTGCGCACCGGGAACGTAATAGAATCAGGTTCCAGCCCGCTGGTGGCAACCTGATATAACAAAGGCTGGAACTGATGATAGTTGTTCTTATCCAGAAGAATGACCTGGAATGGCTTGTTTTTCAACTTTTGTATGAAACTTATACCTGCAAAACCAGCTCCCACAACTACTACACGTGGCAAGTCGCTATCAGGTACCCATATTTTTACTTCGTCTTCCGACATTTAATTTCGTTTGTGCCAAGTTAGCAGGTTATCAGGTAGATCCGTATAAAATCAGAAAAGGGTTTGCTTTTAGTTCATTTCAGTGGAGTCACGCCTTTCGATGGGTTTTACTTCTGTTAGCAACATACCACACTTGGTGCAACGGTCACCTTCCTTTCCTGTAATTTCAGTATGCATGGGACATGCGTAGTTGGCAACAACTACTTCTTCTGGGTTATTTTCATGCTCAAGGCTTTCGTGTTTTGATCCTCCGCAAGCGGTAAAAAAACTTAGCACGAATAAAGAACCAATAAATAAAAAATGTTTTGTTTTCATGGGACTGTAAAAAGTTTAAGGGTTTGGATGTAAAACTAAGAACTAAACCATAAAAAAAGGCCTCCACCAAATGATGAAGACCTTCTCCCAAAAATTAACATCTCAATCTTACCAGATTTTGACACGTACGCTATCTTCTCTGTACATGCCATTGCCCGGTTTTACGTTAAATGCCTCGTAGAATGTGGTCAGGTTTTGTAATGGCCCGTTTGCCCTGTACATAGCAGGAGAATGGGGATCTGTATTAACCTGGGTTCTTAAAAACTCATCTCTGTATTTTGTTCTCCAAACTGTAGCCCAGGAAATAAAGAAGCGCTGCTCGGGTGTAAAGCCATCAATATTTGCAGGCCTTCCATGATCATTCAAATACATCTCAAGTGCATCATAAGCGGCATTAATTCCACCTAGGTCACCAATATTTTCACCCAATGTTAACTCACCATTTACATGCACGCTATCCAATGGCTCAAAGGCCGCAAATTGATCAATCAATTTGCCGTTTCTCGCCTTAAAGTTTTCAAGGTCCTCTTCGCTCCACCAGTTTTTCATGTTTCCATCAGGGTCAAAACGAGCACCCTGGTCATCAAACCCATGCGAGATTTCATGGCCAATTACAGCTCCTATACCTCCAAAGTTAACTGCAGCATCTGCTTTATAATTATAGAAAGGTGGTTGCAAAATAGCGGCTGGAAATACAATTTCGTTTTGCAAAGGATTGTAATATGCATTTACAGTCTGTGGATTCATACCCCACTCCGTTTTATCAACCGGTTTGCCCAGCTTATCAAGTTGTTCCTCAAACTGGAACTTATACGCCAACAACACATTATCAATATACGATGCATCTTCGCCTCCACTCTTCACTTCCAGTTTGGAATAATCCTTCCACTTATCAGGATATCCTATTTTGACCATGTAGGTATTTAATTTGGCAATAGCTTGCTCCTTGGTAGAGTCAGTCATCCAGTCCAGCTCATTAATTCGCTTTTCATAGGCCTTTTTAAGATACCCCACCATTTCAAGCGCTTTTTCTTTGGCTTCAGGTGGGAAAGTTTCGTCAACATACAGTTTGCCAATCGCCTCTCCCATAAATCGGTTGGTAGTACCTAAAACACGTTTCCAGCGTGGTCGCATCTCTGTAGTACCACTCAATTCTTTTCCATAGAAATCGAAATTTGTCTGTACTACCTCATGATTCAGGTAATTAGCATTACCATTAATTACTGTCCATTCCAAATAGGTTTTCCAGTCTTCTGTGGGAACGGTTGTAACTATTTTTTCAAACTCCTGAATAAATTTTGGTTGCATTACAATGAGGGTATCAATCCCGTTTGCTCCCATATCTGACAAATATTGATTCCAGTTGAAAGAAGGGGCCAACTCAGCAATCTCAGCTACAGACATTTTATTGTATAACGCTGGGATATTCCTTTGTTCAACATTTGTCATCGAAGCTTCAGCCAACTGTGTTTCTATGTCCATAACAATAGTAGCATTCTGAGCTGCTTTTTCAGCATCAACGCCTGCAACCAGCTCAAACATTTTAGCTACGAAAGCTTCGTACTTTTCCCTGGTCTCCTTTGATTTACTATCCGTCTTTGTGTAATAGTCCCTATCAGGAAGACCTAATCCACCCTGACTCAAATAGGTTGTCATAATATCACTTTGCATCAGGTCCTGAAGCACAAAGAAATCGAAGAAAGCACCACCCCAATATATCTGCTGATATGACATGAATTTCTGCAGGTCATCTTCGTTTTTAATATCTTCGACCATACTCAGATATTTTTGTATAGGTTTGGTTCCGGCACTTTCGGCTAAAAGTGAATCCATTCCAACACTAAAAAAATCAGCAGCTTTTTTCTGATCTGTCCCTTCCGCATATTTACCGCTTTCCGCTGCTTTCGTTATTACATCCATTACCACATCATTGCTGTATTCGCGCAATTCATTAAAACTTCCCCATCTCCCCTGGTCGCCTGGTATCTCGGTCTTTTTCACCCAATTCCCATTAACGTAAGAGAAGAAATCATCTGCCGGATTTATTGTCGTATCCATGTTATCCAACACAATGGCTGGCATTTCTTCAGTTGTACTTTCCTTTGGAGCACAAGCAAAAAAGGTAGCTCCAAGCACAAGTAAGGCTATTTTTTTCATTTTAGTTTTTTGTAATTGAGAATGTTGTTTGACTACGTGTACGATTCAAATAGTATCACGTTATTAATTAAGGTGGAAAATTAAAAAAGAATACATAAAATGATGCAACCGCTTATATAATACTATTCATCCGATACCAAGCCCCTATCAATGGCTTCTTTAACAATCATGGCTGTATTCTTGGCATCCAGCTTTTTCATAATGTTGGTCCGATGCGTATCTACGGTTCGTTTGCTTATATCCAGCTCATAGCCTATTTGCTTATTACTAAATCCTTTCACTATATAATCCAGGATTTCAAGCTCACGTTCTGTTAGTTGTGAATCAGGTTTGTCCTTATCAGCACGAACACGGGAAGCACGGTTTGCATATCCCGTGATCATTATCTCTGTAACCTTAGGGCTAAAGTGTTTTTCTCCATTAGCCACCTTTCTTATGGCCTTCAAAAGCTCCGATCGTTTTACATCTTTGGTAATATATCCCATGGCACCATTATCAACAGCGGTCAACACGTATTCTTCATCTTCGTGCATTGAGAGCAATAATACCTTAGGTGTAATGTATTTTTCAGCAACAATTTGTGTAAACTCCAATCCTGACATACCGGGCATGGTAATATCAGACATCACAACATCAATTTGATTATTTTCTATAAACTCAAGCGCATCCTGAGCATTATCAATTACATTAACCACTTCAATGTCTTCTTCATCCTGAATCAGCTTCAAAATGCCATCACTTACAATCTGATGATCCTCAACCATCAATAAGCGTATTTTCTTGTTCATAGCCTGTCTGTTTAAAACCTGGTCAGTGGTTATCTAAATGCAACAAAAAATTAGCACTTCTTTCTCTAAATTAAAACTCTAATGGCATTTTTAAGCCTTTTGTAATACTGGAATAAGCATATATACCCGGGAACCATTCTTGATTTTTGAATTAAGCCTTCCTGAAAGAAATTTAATCCGTTGTTTAATATTGGACACGCCTTTGCTTTTGAGATGAGCAGTTTCGGCATTTTTTAGGTCATAACCTATACCATTATCCGACAGGAATACGCTTAAGTAATTCTTATATAGCGACATACGAAGATTTACTTCTGAGGCTTTTGAGTGCTTAACGGTATTATTAAGCAGCTCCTGAATAATTCTGTAAATGCTTATTTCCTGACTTTGTTCAAATCTTATTTTACTGTCTGGAGCCTGCAGATAGACCTCTATGGGAGTTCTTTTAAATAGTTCGTCTACCAATGCTTGAATTGCGCCAAAAAGTCCAAACTTCATTAACACCTGTGGCATTAAATTATTTGCAATGGCTCTAATGGTGGTTCTCGATTTTTGAAGAAGGTCAAAAACTTCGGAAAGGCTCCTGTTTATTTCTTCATTTTCATAATCCTCCGTAATTGATTCAATATGATTCAGGTTAAAATACACGGCTGTCAGGATTTGACCCAGACCATCGTGTAATTCCATGGACATGCGTTGCCGTTCGTCTTCCTGTCCAAAAATAATTGCTTCAGAGCCAATTTTTTCACGCTGCATAATCAACTCACGTTTGCGCCTGTCAGCAGTTTTCAACCTTTTCTCCATTTTTACCTGCTTGGTAACATCCATCAGGATACCTATCCTCTTTATAACCGTGCCATCCGGCCCCCATATAGTCTCCCCCTTGGAATACAGGTGTTTGGTTTCTCCCTTGCTCGTAACTACTCTAAAATTCAAAGGCTGTATGTTTTTGCCTTGAGATTTTTTTTGCTTGTGGTTATCCTTTTTGACCAGTTCCAGATCATCTTTATGGACAAATTTTAAAAAACCTTCCATCGTTCCGTCAAATTCATGCGGGGCAAGCTCCAGGATTCTGTAAATCTCATCTGACATTAGGAATTGATTGGTTTTAATAAACCATTCAAAATTACCCATGTTAGCAATCCGCTCGGCATATTTAAGACGGGCCTCACTATGCTCAATTGCTTCCTCGTATGCCTTTTGTCTAGTTATATCCTGAATGCTCCATAAAACAGTTTTAGGCGTACCTGATGGAGAAAGCTTAACTTTTCCATTGGCCAGAAGATGTACTATATTTTCGGGAGAAGAAGCCAAACGAAACTCCAGCCTAAATACGGAACGGTTATTAATGGCATTATGCGAAGCACGGTGAACCCTTCCTATATCATTGGGGTGAATGAGGGTAACAAGATCATTAAAGAAAAATGACTTGTCAGAATCTACCCCAAGTATCCTTATAGCTCCTTCGGAACAATGGATCTCTTCCGTTTCAATATCCATTTCAAAATAGCCGATTTGGGCTATTTCCTCAGCCATCGTTAAACGATCCTCTTCGCGCTCGCTTCTGAATGCATCGGAAATTTCGCAATTTACAAGTTGGGTGGAATCTATAAGAGATTTGGTAATTTGAACGTACTTTTTGGAACCATTAAGTATTAGTTCACCTT
>JAGQYJ010000031.1:13502-18869 GCA_020436145.1 Cyclobacteriaceae bacterium | reverse complement strand
TTTCCTACGTGTGAATTATCTAAAAAAGGTAAAGCAAAATCGTCAGAACATTCAATGGCACCAATTTTACCATTAACCAAAACCAGACTCGCCAACTTCCTTTCTTTCATTTTATAAATCTAAATAAATGAACACTTAGTTTCCCTAATTACCAGGCATAGAATTTCTTTTTTCTCATAAAAGGTGACAATTATACTTTTTTGATCTGACACAAATTAATTAAAAGTTCTGGGTTTAGTAAGTTTGCACGATTTTAATATTTTAGTCTTATGAAGTTCATCTCTATTGTAAACCAGAAAGGTGGTACAGGAAAGACAACAACAGCCATTAGTTTGGGCTGCGTACTGGCTCAAAAGGGAAAGAAAGTACTTCTGATTGATCTTGACCCCCAGGGAAACCTGAGTTACTCACTTGGTGAGAACGAATTTACCCATAGTATTGGGGATGTATTAATGGGTGATGCTACAATAAAAAATGTAATCATTCACGTTGAAGAGGAAGGTCTTGATATCATTCCTTCTTCGGTTGACCTGGCAAATGTGGAAATCACTCTGGCTCAGGTAAATAACCGAGAAACACGCAACTAAAGGGTGCATTAAAAAACCTACGAGGTTACGACTATGTACTTATTGATTGTCCTCCCTCGTTTTCGTTACTTGCGGTCAATTCTTTGACACTCTCTAACGAGGTGATAATTCCTATGCAAATGACAGCATTAAGCCTGCAAGGGTTGGAACTTATTTACACTACAATTGAACGCGTTAAAGAAACTCTTAACCCAAAGCTTAATATTTTAGGCATTTTACCTGTTATGATTGATAAAAGGCGTAAATTGAGCAACGAGGTAAAGGCATATATTGAGGAGAATTTTGATATCCACTTGTTTGAATCAGGGATAAGGAATAACGTAAAAGCTGCTGAAGCTCCTTCCTTTGGTCAAAGTGTTATCAGTTATGCCCCAAATTCTAATAGTGCACAGGACTATCAGGCCTTTGGAAATGAATTCTTATCTATTATAAAATAAAATGGCACTAGGGAATAATCTTAAGCGCGTAAAGAAGGATACTCTTATCCCTGATAAGAAAAAAGAAGGAGCAGATAAGCCAAAAGCAAAAAAAATGGCTGCCGCCAAACCCAAAAAAGAAGCACAGGCTAAAATTGTAAAGGGAGCAACTCCTAAAATAGAAACCAAGCCAAAAACAGTTAAGGAAGCTGCTCCCAAAAAAGAGAAGAAAGTAGCAGCTCCGGTTGAGGTGGCAGAAGTAAAAGAAACAATAACTCCGTCTAAGCCGGTAATGGCGGCTAATCTTGAGGAAAAGGTTCTACTGGGTGGTGATGAAGGGTCGGCAATTACTGCCAAGCTCATCCCTTCAAGAAGGAAGTCAGTAAGAAAGACTAAACTGGTATTTGAAGGATCGCTTAGCTTGCTTGAAGCGGAAGCGATTAAAGATTGTCTAATGACAACTTTCAATGAATATGATATTATTGATATCCAGTTGTTGAATATTACTCAACTGGATATTATTCCGGTTCAAATGATAAAAACCTTTGTTGGACACTATCCTGATAAAAAAATTACGGTGGATTCTGACTTGCCTTTTGATATTAAAATAATTGTAGAAAGAGCAGGTTTTAGCTCTTTCATGTTTAAAGAAGAGGTCGCCTAAAATGTCAAATACATTACTTATAGTAGACGATTCAGAAAGTATCAGAGAACTGATCTCTGGAAATCTTACTGATGCCGGATATAATGTGATAAAAGCAGTAAACGGACAAGATGGTCTTGATAAACTTAACCGGGAAGTTAAGCTAATAGTTACCGACTTAAATATGCCTATTATGGATGGCATTACCATGGTTAAAAATATCAGGAGTAATCCTGATTATAAGCATATGCCCATTATTATGCTAACAACAGAATCGCAACTGGAAAAAAAGAATGCTGCCAGAATGGCTGGAGCTACGGCATGGATAGTGAAACCATTTGACGAAGACAAATTGCTGGGGGTTGTTAAAAAATTTGTGCGCTAATGGATAACATGAAAGCCGTATATCTGGAAGAAGCCAATGAGTTGCTGGACAACCTTGAAGGGGCCTTGCTTCAACTGGATGAAACACCTGAAGAAAAGAGCCTGATTGAAGAGGTGTTCAGAATTATGCATACCCTCAAAGGGAACAGCAGCATGTTTGGGTTTACCAATATCGCTGAATTTATACATAATTTGGAAACTGTCTATGACCTTATCAGGGGAGGGAAACAACAGGTTTCAAAGGAGCTGATTGATACCACACTGGCATCCATGGATCACATAAAGCAAATTGTTGATGACCATGAGCTAGAAGATAATTCTAATAAGGATCGCCATGAAAGCTTAACAGAACAAATATTAGCATATACCGGAGAGACTGCCCCTGCCCCAGCAAGTCCTGCAAAACAAGAACCCTCTGAGCAGGAGGCACCAAAGAGTACAGAGCATACTTTTTACATCCATTTTAAACCGGGTAAATCAGTGGTTACAGATGGCAATAACCCTCTTTATTTGGTTGATGAGCTATTTTCACTGGGCACATGTAAAGCCCTTCCCTATACGGATAAGGTAGAAGATATTGATGCCTTTAATCCAACAGAATGCATAACTGGATGGAGTATATTTTTAGCAACTGAAAAGGACGAAGGCGATATAAAGGATGTCTTCGTTTTTGTTGAAGCCGGTTCTGAAATAAATGTTGAAAAAATCAGTGAAACCAATCTCTTTAAGAATAAAAAATTTTCAGAGAAAATTGAAGGTGTTTCACTTGAATATTTACCATTTGATATTTCCAGTTTAGAAATTGTAAAAGAGACACCTTCCAGCTCTGAACCCGGTGAAAAGCCAAAAGAGCCCGCCCCCGGCATTTCTGAGAAGAAATCTCCAACAAGGACGGTAAAAGAGACTGGTCAGACCCAACAGGTTGCCAAAGAAAAAACTGTTTCCAGTATCAGAGTTGCATCGGAAAAATTGGATGAATTAATGAACCTTGTGAGTGAGTTAATTACCACTCAGGCTGCATTGAGCCTTTTTGCCGACAAGCAATCCAATTCAGAACTGGAAAGCATTTCAGAAAACGTTGAAAAGCTATCTCGCCAATTAAGGGATATTGCTTTTGGGATGACCCTTATTCCGATAAATAATATGTTCGGCAGGTTTCAACGTATGGTTAGGGATATCTCTAAGGAATTAGGGAAAGAAGTAGCCTTTATTACTGAAGGTGGTGAAACTGAACTGGACAAATCCATTATTGAAAGCCTTACCGATCCCCTGATGCATATTTTGCGAAACAGCCTTGATCATGGGATTGAGAGTATGGAAGATAGGCAAACGCTTGGCAAGCCTGAAAGAGGAACTATTGTGCTAAGGGCCTATTACTCCGGCACCAATGTAAATGTTGAAATACGCGATGATGGTAAAGGAATTGACCCTGTCGTAATCAGGGAAAAAGCCATTGAAAAAGGCGTGATCCAGGAAGATGCGGTGCTCTCTGAAAAAGAAATATTCAACCTTATTTTTCACGCTGGTTTCTCTACGGCTAAAGTAATTACGGATGTATCGGGGAGAGGTGTTGGAATGGATGTTGTTCGCAGAAACATTAACAATCTAAGGGGAGAAATTGATATAGAATCGGAAGTAAACGTAGGAACAACGCTTACTATTTCACTTCCTCTAAGCCTTTCCATTATTGATGGCCTGCTCGTGCAGTTAGGTAAAGGCTTCTTTGTGGTTCCGTTAGCGGCTATCGACAAGTGCTACACACATGCAGACGCCAAGGAGGTAAACAAGTTTACCAATATAATGGAGCTGGATAATGAGCAGATACCCTATATCGACCTTAGGGAGATTTTCAATATAGCAGATGAATTAAGTGAAGATATTACCCGACAGATTGTAGTAGTTACTAACGGCAGAGGAAGGGTTGGGCTCATATGTGATCATATTGTCGGTGAATACCAGGCCGTAATTAAGCCGCTGGGTGTGTACTTCAAAGAGCAGGATCACATTTCTGGTTCAACTATTCTGGGAGACGGAACGGTAGCATTGGTTTTTGACACCAATCGCCTGGTCAAAAAGTATGTAAGCAAACAACAAGAAGACGCCACTTTATCATGAGCATAAACTCCAACAATAACGATTATTTATCCTTTGAAATTGATAAGGAATTATTTGGCGTTAACCTGAATAGTCTTAACCAGATTATTGAATCTCCGGAACTGACTAAGGTGCCGAAAGCTTCCGATTTACTGGAGGGGATTATCTATCATAATAATAAACTGCTTCCTATAGTTAATCTTCAAAACTGGCTTAATATTGAAAACCAGGGCATTGGTGAACGTAATAATGTTCTGGTGATTGAACTTCGTACGGATGAAGGTGTTATTGATGTTGGCTTAAAGGTAGACAAGGTACTGGAAGTAGTTCACTTTGAGGATGAAGAAATAGAAAAAGTTCCTGAAGTGGGCAATGGCAATACAAAATACATTCGAGGTGTAGCCCGCTATCTTGAAAAGTTCATAATGCTTATTGATGTTGAAAAACTCTTTACCGAAAAAGAGCTTGAGACAATTAAGCAATCCAGAGATGCTAAAGTTGAAGAGCAACTAGAAGAAATAGCCCTGGCTGATAGCTATGTAAATACTTACCTCACTTTTACACTTGGAAAAGAAAAACTGGCAGTTGATGCAAATCGGGTAGTTGAAATCCTGGATGTGCCACAAATAACACCTGTACCCGGATCAGAGGCTCATTTAGCCGGAATAGTTAACATTAGAGGCAGTATTTTGCCGGTAGTAGATACGCGCTTGAAATTTAACATTGATATTACAGAGGAGAACCAGAAAATAACCACGGTAATGGTACTTGACGTGCTAATAAACGGAGACGAACTCTCTGTAGGTGCTATTGTAGATTCCGTAACTGATATTATTGAAATAGCTGAAGAGAAAATCAGTGATACTGTAAGCCTGGACTTACCCTTTAATCAGGAATACCTGAAGGGAGTTGCGAAAGTAAATGACAACTTTATCCAGCTTATGAACATAGACAAGGTTTTTGAATTGAAAACCATTGAAAAATAGTTTGAAACAATTAATGAAAAGATAAAATGATTAACCCGTTTAGAAATCTGAAACTGAAAGCCAAATTAATCATAGGATTTGCTGTATTGGTATTCACCTTTTTGGCTAGTTCCGCCTTGGTGTATAATGCAGTTAACAATTCTCAAAATATTATTTCCAACCTGTACGCAGGCAAAGGGGAAGATGTTGTCAAACTGGAGCAGTTAAGTGAGCTTATCAATCGTTCAAAAGAGTACACGTTTAATTGGGTTTACGTG
>JAGQYJ010000031.1:0-13386 GCA_020436145.1 Cyclobacteriaceae bacterium | reverse complement strand
GCTCACAGCTATATTAGCTGACTTCGAAACTGTTTTTGCTACGCAAAGCTCGATAATGGAGTCACTTTCATCTTTTGAAAGCTATAACGACCCGTTAACCATGTTCGAAGCTGAAGACCAGATGGAGTCAACAGTTGCCCCCTTAACTGAAAACGTCTCTAAAAAGTTAGACAGGTTGATTGCCTTTAAATCAACAGAAGGTGCAACAGTAAGGGTGGTTGAAATTATTAACCAATCAAAAACTACCATATTGATATCTGGAGTAATCGTATTTGCGCTGGCAGTAATAATTGCCTTGGTAATTTCAGGAAACATTGTAAGAAGGACTAATGAAGCCATTGAAACAATTAAAGCTATGGCCAATGGCGACCTGACCCAACAAATTATCGTGTCGAACAACGATGAAATCGGGGAAATGATTAACCAGTTTCAGATTATGACGGATCGACTAAAAGATGCAATTGGGGTTATTTTTGCTACATCTGACTCTATTGGAATTTCCAGTGCTAAAATTAAGGACAGCTCTAAACAAACTTCCCTTGGTGCTACTGAACAAGCTGCTTCTGCAGAAGAAGTAGCAGCTTCCATGGAAGAAATGTCTGCCAATATCCAGCAAAACACTGAAAACGCTCAACAGACTGAAAAGATTGCTATCCAAGCTTCCGAAGATATCCAGGAAGGTAATGCAGCGGTGGCTCAAACAGTTGATTCCATGAAAACCATTGCTGATAAAATTTCCATTATTGAAGAAATTGCACGTCAAACTAACTTACTTGCCCTCAATGCAGCCGTAGAAGCAGCTCGTGCAGGTGAGCATGGTAAAGGGTTTGCTGTAGTGGCTGCTGAGGTTAGAAAATTGGCCGAACGAAGCCAGGAAGCAGCGAATGAAATCAATGAATTAACCAGTTCAAGTTTAAAAATATCCGAAAAGGCAGGCTCATTGCTTGAAGCCATTGTTCCTAATATTGATAAAACAGCACGACTTGTACAGGAAATTACAGCTGCCAGTAAGGAACAAAATGCAGGTGCAGAACAAGTAAATAATGCATTGCAGGAATTGAATAACGTTGTGCAAAGAAATGCTTCCTCTTCTGAAGAAATTGCTCACAATGCCGATGATCTGAGCAAAAAAGGAATGGATCTGAAAGAAGCTGTTTCCTTCTTTAAAATTGACGAGGCAGCTATTCATAAAGGAATTGTAAAAGCCAGCCAGTCGAGCCAGGAAGCTTCAAAGCCTAAACCCAAGCCTGCTGCTACCAAGGAAGTGAAACCGTCCTCTTCTGAAGATGAGTTAATAGTCGAAACAGATGACACTGGCAACAACTCTGGAGTTGAGATTAAGTTGGATGATGGTCACGATGATGAATACGAGCGATTTTAACCTTTTCCTTTTGAACCAAACATGGCCAACCCAAATGAAGTTCTTACACCCAAATTAACACCTACTCAATTCAAAAGACTTGGGCAGTTTATCCATACCAATTATGGAATTCAAATGCCCGAGTCTAAAAAGGTGTTACTTGAAGGAAGGCTCCAAAAACGATTAAAGGCTAACAACCTCGAAGATTTCACACAATATATAGATTTCCTCTTCAGTAAGCAGGGGCAAATTCGCGAGCTCCAACATTTTGTTGATGCGGTATCAACAAACAAGACCGATTTCTATCGGGAACCTCATCATTTCAAATTTTTAAGGGAAGAATACCTGCCTGAGTTTTCCAAATCTAAAAACCATGTTAAGATATGGAGTGCAGCCGCCTCAAGTGGTGAAGAAATTTACACACTTGCCATAGAGTTAAGAGAATATATGGAAGAGCACAGGGGATTTACTTATGAAATACTTGGAACTGACATTTCAACAGAAATACTTCAACGTGCGGCTAAAGGCGTATACGAAGAAAAAAGGATCGAAATTATTCCCCTTCATATCAAAAGAAAGTATTTTCTTAAAAGTAAAAACAGGGAGAACAAAAGTGTTAAAGTCAATAAAGTTCTTCAGCAAAACCTTAAGCTCAGAACGCTAAACCTGATGGGTTCCCTTGCAGGAATTCCCAATGATTTTGACCTTATTTTCTGTAGAAATGTGCTTATTTATTTTAACAGAAAAGTACAGGAGAAGGTAATAAATGCATTATGTGCGAAACTCAAACCCGGAGGGTTCATCTTTCTTGGCCATTCAGAATCAATCACTGGAATTACAGCACCATTAACTCAAATTGCCCCTACTATATATAAATATACCCCATAAAATTCTGCTGCTATGAAAAAGCTTACAGACCAACAGATAATTGAAGAGCTTAGTGAACGTTTTGAGCAAAACCAGCAAGCTATTAAAGAACAGGAGCGGCTCATGGAAGAACTTGAGGAAGTCAATAGAAAATTGATGGAATCTGAGTCTGTAAAATCACAGTTTCTCTCCAATATTAGAAACGAAATAAACAACCCACTGTCTTCAATCCTTGGCCTGGCTGATAAATTAAGCAGCAAACCGGGAGATAAAGAACAGGTGATGTATACCTCTGGGTTAATACACCAGGAAGCCTTCAGCCTTGACTTTCAACTGAGAAACATTTTTACGGCAGCTGAATTAGAAGCAGGTGAGCTTCAGCCCAACTTTGGAAAGGTTGATGTTCATTCCCTCATTGAAGGCGTACTTAAAAAATTTAATCACCTTGTATCAAAAAAAGGTTTATCCACAGAGTTTAGATGTACAGAAGGTCTGGAATTTATCACAGATGCTGGAATGTTGGGTTCTATTGTTAGAAACTTGATTTCCAACGGAATAGAGTTTAATAAGGAGAACGGAAAACTCATTTTAGAGGCTTCTATCGAAGACGAAAAAGTGCTTAAACTTAATGTTATTGACACGGGTATTGGCATGAATGAAAGCGATTATAATATCATTTTTGATCGTTTTGTTCAGCTGGAAACCGGTGTTACTAAGAGCCATTTAGGGCATGGACTTGGCCTTACTGTTACCAAAGCGCAGGTCGAGCTAATGCAGGGTTCAGTATCAGTAGAGTGTATCATTGGTGAGGGTTGTAGTATAGGCGTATCCATTCCCCTGGCCGAAGAAGATGATATGCATACATTTTCTGACAGCGGTAATGTATTCTTCTTCGATGACGAGGATGAGGGTGAAGGTGAAGTATTTTAACCAATAAAAATTGACAACCGCAATACCAAAATATTACCTCTACCCTTCTACGCTTTTTGCGCAAAAGGAAGGCCATATGGTAACAACCGTTTTGGGCTCTTGCGTGGCCGTTTGTCTATATGATGAAACTACAGGCTTGGGTGGTATCAATCATTATATGTTACCTTTTTGGAACGGTAACGAGCTTGCTTCACCTAAATACGGAAATATAGCTATTGAAAGCCTGGTTAAAAAATTGGAAAAACTTGGTGTTCAGAGAAATAATATGGTGGCAAAAGTATTTGGAGGAGCCAACCAGCTCAATCATACAATAGGTGTTGGTCAACGCAACATTAAGGTAGCACAGGAAATGCTGGAAGAGCTTAATATAAAAATTGTTGCTAAGAGTGTTGGGGGTGAAAAAGGCAGAAAGATTAATTTTAATACTTCAACGGGTGAAGTATTTATGAAATATGTAACGAAACAAGGTGACTAAAAGAATTAGAGTCTTAATTGTTGACGATTCGGCAATTGTGCGCCAATCATTAACCGAAATCCTAAGTTCCGATCCGGAAATTGAAGTGGTGGGAGTAGCATCTGATCCATATATGGCGGTTGATAAAATAAAAAAGGTAGTGCCCGATGTAATCACCCTTGATGTGGAAATGCCAAAAATGGATGGGATTACCTTTTTAAAGAAAATAATGTCTCAGCACCCTATTCCAGTGGTTATTATTTCTACATTAACAGCCTCAGGAACTGAAACTGCTATAAGCGCATTGGAAAACGGAGCCGTGGAAGTTGTTCATAAACCCCAGTTGCATACAGAAGAACAACGCAAGGAGGCATCAATGATGATCGTTGATAAGGTAAAAGCTGCTTCCCATGCAGTTATTCACCGAAGAAGAATAGCACAAGCCCAGGCGCCTAAATCAGTTAAGCCAAAACTCACCGCAGATGCTATGCTCCCAAAACCGGGAACAAGTAGTTTGGTAAGAACCACTGAAAAAATAGTAGCTGTTGGGGCCTCAACAGGTGGAACAGAAGCTTTGAAAACATTCCTGGAATCTTTCCCCTTGGATAGCCCGGGTATTGTAATAGTGCAGCATATGCCTGAAAAATTTACGAGGCAGTTTGCCGATAGATTAAACGAGCAGTGCAAAATAACTGTGAAAGAGGCCCAGGATGGTGATAGCATAATAAGAGGACAGGCGCTTATTTCTCCGGGCAATAAACATATGCTGCTCAAACGAAGTGGTGCCAGATATTATGTTGAAGTAGCAGATGGCCCGTTGGTTAACAGGCACAGACCTGCGGTAGACGTTTTGTTCAGGTCTGTAGCCCGATACGCAGGAAAAAACGCTGTTGGCGTAATTATGACTGGAATGGGTAATGATGGAGCACAGGGACTTTTAGAAATGAAAAAAGCAGGTGCATATACCATTGCTCAGGACGAAAAAACCTGTATTGTTTTTGGAATGCCAAAAGAAGCTATTAAATTGAATGCTGTTGATAAAATTATGTCAATTTACTCCATTGCCTATGAGGTGCAATATCAGTGTAAAGAGCATAGCGAGTCAACATAGGTATAAACACGTAGTAATGCTAGGTATATATGCTAAAAAAGCATAGCTATAAAACAGTATAGAAAAAACCGAATACTTAAAAGAACTTTGTGACAACTTTCAAACCAAAATTGATATGAGTAAGAGCGTACTTATTATTGATGATTCACTGTATATGAGAACACTCATTAGCAATGCATTGACAGAAGAAGGGTATAATGTAGTTGGAATGGCTGCTGATGGTGAAACGGCCATAGAAATGGCTCTTGAATTGCAACCTGATGTAATTACCCTGGACAATGTTTTGCCAGATATGATTGGACTGGATATCCTCAAGATTTTAAAAGAGGAAGATATTAAATCAACTATTATTATGGTTAGTGCAGTTGGACAACAATCTGTAGTAGATGAAGGCATGTCTTTGGGAGCATCTGACTACATTGTAAAACCCTTTACACCAGATGGGCTGGTTGAAAAGGTAAACAAAGCTTGTAACAACCAATAAAGGTAATTATGGAAGAGTTAAACAACATCGAAGCTGATGTAGCCAAAGAGATAATCAATATTGGATTGAGTAAAGCAGCTGACTCTCTTTCGTTTTTTTCTCAACAGAAAGTGATCATCAGAAGTTCTGAACTTATTCTTAAGAATACAAGTGAGGCGAAAAAATTATCTAACAAAGCTGGCAATAAAATCTATGTTCTTACTACAGATATTGTAGGAGAATTAGCTGGCGTTTGTTATCTCATTTTCAATGAGCAAGAAGTAAACAAGCTGCTTAAAATTAGCTTACCTGCGTCTATTCTTGAAGATGAGGAGCAAAAAATGGTTATGTCGGATGCCATTCTTAAAGAGGCCGATAATATTATTAGTGCTTCTGTTATTACTCAATTTTCGAACCTGTTGAATTTCAAAATTCATGGTGGGGTTCCCCAAATGGATGTAATGGAAGAGGAAAAGGTTTTATCATTTATGCTTTCAAGAGCTTCAGAAAGCGAATATTTTTTGCAAATTAGTGCTCAGTTTCACACTGAAGAGGTGGATTTCAGCCCTGAGTTTGTTTGGTTTTTAGATAATAAGTTTATCCAGGGAATTAAACAATTTGTAAAAGATGAGTCTTACCTCGAAAAGCTAAAAGCACATGCTAATAGCTAATTGGAGTTAAGATATTTGTTGAATGAAAGAATCTACTAGTAAGGCTAAGGAATCTCCGGAGGAAAAGGTAAAGCAACTCGAGCAGGAAGTCGAGATGCTCAAACTTAATATAGAAGAGCTGACCGTTACAAACCAGCACCTCGTTTCTGCCACCTGGCGTGAGCGAGAAATGAAACAAAAGTTAGGGGAAGCTCTTGATGAACTGACAGCTACAAAGAAAATAGTTGATGCACAACATAAAAGCATAACGGATAGTATTAACTACGCACAGCGCATTCAACATGCGATCATACCTTCTAAAGAAGAAATACTCTCCCACTTTAAAGATGCTTTTGTTTATTTTAAAGCTAAAGATGTTGTAAGTGGAGATTTCCCATGGTTATATAAAAAAGACAACTACATATATATAGCGGCAGTTGACTGTACAGGCCATGGGGTACCTGGTGCCATGATGTCATTGATTGGCAATTTGCTTTTAAAAGATATAGTTGGTAAAAAGGATATTGACCCGGCCACCCTCCTTTATGATCTGCATTGGGGTGTTGTTAAAACACTTAAACAAGATGAGGAAGGGAATAAAACAGCCGATGGTATGGATGTAGCTTTGTGCAGGATTGATTTTGAGTCGAAGGAAATTCAGTACGCTGGAGCACACAGGCCTCTTTACCATGTTAGAAATGGTGAACTGGAACAGTATAAGGGAGATAAATATCCTATTGGTGGAAATCAATATGAGGGTAAAAACACCTTTACTAACCATATGGTCTCATTTTTAGAAAATGATCTAATTTATTTCTTTTCGGATGGTTTTACAGATCAATTTGGAGGACCTGATGGATTAAAATTTGGCCCGAAAAGAACCCGTGACCTGTTGCTGGAAAATATGCACCTGACTTTGGATGATCAACATGACAAAGTAAAAAGTGCGTTCGAAGAGTGGCAGGGAGACCACACACAGATAGATGACGTATTAATGATTGGTATTAAATTCTAACTAAAACATTATGAAAGAAAATTCATTTGCCAATTCTGAATTCATGGATTTCGTATATTCCGTGCATGAGAATATGGTTAAAAATGATATTATGCTGATTTACGAAGGTGAAGTAAACCAGGATATTACCAAAACATTTACCACTTTGACCCAGAAAAACCTGGAAGAATCTGAGGCGAATCTTCCTATTAAGAAAAGGGTGTACCACGTAATGGTTGAATGCCTGCAAAATATTGGGAAACATTCCGATAATGCTGAATCAGGTTTGCCCGAAATTCCGGGAACAGGAATTTTCATGGTTAGTAAGTCGACAGAAGGATACTATGTGATCACCGGAAACCCGGTTGCCAACTCCAGAATTGATGAAATAGCGGAAATGATAGAAACCGTTAACAAGATGGATAAGGATGAAATAAAAGCTTACTATAAAAAGAAAATCCTTGAAAGCAGAATTTCAGAAAAAGGTGGAGCAGGTTTAGGTTTTATAGATATTGTTAAGAAAACCGGTAACAAAATCGATTTCCACTTTCAAAAAATAAACGACATTGCCTCGTTCTTTGTAATGAAAACTTATATTAATTAAGATCAAAATGGACGCACTTATAATTGAAGCTACAGACGAAACCCCTAAAGTTGTTCTTGACCCAGGTAATAATATTTTTGAATTTTCAGGAAAATCCCTTCCAGAAGATGTAACTACGTTTTACGGCCCCGTATTGGACTGGTTGGATGCTTATTCTGAATCTCCAAACTCAAAAACTGTGGTTAAGTTTAACCTGGTTTACTTTAACACTGCTTCTTCAAAGCTCATCCTGGATATTCTTTTTAAGCTTGAAGAGTTTTATGATGAAGGACACGATATATCAGTAGAATGGCACTACCAGGAGGAAGATGAAGATATGGAAGAAGCCGGTGAAGAGTATGCGGACCTTGTTGAAATGCCTCTTGAACTAAAAAGCTACGAATAGTTTTTTGTAAAATTTTAGGTAATAAAAGTGCTCAAATATGACTTTGAATGTAGTATTTGAGCACTTTTTTGTGTTAATACGTACAAACACGTAGCATGTTAATAAGCTAAAACATTAGGCCCCGATCGTGTTAAATAAGTAGTATTTATCTTCTTTTTCAGCCATATTTTTGTACTAGTTAAACCCAATACAAAAATGAAAAAGATAGTTCTATTAGTTGCGTTTGTTGCCTCTGCAGTAGCATTTGGTTCATGCACTACGTATACCTGTCCTACATATTCTTTAGAGAATGTACAACAAGCGCCAGTACAGCTTGATCAGCAAAACTTGTAAAAGCTAAAACCATGTTAAGTTTCTTTAAAACAAGGAAAGACACAGACGATTTGAGTGATAGGGATTTAGATAAAATATTTGA
Source organism: Cyclobacteriaceae bacterium (assembly GCA_020436145.1). Taxonomy (GTDB): domain Bacteria; phylum Bacteroidota; class Bacteroidia; order Cytophagales; family Cyclobacteriaceae; genus JAKISE01. The sequence continues at coordinate 5,153 of JAGQYJ010000031.1, read as the reverse complement.
CCGGTTTTTGTCTGACAATAAGATTTCGGCCAAAATTTGCTCATCGCACAACGCTTGCAAAGAAGCAATTTTTAAAATTGCCAATAAAATCAAGTGGTTTCAGCAAGAGTATAATTATGTTCCCAACAAAGCATACCTTGTGCTAAGTAAACTTTCGTCTACAGAACGAAAATTAATAGGACAATTGTAATTTAGCCGTTCAATGGCTAAAGTTCTATACCAGTACTTCAAAAAAGAAATAGATATGCACAAAGTATATGTGCGTATCGATCCCACCACCATGGAAGGTTTGGAAATACTAGTGGCTGAAACAGGCCAGATTGTCCAAAATAAACGTCAATTCGATAATACTATTTATGAAGATCTTGAGTTTGACGAGTTTGTAGAAGCAAGCTCTTTGGAATTCAACCTTTATCTTTCGGGAATTGCCAAATAGGTTCCAATTTCTTTCAAAACTCTTTAACTTTGCAGTGGCAAATCGGTACGACTAGCTCCTGCCAAACTCCCCCAGGTCCGGAAGGAAGCAAGGGTAGGCGGTTGTAGCAGTGCGATATTCGGTTTGCCTTTTTTCTTTCTATCCTTGCATGCAATCTATACAATATGAAGTTTTTTATTGACACTGCCAACCTTGATGAAATAAAGGAGGCCTATGCTTTAGGCATTCTCGATGGTGTAACTACCAACCCATCACTCATGGCTAAGGAAGGAATAAAAGGCCAGGATAATATAATAGCTCATTATAAGGCAATATGTGACATTGTTGAAGATAATGTTAGTGCTGAAGTAATTGCAACCGATTTTGAAGGGATGATAAAAGAAGGAGAAAACCTGGCTTCAATCAGCCCTAAAATAGTGGTTAAAATACCGATGATAAAAGATGGTATTAAAGCAATTAAATACTTGTCCGGCAAAGGTATTCGCACCAATTGCACATTGATATTCTCTGCTGGGCAGGCATTACTTGCAGCTAAAGCAGGCGCTACTTATGTTTCACCTTTCATTGGCAGGCTTGATGATATTAACCAGGATGGTACGGAGCTGATTGCTCAGATAGTACATATTTTTGATAATTATCAATTACAGACTCAGGTACTAGCCGCGTCCATCCGTCATACCATGCACTTGATCACATGTGCCGAAATTGGATCGCATGTAGCTACTTGTCCTCTAAAGGTTATTACGGGTTTACTAAACCATCCATTAACTGATAGCGGACTCTCTAAATTTCTTGAAGATTACAAGAAATCTCAATCCTAAAATGTATATTATCAAGATCAAGGGTAAAGCTAAAATACCCGATTATATTCAGCTGAGGGATAATGATTTTATACTCGTAGGGTATTTCAGAGCTGATCGCCCTTTACGTGATCTTGATAAATATGGTCTCGAAGCACAAGAGGATTATTTGCAAACTGTAATAAATGAATTACCTTTTGGGAAACTAACTAAACTTGAGTTTTGATGACCTTTTCTTCTGATCCCATAGTTACTGTACAGGAAGCAAGCATTTTTCAGGAAAATGAGACCGTATTGAGCAGTGTTAGCTTCAACATAAACAAGGGTGAGTTTGTTTACCTTATTGGTCGCACAGGTAGTGGCAAATCATCATTGCTTAAAACATTGTATGCCGATATCCCGTTGAGACTTGGAGATATGAAAGTAGCAGGATACGAAATAAAAAATATCAGGTCAAGGGATATTCCTCAATTACGAAGAAAGCTTGGGATTATATTTCAGGACTTTGAACTTTTTCAGGATAGATCTGTTTCTGAAAACTTAGAATTTGTAATGAGAGCTACCGGGTGGAAGGACCGGTCCAAAATTAAAAAAAGAGCAACTGAAGTACTAATGCAGGTAGGACTAGGCTCTGTTAGTAATAAAATGCCTTTTCAGCTTTCGGGAGGTGAACAGCAACGTGTAGTAATTGCAAGGGCATTGTTGAACGAACCTTCTATTTTACTTGCCGATGAGCCTACCGGCAATCTGGACCCTGAAGTATCTATGGGAATTTTTGAATTGTTTAAGCAAATTAATAAAAGTGGGACAGCCGTTTTAATGGCCACACACGATTTTAAACTGATTGAATCTCATGCTTTTCGTACGCTTACCTGTAAAGAAGGCAAACTAACAGACAGTCAGGTATCTCAATCTGCATAGCCTACCTTGGCATTTCCATACGAAGAAGAAATGGATATTATTCTGTTCCCTGCATTCTTCGCATCACCCAGTATACCTTTGTAAAGTTTATGTTGGGCTTCTTCTTTTAAATGAGAATAGTCAAAATCTACACCTTCATATTTTAGAGAGCAGTAAGTCATATCTGCATCCAGGGTAGCTCCAAAGCCTTTCTCAAACTTTAACCCAATAGCTCCGTACCTCGCTTGCAAATCTACTTTTTCGAAATTTTTGGATATCCACTCAACTTTCAGCCCACCACTATGGAGCAGTTCAAATGTGATTGATTTGTTAAGTTTTTCAATGGTAACTCCACCATATCTGGACTGTCCTGTAATTACATTAACCTCTCCTATTTTGGCATTTCCGTATCGGTTTTCCATCTCTATTTTATCAGACTTATCTGACACATCCAGGTTTGAGTAATTACTGGTAGCTTCCACCGAACCAATGGAGCCAATATTTAAATTGGAATAGCTAAGGCTCATATTCCCATCTGCAATTCCCTCAATTTCTCCATTGCTATAGCTCATATCCAAGGCAGTACGCCCTTTGCATTCCTCTATTTTCAGGTTCCCGTAGGCAACCTTAATCTCATTGCTGCCCATATTGTCACCTAGGTATAAATTCCCATAGCTGTTTTTAAGCTTGTACACCAGTGTTTTGGGTGCCTTCACCCAATATTCAATTTTCAGCTGTTCACCGGATTTGTTATTAATAGATCCATCAATATTTGTTCTGAAAGCAAGATCTTCCTTATTGGAATCTTCGATTACGATTTTAACATTCTCCACCATTTCTTTGGCTTTATCCTCACTTCTCTTTTTTGCTTCAATTTTTACCTCCAGCTCTACCGTCTTGTTATCCCAGGTATCTATATGAATATCACCATATTTACCTGTAATTGACAGGCTACCCTTACCTGATACACTATAATTACGATTAATAGTTTTTGTTTCCGTGTATTGTGCCATTACACCATAAGGCACAAGTAGTAATAATATTATAATACGTTTCATAATCAATTTCTTAAAATTCCTTCTTAACTAAATCTGCACTTGATTCTCATCCTCATTTTTCATTTCCCTTAATACTTCCATTTGCTTATTGAGCAAATTAACCCGGGCCTGTAGATTTTGAATAAGTGCATGAAGCACCTCTTCACTCTTATTCTGCTTATATTCATTTTTTAACTGCTTATAGTTTTGGTCCAAAACGTCCCAATCACTTTCAAAATCCGTCTCTACATCAGGATAAGAAGTGGCAATTGCTTTAATCATATCCTGACGTTCACTTATAATGGAAGAATAGTATTGTTCGGTTGTCATAAATTCGTCATCTTCGACAACAGCATTTCCCTGCGAAAAAATGGAATCTCTGTTGGCATAAAAGGTTAATCCAACGGACAAAACAAACAAGGCAATGGCTGCTGCTCTCCAGAAAATCATTTTAATATGATTCTCTGAGGAGGTATCAAGATCCGTTTTAATCCGCTCCCAAATAGAATCTCGAGGAGTAAGCTTATCAAACTTATCCTTATTGGTTTTTACGAACTTTTCTAATTTATCCTGCATATCCCGTGTCATAATTAAGTTCATTTAATAATTCCTTCAATTTACGCTTTGCTCTATTGTACTGTGATTTGGAAGTAGAAACACTAATATTAAGTATATCAGCTATTTCGTTATGATCATATCCTTCCAACAGGTACAAACTCAACACAATTCGATAACCATCAGGTAAAAGCTCTATACACTCTTTTACTCTATCTATTGTCATTTCCTGATCATCATAATCGATTGATGTATCTTCAGGAAAATCCGCATTATCATTCAGTTCATCAAACTCCATTTTTTTTGAACGGAGATAATTCAAGCTTGTATTAATTACTATTCGTTTTAGCCAAGAACCAAATGATGCAGTACCCTTGTAAGAACGCAGATTTTTGAAAGCACTGACGAAAGCCTCCTGCACTAAATCTTCCGCCTGTTCAACACTATTGCATATTCGATAAGCTACATTAAGCATAGCCTTTGAGTATAGCTGATACAGTTTATATTGTGCTACCCTATCATTTTGAAGGCAGGACTCTATTAGCTCAGCATGAATATTTAGTTGTTTGGCTTCCAATTATCTAAATCTAATCAAAAGACAAAGCCAAATGAAAAGGGTTGCGTGAAAATGAAAAATTCTTTTTAATTAATGCCAGACTATAAAAAGAAAAAGGTGTGAATCTATCACACCTTTTTTACAATTACATCAACTTTATATCTACTTATCAAGAGCTTCCAGATTGGTCTTGGCCTGCTCAAAATCTGGCGATAGGGTCAGGGCATCCTGAAATGCCTTTCTGGCAACATCAATATTTCCTAATTCCTGGTTGATCAAACCTTTAAGATTTAACACGGCCACTTTCATGGGAAATTCCTTCGTTTCATTTTTCCCAACCGGAAAAACAAGCTTTGTATCATCTAGTTTTTCATTTTCCAGTATAATATCCGCATTAACATTGGACTCATTGTATTTTTTCAGATCATATTGTAGGAAAGCCATTTTGTACAATGTATTTATATCTGAAGAAGCCATATACAATTTCTCATAACTGGTAAGTGCTTTATCCTTTAAACCCAAATTCTCATATGCTGCGCCACTTAATTCCAATGCTCCCAAATTATCAGGATTTGCAGCAAGTATATCTCTGCAAGCCATAATAGCCGATGGGTACTTACCTGCATCGTAGTAAAGATACGCCAGATTAAACCGTAGGGAATCGTTTTGAGGTTCTAGCAGAACCAAATTGTAAAGTGCGCTTTTGGCTTCTGCATAGTCATTATATTGAATGGCCATTCGGTAATGCGCATCATACAACCAATAAATTGGTGATTTGTCCAATGTCTGCGGGTTATCCGATTCTTTATTTTTATCCTGAGCACGGGCATTGATGCCACCAAAAAAAATTACTAGTGTTATTAACAGTG
>JAGQYJ010000030.1 GCA_020436145.1 Cyclobacteriaceae bacterium | reverse complement strand
ATGGTTTCATGGCTGACAAAACCCGGATCGTGCTGGCGGCCGATTTGTGAAATCAATTCCGGGCTCCATTTTTCAATGGTCAATTGTTCCACGATCTGCCTGCGCATCCCATCGGTGAAGGTGGTGTGCTTGTTCTTGCCCCGGTGCCTGCCTTCGGTCTTCATTTGGGCCTTTTCAGGGTCATACAATTTTGCGCCCCTGCCCCGTTTGGGAGTATTGCGCTTAAGTTCACGGCTAATGGTGGATTTGTTGTACCCCAGCACATCGGCTATTTCTTTCTGGCTTTTTCCTTGCCTAAGTAGGCGGTCAATTACATACCTTTGCCCTTGACCAAGTTGTTTATAATTTGACATTGCAACACAAGTTTAAATGATCTTGGCCAATTGAAAGGGGGAGAAATCCCTCTTTCTTTCAGCCTCTTGTGTTGCACTTATTAGTTGAACTTAGATGTTAATCATTTAATCATTTAATCATTTAATCATGGTCAATTTTGCCTTAATAGGAGCAGCAGGGTACATCGCCCCCAGGCACATGCAGGCCATCAAAGCGGTGGGGGGCAACCTGGTGGCTGCATTGGACAAGCACGACAGCGTTGGTATTTTGGATTCCTATTTTCCCGACTGTGATTTTTTTACCGAATTCGAGCGCTTCGACCGACATTTGGACAAGCTTAAGAGAAAGGGGGTAAAGATTGACTATGTCAGTATTTGTTCGCCAAACTATTTGCACGATTCCCACATTCGCTTTGCCTTGCGGCATGGGGCAGACGCCATTTGCGAGAAGCCGTTAGTGCTTAACCCATGGAATATTGATGCGTTGGCAGAAATTGAAAAGGAAACCGGCAAAAGGATATATACCATTCTTCAGTTAAGGCTGCATCCAAGTATTATCGCGTTGAGAGAAAGAATTCAAAATGGCCCGAAGAATAAAATTTATGATGTTGATTTGACTTACATCACCTCGCGTGGTCATTGGTACCATCACAGCTGGAAGGGGGAGATTTCCAAATCTGGAGGAATAGCCACTAATATTGGAATCCATTTTTTTGATATGTTGATTTGGGTTTTCGGAGAGGTGAAACAAAGTAGTTTACTGGAATCTGCCGAATCAAAAGCCTCCGGGCAATTGAAATTGAATCAGGCGAATGTAAGTTGGAAATTAAGCGTGGATTATGAAGATATTCCAGGCAAGCTGAAGCGTGAGGGAAAGAGAACGTATAGGTCCCTGAAGCTGGATGGTGAGGAAGTGGAGTTTAGTGATGGGTTTGGGGATTTGCATGAGAAGAGTTATGCAGGGATTTTGAAAAACAACGGATTTGGCCTCAATGAGTCTAAAAAATCCATCGAGGTTGTTCATTGTTTCAGGGGTTAGGCCCTTATTGATCGTTTTTGCCTAATTTTGCAGCCAAACTATTGAGGGTTAAATGAAGAAAGCACTTATAACAGGGGTAACGGGTCAAGATGGGGCTTATTTATCGGAATTGCTTTTGTCCAAAGGCTATGAGGTTCATGGCATAAAAAGGAGGAGTTCCCTCTTTAACACGGACAGGGTTGATCATTTGTACCAGGACCCACATGAAAAGGATGTAAAATTCAAGCTGCATTACGGAGACCTAAGCGATTCTGGGAATCTTATTCGAATTGTGCAGGAGGTACAGCCAGACGAAATCTACAACCTGGGGGCCATGTCACATGTAAAAGTAAGTTTTGACACGCCAGAGTACACAGCGGATGTTGACGGGATCGGTACATTGCGGTTGCTTGAGGCCATCCGGATACTGGGTTTAACAAGCAAAACAAAATATTACCAGGCGTCCACGTCAGAACTTTATGGACTGGTGCAAGAGGTTCCCCAAAGTGAAAAGACACCATTTTATCCGAGGTCACCGTATGCAGTTGCAAAATTGTATAGCTATTGGATAACGGTAAACTATAGGGAAGCCTATGGGATATTTGCCTCTAATGGGATATTGTTCAATCATGAGTCGCCATTAAGGGGGGAGACGTTTGTCACACGGAAAATCACCCGGGCCGCATGCAGGATATTCTTGGGCCTGCAAAAAACCGTATTTATGGGGAACATTGATGCCAAAAGGGACTGGGGCCACGCACGGGATTATGTAAAGGCAATGTGGCTGATGCTTCAACATGACAAAGCGGATGATTTTGTAATTGCCACCGGGACCACGACAACAGTCAGGGAATTTATAATTAAAGCTTTCAGGCAGTTAGGGGTTGAGGTAAGTTTTAAAGGCGAGGGAATAAATGAGGTGGGGTTTGTTTCGAAGGTGATAAATAAAGAAGCCAGGGTGGTGGAAGGGGATGTGGTTGTAAAGGTGGACCCTAAATACTTTCGGCCAACGGAGGTTGAATTATTGATTGGAGATTCCAATAAGGCAAAGCGTGATTTGAAGTGGGAGTTGGAGTATGACCTGGATGCTTTGGTGGAGGATATGATGCAAAGTGATTTGGAGCTGTTTAAAAGGGATCACTACTTGAAGGCAGGGGGGCATAAAATTTTCCAATACCACGAATAAATGGAAAAATCGTCCAAGATATATGTTGCAGGGCACAGGGGAATGGTAGGCTCGGCAATTGTGCGGAAGCTAAAAGGCGAAGGTTATAATAACCTGCTATTGAAAACATCTGCAGAGCTTGACTTGAGAAACCAGGCAGCAGTTGAGGTTTTTTTTGCTAATGAAAAACCAGAATATGTTTTTCTGGCAGCGGCCAAAGTGGGTGGTATTATGGCCAACAATACCTATCGTGCTGATTTTCTTTATGAAAATTTGATGATCGAAAGCAATGTGGTTCATCAAAGCTATGTGCATAAGGTCAAGAAATTATTGTTTTTGGGGTCTTCCTGTATTTATCCTAAGATGGCACCACAACCATTAAAAGAGGAATATTTATTGACTGGTCAATTGGAGGAAACCAATGAACCTTACGCCATTGCAAAAATAGCGGGAATAAAGTTATGCGAAAATTACCGAAGGCAATACAGATGTGATTTTATTAGTGCCATGCCTACCAATTTGTACGGGCCAAACGACAACTATGATTTAAATACGTCCCATGTGATACCGGCATTGATAAGAAAGTTTCACGAAGGGAAAATCAACCATTCTGAAAAGGTTGAAGTTTGGGGCACGGGCGCCCCATTAAGGGAGTTTTTGCATGTAGATGACCTGGCGGATGCATGTTTGTTCTTGATGTTGAATTATTCAGGAGAACAATTTGTGAATGTTGGGTTTGGAAAGGAAATTTCCATTAGGGATTTGGCCGTATTGATTGGCGGGATTGTTGGGTTTAAAGGGGAAATTGTGTTTGACAGCAGCAAGCCTGATGGAACCCCAAGGAAATTGCTGGATGTTTCAAAACTGTCCCAGTTGGGTTGGAAATACAATATTGGATTGGAAGATGGGTTGAAGATGGTTTACAAAAGTGGACTTAGGACGGTAATATAGTTTTATGAAATTAGAAGGTAAAAAGGTTTTAGTCACAGGGGCCGATGGTTTTATAGGGAGCCATCTTATTGAGGAACTTTTAAGAAGGCGTGCAAATGTTCGCGCCTTTTGTTACTACAATTCGTTTAATTCTTATGGCTGGCTGGATACGCTTCCGCAAGGAATACTCAAGCAGATTGAAGTAGTTACAGGAGATATTCGTGATGCTGGGAGTGTTCGCAATGCTGTCAAAGACATGGAAATTGTATTTCATTTGGCTGCTCTGATTGCGATTCCATACAGCTATTATTCACCGGAAAGCTATGTTGAAACCAATATTAAGGGGACGTTAAACGTTTTACAAGCCGCCAAAGATTTCAATGTTCAAAAGATATTGATCACTTCTACATCAGAAGTATACGGAACTGCCAAATATGTGCCTATTACTGAAGAGCACCCGAAACAAGGTCAATCACCCTATTCTGCCACCAAAATTGGGGCAGATAGTGTGGCAGAGTCTTTTTTCAAAAGCTTCAACTCTCCCGTCTCGATTGTAAGGCCGTTTAATACTTATGGGCCACGGCAATCGGCAAGGGCAGTCATTCCAACGATAATCACCCAGTTGTTAGCAGGAAAGACGGAAATAAAATTAGGTTCCTTGCATCCAACGCGCGATTTGCTTTTTGTTAAAGATACAGTTAATGGATTTTTGGCAATAGCCGAATCGGATCTGACTATTGGCCATGAGATTAATATCGCAACAGACTATGAAATTGCAATTGGGGACGTTGCTCAGAAATTAATTGATCAGATTAATCCAAAGGCTAAAATATATACTGACGAAGCAAGGCTACGACCCGAGAGAAGCGAAGTGGAAAGGTTATGGGGATCGAATAAAAAAATAACCAACCTTACCGGATGGTCAGTAGAAACAAGCCTTGATGAAGGCCTCAAGAAAACAATAGCATGGTTTTCCGAGCCCTCTAACCTAAGTGGATATAAAACAGATGTCTACAACATTTGATAAGATTGTTAGTTCAATCAGGGATCATTATAATGAGCCGGAGGAATTTATTCCGCTTCATGCACCGACTTTTGAAGGTAATGAGGGTAAATATGTTTTAGAGGCTATAAGCTCCACTTTTGTTTCGTCCGTTGGTAAATTTGTAAACGAATTCGAAGATAGGATTTGTTCCTATACAGGTGCGAAATTTGCTGTCGCCACCGTAAACGGGACGGCAGGTTTGCACATGGCCTTGCTTGTAGCTGGTGTCAAGAGAGGTGACCTCGTGATTACGCAGCCTTTAAGTTTCATAGCCACTTGTAATGCCATTAGCTATCTAGGAGCAGAGCCTATTTTTGTAGACATAGATGACGATACACTTGGCCTGTCTCCAGAAAAAACCAGAAAATTTCTTGAACTGAACTGCAAGGTTAAAGGTCATAGTTGCATCCATGTCGCTTCAGGAAGGAAAATTGCTGCATGTGTGCCAATGCATACGTTTGGCCATCCCGTACACTTATGTGATCTGGTGGATGTATGTGAAGAGTTTTGTATACCACTCGTAGAAGATGCTGCAGAGTCAATTGGTAGTTTGTACTATGGCAAGCATACAGGCACGTTTGGTTTATTGGGTGTGTTTAGCTTTAATGGAAATAAAACGATTACCTGTGGGGGTGGAGGTGTTATTGTTACCAATGATGCAAAACTTGCTAAACTTGCTAAGCACCTTACCACTCAAGCGAAAATACCGCATGCATGGAAATTTACCCATGATCAAATTGGCTATAACTATCGTTTACCTAATTTAAATGCGGCAATGGCGTGCGCCCAATTGGAAATGCTTGATAGATTATTAAGTAACAAAAGGATGCTTGCTATGGAGTATATGGACTTGTTCCAAAAACTTAACCTTCAATTTGTTTGTGAGCCACAGGGTGCCCATTCTAATTATTGGTTGAATTCAGTTTTGTTTAAAAACCGCGAAGAGAGAGACTCCTTTTTAATGTATTCGAATGATAAAAGGGTAATGACAAGGCCCGTGTGGGATTTAATGACAGAATTGGCAATGTTCAAAGACTGTATCCGAATGGATATAAGTAGTGCCAAGTTAATTGCAGATAGATTGGTAAATTTGCCTAGTAGCCCAATTATTAAATGAGGAAAATTATACTAATTGGCGGGGGTGGACATTGTAGGTCTGTAATTGATGTAATTGAACAACAAGGCATTTATGAGATTGCGGGGATCGTTGACGTTACCTCCAAAATAGGAACGACAGTTTTGGGTTATAAGGTAATAGCCACTGACAAGGAATTGCCTCTTTTAGCCAAGGAATACAAGGAATTTTGCGTAACAATAGGACATACCGTAAATAGAAGCTTGCGAAAGGACATCTACTTACTGCTTAATGGATTGAATGTAAAACTGCCGGTTGTCAAAAGTCCGCATGCTTACGTTGCTACAACAGCTTCAATTAAGACAGGATCAGTTATTATGCACCATAGTATAATAAATGCAAATGCCCGGTTAGGTGAGTCCACAATAGCCAATACTGGCTGCATAATTGAGCATGATGTGGAAATCGGTAATCATTGCCATATTGGGCCAGGAAGTGTTTTGAACGGTGGTTGTAAGATTGAAGATGATTGTTTCATTGGTAGCAATTCAGTTTTGCTTCCCGGGACAATAATGCAGAAAAATTCTATAGTTGCCGCAGGGAGTGTAATTAGGGGTCCTGTGGAGGAAAATTCAATGTATGCTGGCAATCCAGGCGAGTTAAAAAAAATAAAGCGCAATGGATAGGTGTATAATAATTGCGGAGGCAGGCGTTAATCATAATGGTTCTGTTGCCTTGGCCAAAAAAATGATTGATGTGGCAGTTGAGGCTGGGGTTGATTTTGTAAAGTTCCAAACCTTTAAGGCGGAGAAATTGGTAAGTAGGGAGGCGCCCAAGGCATTATATCAGGATGTTAATATGCCTGGAAAAAAGGGTTCTCAATATGAAATGTTAAAGCGACTTGAGCTGAGTGAGGCTGATCATTTTGAATTGGCAAACTATGCCAAAGAACACGGGATCAAGTTCTTTTGCACAGCTTTTGATGAAGACGGACTTGATTTTCTAGAGAAATTGGATATTGAAATCTTTAAGGTTCCTTCAGGGGAAATAACCAACCTTCCATACTTAAAAAGGATTGCTCAAAAAGGAAAGCCTACAATTCTTTCAACAGGAATGTCAACCCTTGGGGAAATTGAGGCGGCCATTTCAGTATTAATTGAAAATGGATTAGATCGCGAAAAACTTACAGTGCTACATTGTAACACAGAGTATCCTACACCTTTTATTGATGTTAATTTAAAGGCTATGGATACAATACGACATGCCTTAAAAGTGAACGTTGGGTATTCAGATCATACCATGGGGATCGAAGTGCCAATTGCTTCTGTTTCCTTAGGGGCTTCCATAATTGAAAAACACTTTACATTGGATCGAAGCATGGAAGGCCCTGATCACATTGCATCATTGGAGCCTCAGGAATTAAAAGCCATGGTAACTGCAATTCGAAACTTAGAGTTGGCGCTTGGTGGGGATGGAATTAAAAAACCGTCACCCTCTGAATTAAAAAATAGGGAAATTGCGAGAAAAAGCATTCACCTCCGTAGAAACCTTACACGAGGCCATATTATTACGATTGATGATATCATCATGAAGAGGCCGGGAAATGGAATCAGCCCAATGGATATGGACTTTGTCATTGGCCGAAAACTAAGTCTGGACTTGGCTGCTGATAGTTTACTTAAATATGGCCATCTTATTGATTAATGAAAATTGGGGTACTCACAAGTTCTAGGGCGGATTACAGCATCTACTATCCATTGCTAAAAACTATTCGTTCTGATTCCTTCTTCACACTAAAGATACTTGCATTTGGGACTCACTTATCAAGGCGACATGGGTTGACCTTGAACCAGATACTAGAAGATAACTTTGAGGTGGAACACAAGCTAGACACAGCTCCAATTGATGATACCCCAAAGGCAATTTCAGCCTCGATGGGGAAGACCATGAAAATGTTTTCTAATATTTGGCATTCGAATAAGTATGATTTGATTTTATGTCTGGGGGATCGGTACGAAATGTTTGCTGCTTGTGCAAGTGCAATCCCATTCGGTTTAAAGTTGGCCCATATTCATGGTGGTGAGCAAACCTTAGGGGCAATTGATGATGTGTTTAGGCATTCAATCACATGCATGTCTTCTTACCATTTTACGGCTTGTGAAGCCTATAGGGCAAGGGTGGTTCAACTTCGGGGGTCTGAAAAGAACGTGTTTAATGTTGGTGCCCTGAGTATTGACAATTTGAGAAACCTTGAATTATATAGTATAGGGGAGTTTAAGGAAAATTTTGGCATTGACCTTTCAATTCCTAGTATTCTAATAACTTTTCATCCTGAAACCGTATCTTTTGAAAAAAATGGATTTTATATAAACGAATTGATTTCAGCATTGGAAGGTACTCAGGGCTACCAGTTTGTGATTACTATGCCAAATGCCGATACCATGGGCTTGATGATACGGGAGCAATGGCAGGCTTTTGTGGATAGGACAAATAATGCATTTGGAGTCGAATCATTAGGGACTATTGGTTATCTCAGCTGTATGAAGCATTGCCAATTCTTGTTGGGCAACACTTCTAGTGGGTATATTGAAGCTTCCTTTTTTCCAAAATATGTTGTTGATATAGGGAGTCGCCAGGCCGGCCGAATAGTTACCCATAATATTCAAAGATGCAATATTGAGAAGAATGACATAATTGCGGCAATTAAGAGGGCAAAAAGTTTTTCAAGCCTTCCAAAAGTCAATATTTATGGTAATGGTAATGCCGCTAAGAAAATCATTAAAATCCTAAAAAGCACAAATGATTGACATTGCATCACACGTAATTGCCCGCAACAAAACAGTGGCTGAAGCCCTTGTCCAGATGGATAAACTGGGCACGGACTTGACGTTGTTTGTGATAGACGATGCCAAAAAACTCTTAGGAACCCTAACTGACGGGGATGTAAGACGAGGGTTCATTAAGGGATATGGTTTAACAGATCCTATTGAGGCTATTATGTTTAAAGATTTTAGTTTCTTAAAAAAGGATTCTTATAGGGTAAATGAGGTTGCTAAGGTTAGGGATCTTGGTGTAGGGTTACTGCCAATTGTGGATGACAACATGTGCATAGTAAAAATTGTAAACCTAAAAAGCACAAAAACCATATTGCCACTTGATGTTGTAATGATTGCAGGTGGGGAGGGACAGCGACTACGGCCACTAACAAAAAGCACCCCAAAACCATTGCTGAATGTAGGGAGCAAGCCTATCATCGAGCATAACCTGGATAGGCTTATCAAGTTTGGAATAGACGATTTTTGGATATGTGTTCGCTATTTAGCAGACCAAATTGTAAAGTATTTTGGGGATGGTGCAAAAAAAAATGTCACAATATCATATGTTAAGGAGAAAAGCCCACTTGGTACTATAGGAGCTATAAAGCTTATTAAGGAATTCAAGCATGATAATCTTCTTGTAACCAATTCTGATATTCTCACCGATTTGGATTATGAGGATTTCTATGATGATTTCGTGCAAAGTGGGGCGGATTTTTCAATTGTTACCGTGCCGTATCGTGTCGGAGTGCCCTATGCGGTTTTGGAAACCAGCGATGGGCGGGTGCTTAGTTTTAAAGAAAAACCAACCTATACCTACTACTCAAATGGGGGCATTTATCTTATGAAGAAACAAGTAGTGGAGAAAATCCCACTCGATATTCCTTTCAATGCAACTGATTTGATTGAACTATTGATAAATGAAGGAGGGAAAGTGATATCATATCCGCTAGCTGGTTACTGGCTTGATATTGGAAGAATGGAGGATTATGAAAAGGCAAAATCAGATATTGGCCATTTGAAACTTTAACATAATGAAGGAAAAAAAGCTATCGTTTTTGGTTATTGGCCTTGGATCCATGGGAAAGAGGCGGATAAGAAATTTACAACATCTCGGCTATCATGATATTTCAGGATTTGACTTAAGGGAAGATAGATGTAAAGAAACAGCAGCGAAATATCAAATCCCTGTATTTTCTTCTTTGGAAGCTGCATTGGACAAGGCCAAGCCTACGGCTGTCATTATTTCTGTGCCTCCTGATAAGCATCATTTGTACATCAGTTGGGCGTTTGAGAATAAAACTCATTTCTTTGTTGAAGCGAGCGTGCTGGATACCGGTTATGATATGTTTATAAGGAGGGAATCTGAGAATAAAATTATATCCGCTCCTTCATGCACACTGGCTTACCACCCGGCCATTGCTAAAATCACAGATATAGTAAATACGGGGTATCTTGGAAAATTATCTTCAATAATATACCATTCTGGACAATACCTGCCTGACTGGCATACATATGAAAATGTTGGAGACTACTATGTTTCAAATAAATCGACTGGAGGTGCTCGCGAAATAATACCATTTGAGCTCACTTGGTTGACCCAAAGTTTTGGTTTTCCCAAACAAGCAACAGGTGTTTATAAAAAAACAATCTCGATTGATGGGGCTCCAGATATAGATGATACGTATATGTTACTTGCTGACTATGGAACGTTTATGTTGAATCTAACAGTTGACGTTGTTTCCAGATATGCGACACGAAGAATGACGATTAATGGGGATAAGGGCCAGCTCTATTGGAACTGGGAAGATGGTGAGATAAAAATATTTGACCCTATCTTGGGAACTTGGGAAATTATTACATATGAGGCAATGCCGTCACAGGAGGGGTACAATAAAAACATAACAGAGCAAATGTATATAGAGGAAATCAGCAACTTCATAGATGCGATTAAGGGAAAGAGGCCATTCAGGAACTCCCTTAAAAATGACCTTAAGGTATTGCAAATACTGTATGCCCTAGAGCAATCCTATACTGATAAGAAGCTTGTGAAATTACCATGGACGGCATAGTATTTATTGCAAGGCTTGGATCCACGAGGCTTGGTAAAAAGCATTTGATAAAAGTGCTGGATAAGACATTCCTTGAACATATGATTATGAGGTACGTCAAATATTTTAAGACTGATATCGAATCGAATGAGATTCAATTAATTTTGGCAACCTCAGATGAACCAATAAATCGGGAATTTGAGGAAGTGCTGAGGCCCTTACCAATAAAAATATTTTATGGTTCGGTTGAGAACATACCTCTTCGCCTATTGGAATGTGCGGAAAATTTTGATCTCAAAAACATTATTTCAATTGATGGTGATGATATCTTATGTTCACCAGAGGCGACCAGTCTCGTCTGGAAAGAACTTAGAATCTCCTCCGATGAAAAATGGATCAAGATAGTGGGCCTCCCACTAGGAATGAATGTTACAGGATATAAAAGGTCTGTATTGAAGATTGGTTGTGATGAGATTGGACATGGAAAGTTTGAAACGGGTTGGGGTAGAATCTTTGATTCGTTGGAATCAAAAACAATAAAACTTGGAGATTATGATCAAAGGGGTGACTTGCGGTTTACACTTGACTATCAGGAAGATGCCCAATTCTTTAAAAAGGTTATTGAGGGGTTTGGGGATAAGATTTATAGCGCATCAGATCAGGAAGTTATAGATTATGTCATAAATAATGACTTAATGAAGATCAATATGGATAATAATGAAAAATATTGGGACAATTTTACAAGCCAACTAAATAGTGAAGGTATATGAAAGAAATGCCAAATAAGCTACACGATCTGATTCCAGGGGGGGCTCATACTTATTCAAGGGGTGATGATCAGTTTCCGGACAATGCCCCGGCAATTCTTCAAAGAGGGGAGGGTTGCTATGTTTATGATGAAAATGACGAGAAATTCCTTGATTATGGAATGGGCCTCCGTTCTGTAAACGTGGGTTATGGCAATAGGGAAATTGCAAATGCGGCCTATGAAGAGATTTTAAAGGGCAATAACTTAACCAGGGCTTCTATTACGGAGCTCCGGGCGGCAGAATTAATCACTGAAATGATCCCTTCGGCAGAAATGGTAAAATTTGCCAAACACGGTTCAACAGTAACCACCGCAGCAGTTAAACTTGCCAGGGCCTACACAAATAGAAAGTATGTAGCTATACCAGTTGAACATCCATTTTTCTCATTTGATGATTGGTTTATTGGCTCAACTTTATTGAAACGTGGTATTCCAGAAGAACAAACCACATTAACCTTGAAGTTTAACTATAACGACATTAAGTCCCTTGAACGATTATTCGAGGAATATCCAAATCAAATCGCAGCTGTAATGCTTGAACCGGCCACAACTGTTGGGCCAATAGAAATGAATGGGCCAAAAACAAACCATGGAAAAGCATATACTTTTTTACATGCGGTAAAAGATTTGTGCGCAAGGAACGGTTCTGTCTTTATCTTGGATGAGATGATTACCGGGTTTAGATGGGATATTAACGGTGCCCAAGGCTTTTACGATGTTAATCCAGATATCTCTACCTTCGGCAAGGCCATGGCAAATGGTTTTGCTGTTGCAGCCCTTACAGGAAGGAAGGACATAATGGGCATTGGTGGTATTCTTGATAAGGGCGCGGAGCGGGTTTTTCTAGCCTCTACCACTCATGGAGCTGAAATGAGTGCTCTTGGCGCATTCATCAAAACTACGGAAATTCTTAAGCGCGAAAATGTAATTGATCATATATGGCAGTATGGCCGGGCATTGATAGAGGGGATGAATTCCCTGGCAAAGGACTATGGCATTGAAGAATATTTTAGGGTTGAGGGATATGGCTGTTCACCTAATTATGTGACCTTAGGTAAAGATCAGAACCCTTCATTCTCGTTCAGAACTTTATATTCACAAGAAATGGTGAAGCGAAAAATCCTTATGCCGTATATTGCACTTTGTTTCTCACACAATGATAACGAACTGAATATGACACTAGATGCAGTGAGGGGTGCACTGTGCGTTTATAAAAATGCTCTTGATGATGGTATCGATAAGTATCTCCATTCTCAAATTATAAAGCCTGTATTTAGAAAATACAATTAGAATATGTTAAAGGACAAGGTTATATTAATAACTGGTGGAAATGGGCTAATAGGACGCGCTCTTGTAAAAGATGCAATTTCCAAAGGAGCTAAGGTGTTAAATCTTGAGGTAAATGTTGAAACCAACTGGGAAATAGGGGTCATTGATTGTGATGTTACTAATCCTAAAAATTTTGAAACGGTGTTTAATGATGTTATCAGTAAATTTGGTAGGATCGATGGCCTGGTCAATAATGCTTACCCCAGGACAAAGGATTGGGGTAGTAAATTTGAAGACATTAAAATAGAATCCTGGAAACAGAATGTCGATTTTCAGTTGAATAGTATTTTCGCTATATGTCAATTGGTTCTAGGGCAAATGAAGGTACAGAAGAGCGGGAGTGTTGTAAACATCGCTTCTATCTACGGTGTTATCGGAAACGACTTTACAATTTACGAAAATGCAGGGGGCATGACATCCCCTGCTGCATACTCAGCTATAAAGGGAGGAATTATTAACTTTACCCGGTACTTGGCATCTTATTATGGGAAGCATAATGTCAGGGTCAATTGTGTTTCCCCTGGTGGAATAAAGCAAAATCAGCATCCGGAGTTTATTAAAAATTTCGAGAGAAAGGTGCCAATTAAACGAATGGGAACCCCAGAAGAGATCGCCCCTGCTGTCTCATTCTTACTGTCTGATGGGGCATCATATATTACTGGACACAATCTACTGGTTGACGGTGGGTGGACTGCAGTTTAAGAAAAAGCCATGTATGTAGCCTGTAGGTTTAATTTATTTAAGTGGAAATAGGGAACCTCAAAATCCAGGGGATTCAACTCATTAAGACATATTCTTTCTCAGTTGTGTCGGTTTTAAGTTTTGCGATTACTTTTGTCCAAAATTTTATTTTTGCAGCAATATTGGAGAGAGAACTGTTTGGCAAGATTTTCCTACTGTCCTCCTTGTTTTCCGTATTCTCCTACTTATTTGTTTTTGGATTGGATACGGCCGTATTTAAATTTTACTATGACCCAAAATTTGAAAATAAAAAAGAACTAAGGGGCTCAATTTTTTTTGCTTGGTTAGTCCTTTCCATCGGGCTATTGATTGTTGTGATGATAGTAGGCTATGTAGTGATTCAACAGTTGGGATATGACTTGATAAAATTTGATTTAGGGTATTTGCTGTTAGCTGTATCAGGGATGATGTTCTCTTTTTTTCTCATTTGTCAGCAGTATTTTGTTGCATCAAAACAGATCGGGCTTTATGCATTGGTGTCTTTAGGGGTTAGGTTGATCCTCTTGATCTTTAACTTGGGGGCATTGCTTCTTTTTCATGGTGATCTTGATTTTTTTGTCTACAGTTATTTTATTGCTACTTGCAGTATCTTTATAATTTTGCTTTTTTATTTGGATATACCCAGGTCGTCAAAAATAAATAAAGGGTCAATTCGTGACATATTTTCTTTTTCCTTTCCTTTGGTAATCAACGCATTGTTGGCTATTGGCTTCACTAATGGCTACAGGGTATTAATATCGGCCATACTTTCATTTAGTGGATTGGCATTATTTGGGATTATTAGTCAGATAGCGAGTGCTTATTATATAGGCATAAGTTCATTACTCCTACCCCATAATCCAGCGGCATATCAATATTTACAGGAAAGAAATAGTTTGACAAAAGAAGTCCCCAAATATAAGAAAAAGTGTGTGCAGTTAGGCTCCGTTGGCTTTATTGTCATTTTGGGGATGTCCTTGGTTTTTTTAAGGTTTTTTAAAGGTGGAGAGTATTACGATGGCTTAATGATGCTTCCCATTCTCATGCTAGCGCAATTCGTTTTTCTGATGTATTCTCATGAGAATATTGTCCTTTCTTTCTATAAGGCTACTTTACGCATCACCCAATCCACTTTTATTGGTATTGTGTTGATGCTGTTGACTTTTTATTTTTTGATTTCATATTTCGGGGTTTGGGGTGCATGCTTGGTAACACTTATTGGTTACTCAAGCCAATATTTTTCAGCAAGAATTTTCAAGTACAGAATTTAATTGTGATGAGCTCTTTATTAAAGAATATTGGTAAGAAGATACTGTTTGAGCTTCATCAGGTAGGAGAGACATGCCTCTCCATAATCCTGATTATCACATTCTCCAAGTTCTATGGTAAACGTTTAATAAAGGCTAATAAAAATGATAGCTGTATTGTCCTTGGAAACGGCCCCTCATTATCATCTCAGATTGATGAGATTAAGGGCATAAGATCAGGGCGTTCTTTATTATGTGTGAATGAGTTTCCCCTCTCGTTACTTTTTGACGAATTAAAGCCCAATTATTATACACTATTGGATCCTCACTATTGGTTTCGAACAGATGGTAAAGTACCAGGTTTGACACATCAAGTTTTAAATGCAATCGCCAACAAAGTCAAATGGGATATCACCTTATTATTGCCTTTTGAGATGAAATCCGTAATTGAGGAATCTACTCTCGCGAAGCATGAGCTAAGCCAATTCATTTCCATAAGTTATTACAATCGAACACCTGTTTCCGGATTTAAGTATTTTAAGTTTAAAATGTATGATTTTAATTGGGGAATGCCCTTTGCCCACAACGTATTAGTTGCAGCAATTTATTTAATAATTGTAGCTGACTATAGGAAAATTTTAGTTTATGGAGCCGATCATTCTTGGCATGAACAGATTGTAGTGACTAAGGATAATATATTGCGCATACGGGAAGACCACTTTAAATACGAGTTAGATGAAAGGCCCATTTCTGAACGCGAGGAAATGTATGAACCAATATACAAGTTTTCGTTTGCAGAGTCAGGTGATAGGGAAATTTATAAATTACATGAAATCTTTGATGCTTATTCGAAAGTTCACCTAGGTTATTGGGTATTGAAGGGATATTCTGAATATCGTGGCGTTAAGATTTATAACCTTAGTAACAAATCCTACATAGATGCATTTGACCGTTATATGAAATGACAACTAGGAAAAAATGAGCAACTTGCCAGATCGACCAATACCTAAATACCTAAGAATTGTACGGGAGGTGTTGCGGTACAAAAGAAAGATTATTATTAGGATTCGTTTACGAAACAGGATACAATGGGGCAAGAATGTGATGTTTGGTAAAAAGATTGAGCTTCGCCCCCCTGGATTTATTTTGATTGGGGATAATGTTAGTATCGGCCCATGGTTTTTGTCAGAAACGAATGCCAAAATTGGTTCGGATGTTTTGATTTCCAGTAAGGTTTCTTTCATCGGCAATGACCACAAGTTTGATAATCCAAATACTTCGATTTTCTTCTCAGGTCGTCTTCCGGCCTCTACCGTGATTTTGGAAGGCGATAACCTCATTGGCTATGGAACAATAATTGTTGGCAACGTTACTATAGGAAAGGGCTGTATTGTTGGGGCTGGGTCATTGGTAACGAAAGACCTCCCAGCCTACTATGTCTGTGCTGGGGTCCCTGCAAAGCCACTAAGGAAAAGGTATCCGGTAACGAATAATCTTCATGAAGATTAGCCAACAAGGAGTTTATTATTTTATTTTGGGCGCCCTCATACTTGCCCCATTACATTTTGTAATTGCCGATACACAAATATTCTATGTACAAACGATTTTAATAGTTTTATTGCTTGTTTATTACGGCTTCTATAAAAATGAACTGACCATTCAATTCAGAACCATTCCATTTGGGCCTGATGGTATATATTATCTTTATTTAGGCTGGGTATTTATTTCTTTTTTACTCAATTTGTCATTGAGCTTTGATGATTTTGATATCCAGTTAAATAGGTTCGTTTCAATGGGCATGACTACTTTACTCCTGTCCGGGTTTTTTATTGGGAAAAGCCTAAAAAATGTTCTGGGTAATTTGAAGGATTTTGTAAAAGGTATATATTTTACTTATTTACTCGTAATTATTTCGATAATTTTCATTTTTGCCATTCAAAGAAATCTGGATTTGTATGTAGTGAGAAGAATTATAGGACAAAGATTGCCGTTTGTCATAGCTTATGTTTCAGTAGTGGCAGCCGTATACTTCTTTATGGGCCGCCCGAAAAAGATATATTTGTTTTTATTGATTGTTTCTGGCACCGTGACGGTGGTGGCGTCTTTAACCAGGGCTGCTTACATACAAATGTTTATATCATTTGTTGTTCTGTTTGGGCGGGAAATTAGGAAATATTTTTTCAGGGTAATTTTGATTTTAACAGTTGTTGTTCTGGCAGGATTTGCAATTTCAAGGATATTTAAGGATGTGGATTCCATTAAGCAAATAAGTGCAAGGATAGAATTACTACTTGATGTGAAAGCACAAAGCCAGGATGATGTGTCCGGATCCTTTAGACTGGAGATGTGGAGGTTTTTAATAAATAAATTGCTGGATGACCCCATACGTCTAATGATTGGATATGGACAATTAGGCCCAACTCACGTGGCTCAAGAATTTGTTTCTTCCGATGGGACAACCGGGAACAATGCCCATAGTCAATATTTGGATATAGTAATTAGGGAGGGGCTGATAGGATTATTTCTCTTTTTACTTTTGTGCTTTAAATGCATTTCTTTAGGGTTTTCGAAACATTGGCCAAATGATGATGTCAGGTTGTTTGTATTGGCAAACTCTGTTGGATTGATAGGATTAATGTTTTATGGCTTCTTTCATGAAACTTTTAGATATCCACTTTTCGGTTTCTATTTTTGGTTTTATTTAGGAATTCTTTCAAGATTAATAAGATTTAAGGCATATGCTAGTTAGAAGTTTGATAAAGGTACTGCAGGTGTTGGATCAGCAAGGGTTTGAAGCTTTTAGTGCTTTTAAAAGAGGATATTCGATATCATCCTATAGAATTGTTAAAGCGATTAAAGGACATTGTAATGAATTTAATACCATTATTGATGTTGGGGCCAATCAAGGGCAATTTGCGCTCGCAGCAAAGGCCTTATATCCTCAGGCCAAACTATTTTCATTTGAGCCTTTGGAAGAAATGTGCGAGAGGTTTAGAAGGAATACGAAACATTTGAACGGGATTGAACTATATAATGTTGCGCTCGGAACCGAGGGTGGGATCATAGATTTTTACAGAAATGACCATACCCATGCAAGTTCTGTGTTGCCAATTTCAAAAGAGCAGGTTGCCGCTATTCCAACCACTGCCTCAACCACCAAAATTAAAGTAAAAGTCCAACGACTTGATGAAGCAATCCCACTATTATTTCTTAAAGGGCCAATATTATTGAAGTTGGATGTTCAGGGTTTTGAGAAGAATGTTTTAGAAGGGGGCTCTACACATATTCAACAAATTGATTTCATAGTATTTGAGGCTTCATTTATTCCTATGTATGATGGAGAACCCTTGTTTGATGAAATGAACCAATATTTGAAGGGCCTGGGTTTTCAATTAGTTGCCCCAGTTGGTTTTTTGGAAGGAAAGGATGGGGCTATAATTCAAATGGATTTTTTATATAAGAGAACGAAGTCTATCTAAAAATGGACTTAATGGGAATAAGGCGCAAATATTGGAGCGATTTCAAATTAATTTGCTTAGCAGCCATTTTATTAGTTCTGCCCTATTCTTATAGGGTTAGTAGCATTGTTATGGCTATTCTCCTTTTATACACTTTGTATCAGATAATTGTAAAAAATGAGCCAATTGAGTTTCTGACCAGGTTTTCATTTTGGGCGCCTGCTTCTTTTATTGTAATCTCACTTATAGGGTTAAGTTATTCATTAAACCTCAAAGATGGGCTCGGGGCTATTGAGAGGCAATTGCCCCTATTGGTCTTCCCTGCTATTTTGAGCCAATCAGGCATTTCGAGAGGCCAGTTTAAAACGTTGCAAAAAGTATATGTAGTAAGCCTTGTTTTGATGATGGCTATTTTGGAAATCCGGACAATTTGGTTGCTCAGTCATAGCAAGGAGCATGGGTTTTTAACATATTTTTTTTCCTACTACCATACCTATGAGAATTTAACGACTACTTACCTGGCTCAACCAGTTTATATTGGGGCATATATTGTACTGTCGAACATGTTTTGCATTACCATCATCAAAGAAAAATCAAGTAATGGATGGTGGTTCTACTTATTTGCCCTTCTGTTTGGATCATTTTTCTTATTTCAATTGGCAGCCCGGAGTTCTATCATATTGAATTTTATATTGATTCCGTTATACATTGTATATCTTTTCTATTTAAAAAAGAAATTGATATTGGGCAGCGTGCTGGCAATGGGCATATTAACCGCCTCTGTGATATTGTTTTCAACATCGGGATTTTCTAAATTAAGAATGCAATGGATTGTCAAGGAGTTTCAATCTGGCAATATTTATCAGGTAGATCCACAGTCAAGATTGATTATTTGGCCAATAGCATTGGACATAATAGTTGATAATTGGATTTTGGGAGTAGGTACAGGAGATGCTGAGGATGCTTTGATTTCATCATACAAATCCAGGGGCCTGCAAGCACTCTTTGAAAACAAATTAAATGCTCATAACCAGTATTTAACTACAATTATGAGACATGGAATTTTAGGCATTATTGTGCTCTTGTTGAACTTTTCAATTCCATTGATCATTTACTCTAAAAGCCATAACCCTGAAGCATTCCTTTTTACTCTTTTGATAATGGGTTTTTTTTTAACTGAGAATGTATTAGGTAGGGCACAGGGAGTTATATTTTTTTCACTTTTTCATTCTGTATATTTGACAACTTCATTTGGAAAGTTAACTCATGAAAATTCTAGTATATGGAATAAATTACAGTCCAGAATTAATAGGTATCGGTAAGTACACTGCCGAAATGTGCGAGTGGTTGGCTGAGCAGGGCGATGAGGTGGAGGTAATTACAGGAATGCCGTCCTATCCCAATTGGGAAGTATTCGATAGGTACAAGCGCAGGTGGTGGTTTACAGAGACTATTAACCTTGTTAAGGTGCATCGGAGCCCATTGTATGTGCCCAAGAAGGTAACTGGGGTTACAAGAATACTACATGAAATTTCGTTTGGAATAAGTACGCTAGTGTTTTGGGTTCCACGTCTATTCAGAAGGTATGATGTTATTATTTGCATTTCACCTCCACTGCAGTTGGGTCTGGCCGGAATTATCTATAAGATGTTTCACAAAACCTTATTTATCTATCATATTCAAGACCTTCAACTTGATGCGGCAAAACAATTGGGATTAATAAAAAGTAAATTTCTATTAAGTGTTGTTGAGGGATTGGAAAAAATAATTTTGAAAAAATCTCACTATGTAAGCACGATAAGTGATGGCATGATAAGAAAAGTTAATAGTAAAGGAATTCCAACTGATAAAATAGTAAGTTTCAGAAACTGGATTGATACCTCTTTGATGGCGCCTGCGACTCCGGACCCTAGTATAAGAAGCTTGTTTGGAATTGATTCATCCAAAAAAGTGATTCTTTATTCTGGTAATATTGGAGAGAAGCAAGGCATTGAAATAATTATTGAAGTTGCGGAGGCATTAAAAGAAAGTGAGGTATTCTTTTTAATCATTGGGAACGGTGCGTTCAAAAAAAAACTTCAAAGCTTGGCACAATTGAAGAAGTTGAAAAATATTGATTTTTTCCCTTTGCAACCTATCGAATTGCTACCAGCAATTTTAAATATTGCGGACCTTCATTTGGTGCTGCAAAAGAAAGCAGCCGCAGACTTAGTTATGCCTTCAAAACTTACCGCGATTCTTTCGGTTGGAGGAGCGGCAATTGTGTCAGCTGAAAGGGGAACTACACTCTTTGATATAGTTGATCAGAATAGAATCGGGATCCTCATTGAACCGGAAAGCGCATGTGCATTGCGAATGGCTATTTCGCAAAACCTTAATAAGGATTTGGATGTGATAAGGCAGAATGCACGTGATTACGCCCAGTCTTATCTCGAAAAGTGGGCCATCATGAGCCAGTTTCATGCTTTTCTCAAAGACAAGGCATATTTTTAGCATAATATAACCTACCTGATTTGGGATATGAAAAGGGGATTTTATTGGTCAATACTTGTTTTTGTTTTTACCATCCCTATATCTTCTTTCATAAGTACAAAACTCTTGATAGCCTTCTTGTTTATTTCACTCTTTTTAAGATCTAATAAAGGGTCGCTTTTAGTTGCTATCGAAAAGTCTTGGGATGTTTTATTTTTTTTTCTAGTGCTAATCATGGGGCTTTTAAATACCAATGACATTGTGACCGGATTAAGGGTGCTGGAAACAAGTTTTAGCTTACTGGCACTATTGTTTGTTTTCAGTCGTTTGAGCAATTTCCATGATTCACTGTTTTCAAATATGTTCTTGTCTTTTATTGCGGGGCTTTTAGTTGCATGTTTAATATGTTTGGTAAGTGCAGGCATTAGTTTTAATAGTTCCGGGGATTTTCATGAGTTTTTCTACTATCAGCTGACGGATGTAATTAAACTGCATCCAACCTATATGGCCTATTACATTATAGCAGCTATTACATATGTCATTTATATGGTTTATTATCGAATACAAAGAATCAGTAAAAAAGTCCTTTTGCCTGTATCGGTGTTTTTCTTTTGCATGCTAATGTTGACAGGTGGCAGGACAGCCTATGTAAGTTTACTTCTTGTATTGGCCTTTTTCATTTTAAAATTTATGACAGATGAGGAGAAGGCTCAAAAAATAAATGGATTTTTATTGGCTATTTGTTTATCGATGAGCCTATTGGGTTTAAGCTCATTGGATTATTTCGGGAATGAATTAAATATAAGCAATGACTATTGGGAACGCTCCATACTTTGGAAATCTGCCCTCAAGGCCAATCCAAACCCGTTGCTTGGTGTGGGGACCGGTGATTATAAAGAGGTTTTGAACAGTTACTATCAAGCCCACGGAATGCAAGAATATGCCAAAGACAGCTATAACTCACACAATCAATTTATACAGATTTACTTTTCAAATGGGATAATTGGCCTGCTGGCCCTGGTCATAATGCTTGCCCGGCCACTTTACCTTTCCGTTAGAAGCCACAACACATTAGGCGTCTTGCTTTTCTTCCCATTTATAATTTATGGGGTTACTGAGGTCTTTCTAGGAAGGTACCAGGGTGTAGTGTTTTTTGCCTTGCTCCACCAAATTATTGTACATCAATATTACTCTAATAAGCCATACCTGGCATTGAAAGGGGATTAGATTTTCTTTAATCTTGCCTAAAGTAATTTGAAGTAATGACCAACTTTACCCGGGGGCTTCTTTTTCTTGGTGACATCCTTTTCCTGAATTTGGCCATTTTATTGTCCTCCAACCTTTTTGAGCCAAACTTTGAATTAGGGGCAACCAACAATATTTACTTGCTTATTTTCAGCAACCTGGTTTGGCTGTTTTTGGTGGTGGTTTCCACACCTTATAATATCGGTAAAAGCTGGTCAATCCCTAAGATACTAAAAAGCCAACTGGCCTTTATCTTTGTCCACTCAATAGTAGTGGCGTCCCTGTTCTTTCTTTTTAACAAGGCCTACCCCATTTTCCAGATCGTTGCAATCTACTTGATTTTTGTGCCATTGTTTTTCCTATTCAGGGTTTTGTTCTTTTACCTAAGAAAGGTGATGACCAAGGAAACAATGGTTAAAAACTATATCATAATTGGGAAGAATGATTTATCGCAGGAGGTGCGCAGGTATTTTCTTATGAACCCAGATATAGGATATAAGTTCCATGGTTACTTTGAATTTGTGTCTGGAAAATTTGACCATAAAGAAATACAAAAATTTTGCGAGAACAAGGAAATTCACGAGATATACTATTGCCTTCCAAACGCACCAAAGACTGAAATAGCACAATTGGTAAATTACGGATTGAGCTCCTTGGTCAAGGTAAAACTCATTGTAGAGCCCAATACGCCACAGCAGGCCATAAGCCTTGAAAAATATGACGTCCAACCGGGATTGAATTTGGCCACCATACCGTTGGATGATGCAAGGAACCAGTTTGTAAAAAGGATTTTTGATATCTTTTTTTCCGGCATTTTTATGGCACTCATTTTATCGTGGCTGGTCCCACTGATTGGCCTCATTATCAAGTTGGACTCCAAAGGCCCAGTTTTTTTTGTTCAGTGGAGAAGTGGTGAGGGGAACAAACCATTTAAGTGCCTTAAGTTCCGGTCCATGAAAGTCAATCAGGAGGCCGACACAAAACAGGCTACAAAAGACGACCCAAGGATCACAAAACTAGGTCACTTTTTAAGGAAGAGCAGTATTGATGAGTTGCCCCAGTTCTTGAATGTTTTGGGAGGTTCAATGTCGGTTGTAGGGCCTAGGCCACACATGCTGAAGCACACGGAAGAGTATAGTAAAGTGATTGAAAAGTTTTTAGGACGGCACTATGTTAAACCGGGCATAACAGGCCTTGCCCAGTGCATGGGGTACAGAGGGGAAACAAAAGACCTGGCGGATATGGAAAATAGGGTACGGTTGGACAGGCACTATATCGAAAACTGGACTTTTTGGTTAGATATCAAAATCATTTTCCTGACTGTGGTTAGTTTGATAAGAGGTAGTGATAAAGCCTATTGATTGTGCAACCCTTGACAATTCTGTTTGGCCCTATATTGGCGTTTGCCATCTCGTTTTTATTGCTTCCCGTATTAATTAAATTGCTGACCCGGTGGGAATTGTATGACTCCGAAAAAGAACACCGGATCCATAAGTCATTCAAACCATCCATGGGCGGCATTGCCATCTATGCCGGATTGATTTTGTCGCTGGTTGTTGTGCTTCCATTTCAGGAGTGGGTTAAATTGAAGTACTTTTTTATATCAGTGACTTTGATGTTTATAATCGGGCTTCGGGACGATGTTTTAGGGTTAAGCCCTATCAAAAAGCTGGTAGGCCAATTGCTTCCGGTTTCAATCCTTGTGGTATTTGGTAACGCCCTCCTGGGCGTGACTATCTTTTCGTTTGATCTCAGCGGATTGGCAACTTGGGCCAATGTTATTATTACTTCTGTAGCTATTGTCTTAATTACAAATGCCTATAATCTAATCGATGGCCTGGATGGCCTTGCTGGCACTATTGGAATTATTTGCATTTTCTTTTTTGGCGTATGGTTTTATTTGATCGGTTCGATCTATGCCAGTCTTATTGCTTTAAGCATTGTGGGCGCCATTGTGTCTTTTTTGTTTTTTAATTGGCAACCCTCTAAAATATTTATGGGCGATACGGGCGCCCTCTTAATCGGTTTGCTAGTGGCTTATTTCTCAATCGAATTCCTGAATGGTAATTATTCACTGCCCGAAGGCCACTTCTTGAAATTTCAAAGTTCGGTAGGGGCCCTGATGTGCATTTTAATTGTTCCTGTTTTTGATACCTCAAGAGTAGTCATCCTGAGGCTGAGGCAAGGGCTTTCCCCTTTTAAGGCTGACAAAAACCATATTCATCATCAATTTCTCAAACTTGGGTTCGACCACTCAAAGGCCGTGCTTAGCATCGCATCAATCAATATTGCCTTTGTCCTTTTGGCCTGGCTGTTACGGGGACAGCCTGATGGTGTCGTCTTGCCATTGGTTGCCATCCTGTGTTTATTCGTTAATTTTGGCCTCAAATGGGCGCAAAAGTATGCAGGAGCAAATAACACGATTATCTGACGAACTGGAAGGAGCCAATGCCACCACCAAAGACTCCCTCGAGTCCTTCCGATTAAAGTTCATTGGCAAGAAGGGTGTGGTCTCCCGGCTTTTTGAGGAGTTTAAAGGGCTTCCCGCGGAAGAAAAGAAAAAGGTGGGCCAGGCCTTGAACGAACTGAAAAAAAGGGCGGAGGCTCGCTATAAGGAACTCCAGGGGCAGTTGGTAGGCAAGGCCTCCCAAAAGGAAGTGGACATCGACCTGAGCTTGCCCCCCGTGGGCAATGCCGTGGGGAACCTGCACC
>JAGQYJ010000029.1:25288-26273 GCA_020436145.1 Cyclobacteriaceae bacterium | reverse complement strand
TTAAGGTCGTGGCTTTTGCGAGTTTTCCAAATACCATAAAGCACTATGAAAAGCATAGTGCCAAACAAAACCACAAAATCGATACTATGCATTAATACGTCAGCGTGAGGTAAGAAAACAGTAATAATTCAGCCATAAAAAAACCAATAGATACCAGGTAGAAGGCTTTCCAGTTACCCAACAAAGGTGCTTTTCTGTACTCTTCGGTACGTAAAAAATCCATGGAATTATCGTTTTTGAACATATGAAGTGGGGTTATTGCTTAATGAAATGATATTGGCAAATAGTCTGTAGGCGCCAGGCACCCCTTCGGGTAGTTCCCTGAAAAAACTGAGTCCGGTATAAACATAATGCCCCTTACCATATTCCGCTACTAATAAACTGCTTTCATGTACTTCTTCACCTGTATCTTTCATTGACAAAGGAGCCTGGTAATGTGCGTCCCATGCACTTGGAAAATAAAGTCCCCTCTCCTGCACCCATTCGTCAAAATCCTCCTGGCCAATTACATTGGGATAATTGAGGACAGTCGATTGTTTTTGTAAAATGGAAACTTCGGCATTTTCCTCGGCTACCCTGTTTGCCGCTGAACCACCGTCAAATGTTAGAGCGTAAGGTGCAAAATCATTCCAATCAAGCCCTCTGGTAGTGTTATACTGCGTAACAAGAGTCCCTCCCATTTGCACGTACTCGAGAAGTGTTTCCTTCTTGTCCTTTAACCACTCATTTGTATTGAGGGCCCTAATTCCCAAAACAACGACATCAAGGGTAGCAAGATTCTCTGGCGTAATATCTGCCTCATTCATCATCCATACTTTAAGCCCCATCTGCTCCAGTGCCTTTGGTACCTCATCACCCGCTCCCATAATATAGCCAACAGTCTTTGCTCCAATGTTTACATTCAGATTTACTGCTTTAGCTTCAGCCGGTGGAAGCAGGACCTGGTAAGGAATATGATCGTAAGCAATGGTTTGCATGGAACGTG
>JAGQYJ010000029.1:21012-25178 GCA_020436145.1 Cyclobacteriaceae bacterium | reverse complement strand
TTCGTAAGCTCAATGTTTTCAGGGACCAATTTCCATTTGGGTGGAAGTTTTAAGTGAACTACCGCATGAGCAATGTTTTTATTGGCTAAAATCTTAAGTCCAATTGTTTTGGTGTGCCCATTTGCAAAAATGACCACAGGGTCATCAAAAGTAGATACTACTGCAGGAACGATGTCCAGTGGTCTGTACGACTCCCCTTTTACCCTGTCGGTCCATTTATATTCTACAGGCAGACTGTAGTTTATTTCTGTACCAATGACATTCAACAATACATCCACTGAATACACTGGTTCGTTTTGTGCTTTCCCTCTTTGCAACTGTTCAGGTACGGAATACATACCTAATGTAGCCTTTCCCTTTAACCAATATGGACCACTGTAATTTTTACTTTCCGGTACCTTAAATCCTATTTTCAGGTTTTCATCTTTATTAAAACCAAGAGATAGTTCACTTGATAATTGCCTCTTGCCATCCAAAACCACAGATTTCACTGCAATTGGTAAAGCACTTCTATTTACCATTTCCAGGTTTACGTGTAATGAATCACCCGGGACCACCAACGGTTTGGTGGAAGTGGCATCCATAAACAAGCCTGCACATTGCACTATCAATTCGTCAATCTCCTTCAACTTCCTTTCCTTCCAAAACTCATCCTTCAGACGAATGATCTTTTCTCGAAATAAAAGCAGCCCTTGAACTGAAGCAGAAGGATCAGAAGGATCATAGGCATTTACAATCTGGGTCACCTCATTAGACAAGTCAGGATACCCTATCCTGTTCCACGTTATATCTATATCTTCAAACAAATTTTCCTTAACAGAGGGACCCAGAACAGGTTTTAAGTATTCAAACTGCTCTCCACGGAATGGTGTAGCTCCAAATCCCTGGCTTTTATGCTGAGAGCGGCTTTGAGCTGCCATTTCAGTATATGAGGTCCCAAGGGAGGGATTATAGGTACCCACGTCAATCTTTATAGTGTTGGGCTGGTTCTCAATATCTGTATCCCACCATCTGCCCGAGTTCAACATTAGCCTTACAGGAGACCAGACAGAAACATACTTGAGCTGTTCCGGATAGGCATTCTTATCACCTGCCAGACGGAATGCATCTTCGGCCAGAATTGCTGAAGAAGCATGGTGCCCGTGTCCTGCTCTTTCATCTGGCGGAAATCGTGTTATAATTACATCAGGTCTAAAATTGCGGATAACCCATACCATATCCGATAGTACCTCATCTTTATTCCATATTTTCAGGGTCTCATCCGAGGTCTTTGAATATCCAAAATCATTGGCTCGAGTAAAGAACTGCATGCCACCATCAATTCTGCGGGCAGTCAGCAACTCCTGGGTACGAATTACCCCTAAGCCTTCTCTTAGCTCAGATCCAATCAGGTTTTGGCCCCCATCTCCGCGAGTGGCAGCCAGGTAAGCAGTGCCTAAAAGCATTTCATTACTGAAATAAGCAATCAAACGTGTATTTTCATCGTCAGGGTGAGCCGCCAGATACAATACATTACCCAGCACATTTAATTTTTCTATATTCTTTAAAATAGTAGACGAGGGCAGTTGGGCAGGCTGTGCTGATGCGAACACACTTCCCAAGAGTAAGAATAGTAATAAACTGATTTTTTTCATGGATTGTAGTAATCAACGGTTGTTGGTTCGAAAAGTTAATACAATTATGGAAGATAGGTGTGAAGGATATGTGGAACTGGTTTCTGATTGTATAAACGGTAATGGTATAAAACGAATATGTCTTTAAACATATATAAAAGGTGGCATCTGATTGCAAATACGCCAAATAATTAAGTAATTGGTAGTGAAATCTTTGACCTTATGAAAAACCTGTTTTTGTTTTTTTTACTTCTGTGGAGTACATCTTTATGGGCACAATCTTTAGAAGGAGAATGGCATGGCCAACTTTTTGATGATAGTGGCGAGGCAGTCAACTACCTTAATATTTCAATTGAAGAACAGGATGGAAAACTTGCAGCAACACGTAAAAAACTGAATCCAAAAACCAATACCTGGGAACCGGTAAAGGGTACTACTCAATTTATTAATGCTAAAGGAAATGCCATTTATACCCAAATTAGCAATGGAGATAAATGGGCAGAATCCGAAGTATTTATGCTTTCTTATATTTCCCCTAAAAAAATGGAAGTGGTATGGGTAAACCAGGTAAATAATGCTGATGTAGCCTACAATAAGGTGGCAACCAAGTTAGGATCGGGTTACCTGGAGCCGTTTTTTAACGGAAAAATTTATGAAAACCTCTCCATTGGTGGCACTTCTACCAACCGGGTGTCTATCGACAAAGTGGAAGTAGCAGAATCTGTTACGATAGTCACCTTTTCGTATCACAACACGTCATTTGAGCCAGTGATGATGCGACTTGCCAAACCGGGGTTTAGCGGTGCCTTCTTTATTACTCCCCCGGACCGATCGCGGAAATTTAACATAGTTGACAAGGCCAATATTGCTTACGAACCGGATAATACAACTGTACCACCCAATAGCTATCATACATTTAAAATTTATTTTGAACCCATTCCTGATTCATTAAATAATTTTTCTATCCTGGAGGGAAACCCCCAATTACAATCGGGTAAGGAATGGAATTTTTATGATATACAGCTTAAATAAAGGCTTTGTGATTTAATCAGTGATTCCAAGTTCACTTAACTTCTTATACATTTTTAGGCACACCCACGCATCGGTAGCTGCATATACTTTTTGGCTATGAGAGAGCACTGGGTTCTCCCAATTAGATGTTTGCTGAGATTTAGATATCCTGAAGCCTAAGATCATTGCAGTCAATTTTCTTAAGCCAGAATTAACAACCCCATGTTTTTTTATAAATGAATGGATATCCTTAAAGCCTTTTGGTGAAAACTTACCCAGTTTTTTTAAATCTATAATATCATCATGCAATGCCACACCCAGTTTAATCACACCAGGGTTTTCAAGTAAGGAGCAAATGCGTTTGGTAAGCCCGGTAATATTTATTCTAAAAAGAAAGACCTTTCCCGGAATAGCAAACTGAAGCAATGAAACATGATGAAATTCACCTTTTTGAAAAGAGGGCTTTGATTCGGTATCAAAGCCAACTACTTCATATTTTTCAATTTCAGAAATAGCCTCTTCAATGGCCTCTTCCCTATCAATTAACACTATTTTACCTGTATACGCCTTTAAAGGCAGTGCATTCACTTCTTCCGATGTAATTCGTTCCCGTAATGTCATCTAGTCATCGCTGGGTTTGGAAGCCAGCTTACGAATTTTAATACCTAAATAGGCATAGGTAATAGTCATTAACGGGCTTAAAAAATTAAAAAACGCATAAGGCATATATGCAAAGGTACTTACCCCCAATACTGTTGATTGATAAGCACCACAGGTGTTCCATGGGACAATGGCTGAAGTTACAGTTCCTGAATCTTCCAATGTACGGCTTAGGTTTTCAGGAGCCAGTCCTCTCTCCTTGTAGGTTGGTGCATACATTCTGCCGGGTACCACAATAGAAATATACTGATCAGATGCTGTAAGATTAAAAACCACGCAAGTTGCAGCAGTAGAAGCCACTAAAGAGCCTGTGGAGTGGGCATATTGTATAATACTGTCAGCTATACGTTTGAGCATACCACTCGATTCCATTACTCCACCAAATGTCATCGCACAAATGATTAACCAAATGGTGTTCATCATTCCGAACATACCACTGGCTGAGAGCAGGTCATCCACTGAAGCATTACCTGTAATAATATTTGTTTCGCTATATAAGGCCAGCATTACCCCTTTATAATAGGCCCAGGCCGATGGAACGGTGGTTCCAGCCAGTTCCAATACCAAATGAGGTTGAAAAATAATGGCAAAAATGCCACCCAACAGGGCCCCCATTAGTAAGGCAGGAATAGCAGGAGCTTTCTTCAGGATAGCACCTATTACGAGCACAGGAACCAAAAACAGCCAGGGAGTAATGTTGAATTTGGACGCAATAGCAGCATGCACCGTTTGTACAGTATCTATGCTCGATTTTGCATCCACCGTAAAGCCCCATATCAAAAAGATAAGTAAGGTTATGCTAATAGTCGGAATCGTAGTGTAGGTCATGTAACGGATATGGGTAAACAAATCGGTACCAGCCATGGCCGGGGCAAGATTGGT
>JAGQYJ010000029.1:17590-20913 GCA_020436145.1 Cyclobacteriaceae bacterium | reverse complement strand
AGTCGGAATCGTAGTGTAGGTCATGTAACGGATATGGGTAAACAAATCGGTACCAGCCATGGCCGGGGCAAGATTGGTAGTGTCCGACATAGGCGACATTTTATCTCCAAAATAAGCCCCTGAAACAATGGCCCCTGCCACCACACCCTCGTTTATTCCCATGGCCTGACCAATTCCAACAAGCGCAATTCCAATAGTAGCAGCTGTGGTCCATGAACTACCCGTTGCCAGTGAAACAATAGCACTAACCACACAGGCTGCAAAAAGAAAAATGGTCGGATTCAGAATATCCAGTCCATAGTAAATCAATGCTGGTACAATGCCGCTTAATAACCATGTTCCCGCCAAAGATCCTATCAGCAGAAGTATAAGCATGGCCGACATAGCTGAACTTATACTCTTAACAATACCATCCAGTAACTCATCCCATCTATATCCGATTCGTATGGCTATCAGCCCTCCAATAGTAGCTGAAAATAATAGCCCCAATTGATTGGCCCCGTAGGTTGCATCGTCTCCAAAGAGATACACATTGGTAATAAGAATTAAAATGAGTGCGACAATGGGTATAAGTGATTGAAAGAGTGAGGGTCTTTTGGACATAGCTAAAAATTAATCAGGCAAATTAAAAAAGTGAGCGCACTTTACAAACCTAGAGTTCACGGAATTGATAGTAAACACCCCGATCTGCCAGATAGTTTAACACATAATTGAAATTATCCTCTTCCTCTCCTACATATTCCGGTGGATTGATTCCTTTTCGGACAAATTTTCCTTCCAGCACCAAATTGGCTACCGCTGTACAGGTGTATCCCGTGGTCCGAGCCATAGATATTACAGTGTTTTCTCTATCAAAACGATCCAAAAGATAGTATTCCAGCTTTTTCCCTTCCCCATCAATTCTGATTCTCATTACAGTATAATCTTCTTCTCCGGGCTTCAATTTCCATTTAGGAAATAAGAGCTTAGCGGTCACATCTACAGGCCTGACCTTCACGCCTTTCACTTCAATTTCTTCATATGAAAAGAATCCACTTTCTCTTAATACCCTTAGATACTCAATACATCCCGGGTATCTAAGTGTTTTCTCAATCATGTTAGGGATATCCATGGTCTTTGCCAGGGTACGAAGCCCATCCGAATTCCAGGACTCCAGGGTACCAATCCCCTCAAAATCAACCAATTCCGGATCCGATAATGCCTCTTTGGTAACCAGATGCCCGTTTTCAACATATCGGGCAGGCCGAATGTACTCTTCAATTACATCTATAGGCGAAAAAACTGCTTTGTATTCGTAAGGCCATTCGCGAACAACAGGTAGCCCCCCTACAAGGCATTCATAGCGGTCTACCTTCATTTTTTTATTGTGAAAGCCCAAAATAATATTGCCCATTCCGGGT
Organism: Cyclobacteriaceae bacterium; assembly: GCA_020436145.1. Taxonomy (GTDB): domain Bacteria; phylum Bacteroidota; class Bacteroidia; order Cytophagales; family Cyclobacteriaceae; genus JAKISE01. The sequence goes on along the minus strand of JAGQYJ010000029.1, from coordinate 19,513 downwards.
GCTACTCCGCAATCCGTAACAACGGTAACTTCATTTTTCTTTGCCAGCTCATCCAATTGAAGAGGGTCCTCAGGGAAAAATGAAATATCTACTATATCCTTCCCTGCTTCAATCACCTCTTTCACCATGGCGTACCCCATAAAGCCCGGCACGGCACCAATTACCAAATCGTAAGAAGCTACCACCTGCTTAATTGCTCCCGGCTTACTCAAATCCTTTACAACCGTATTAACGCCTTTTTTTCTAAGTTTAGCCAGTGCATCTTCGCTGTAATCAACTGATGTAACATTATGATCTTTTGACAAATCGAGGGCAATGGCACTACCTACGAGACCAGCCCCTAACACTACAATATTCTTTCCCATTTATGTAAATTTGAATCATAAAACATACGCTCTCAAAGCTAAGAAAAAGATCATGCTTAATCCCACCAAAATTATAAAGAAGGCTAAAACCTCGTCCAGGTATTTATGGTTGCTCAATTATGGACTTGCCCGAACCATACCATTTAATAAACCCCATGGGTTTAAAATACTCGAAATTGGAGATAACCATATTACTACCTTTCTGCCATTCAAAAAGGTCAATCTAAACCACATTAAGGGTTTGCATGCTTGCGCATTGGCTACGCTTTCAGAATTCACTACCGGCCTTACACTAATTCAAAAGCTAAATGCTAAAAAGTACAGGATCATTCTAAAAAATCTTAATGTCGATTATCATTTCCAGGGCAAGTCTGGAGCTACGGCTACATTTGAGGCAACCGATGAATGGATAGAACGAAATATCCTGGACCTGTTAAAATATGAGGACTCTGTTACTATAAGGTGCCAGGTAAATAGCTACGATACTAATAACAACCATTTGTGTACAGGTATGGTTGAGTGGCAGGTTAAGGAATGGAAAAAAGTTAGGACCAAACTTTAGCCTATAGTTAATAAAATCATAACAGACATTATTTATCTTTTTTTAGGATATCTAGCTGAAAGTCACTAATTTGACTTTTAATGACAAACCGAAAAGTAGCAACTGCATTGCTTTTCGTGTGCTCATTGGTTTTTTTTAATTCCCACGCGCAGCAGGATCCGCTTTTTTCGCAGTACCATTTTAACCAGATGGTTTTAAACCCGGGGTACACGGGCATACATGGTAACACCAATGTGAGTGTTATCTCTCGCCTGCAATGGTTGGGGGCAGAAGGTAGTCCATTTACAAATTCATTAAGTGGGCAAACTACTTTGTTAAATAATAAAGTGGGTCTGGGTGCAATCTTTGTTCAGGATAAGTTGGGAGTGGCCAACAATTTTGAAGCCCATTTAACGTACTCCTACAAAATTGTTTTTGGAAACAAGACACTTTCATTCGGGTTGCAATCCGGAATAGTTTCCGTTAAGTATAATTACGAAGACCTTACCTTAAAAACCCAGGATGACCCTGCCTTCCAGGGAAGCTCTTTATCGGGTACAAAACCAAATTTTGGAGCCGGTATTGCACTGCTTAGCGACAGATATTTTATAGGCATATCCTCACCAAGAATGTTGAATAGTGAGTTTGGCGATGGTGTAACTTCCAACCTCAGATACAAACGCCATTATTACGGTTCTTTTGCCTACCTGTTCGATGTAAACAGTGTTCTGAAATTAAAACCTTCTGTTTTAATAAGAGCGGTAGAAGGGGCTCCTGTTTCATATGATATTAACGCCATGCTTTTAATAAACAATGATATTTGGGCCGGAGCTTTTGTACGGGATTTAAAAAGAACTGCCGGCCTTATGTTTCAGATCGATTTTAATAATACCATCCGTTTAGGATACAATTTTGAACTACCCCTGGTGCCCGGGTTACTACAATACACTACCCACGAGGTTTTGTTTAGTATTGACCTAGGTCTTTGGGGCGAACAAGATGTCTACCAACGCTACT
>JAGQYJ010000029.1:14509-17297 GCA_020436145.1 Cyclobacteriaceae bacterium | reverse complement strand
CGTTTCTTCTTATTTGAAAGAAATTTTTATTGATGCCTCCAATGTCAGGCTTTCAGGTTTAATTGTTGATCAGGATGTCAATGTAGGATTAAATTTATCCTCAACTACAGTTTCAAATATTACTATTGAGAACAGTAGAATAGGAAGGGTTGAAATGGGCAGCTCGAATAATGTTACTGTAAGCAATATGCTAGTAAGAAACAACGTAATTGAGGGGTATGGTACCGTGGCTACTAGCATACTGTTATATACTATTTCCAATGTAACTATAACCAACAACATTATCTTCACTTCTTGCTGTACTGCTCCATCACTACGAGTTACAGGAGCTACCATTACGTATAATGTATTTATGAGTGATGGCAACAGGGGTGTCGATGCTAACCTAGTTGCAAACAATTTTGACCACAATATATTTTATGGTGTTAATGTAAACCTTCAGTCCGGAGTTTCTATTAATAATGTTTGGACGGATAATTTAAGCTTTGGAGGGACACAACTTACTTTTGTTGATGATGGAACCGATGGAAATACAGGGTCGGGTAATATGGAAAATGTTGACCCTTTATTTTCTGATCCGCCTCCAATTAGCCGAGACTGGAACAATTCGTATGATTTTACCTTATCTGCAAGCTCCCCTGCCCTGAATATAAACGGTGAGGATATTGGACCTTCAGGAGGACTGACTCCATTTGACCCCGAAGGTAATCTTTTACCTTTGATACAGACTGTAACCATTCCTTCTACCATTGCAGTTGGGTCTGATCTGCCTGTTACTATAAAAGCAAAAGGAAACTAGTTCTGAAGTAACAATGAAAGGGTGTTTAGCTTTTTTGCTAATTATTATTCCATTCTGTCTCAAGGCTCAGGTAGACATTATTGCGGCAGAATATTACATTGATAATGATCCGGGAATTGGATCTGGCACTCCTATTTCGATTACTTCAGGTGCAACAATTAATACAAGTTTTATGGCATCAACCTCTGCTTTAGCAGAGGGCTTTCATATTCTGGTAATTAGAGTTCAGGACATGAATACCGACTGGAGTGTCCAGGAATCAAGGGCATTTTATGTAAGTGCTTCGGCACTAACTACCCAAGCAAATATTGTTGCCATGGAGTATTACCTTGATACTGACCCCGGAACAGGTAGTGGAGTTAGCATACCAATAGTTCCTTCAACAAATCAAGACGTTACCACTACTATTCCAACCTCATCCTTAACGGCTGGATTTCATAGCCTGACAATAAGAACACTGGATTCAGATGGCTTTTGGAGTGTGCAGGAATCGAGGGGATTTTATGTGAGTCAATCTCAATTAAGTGCACTGGCAAATATTGTGGCAATGGAATACTATATTGATGCAGACCCAGGGTATGGGAATGGAAGCAGCATTCCCATAACTGCAGGTACCAGCATTAATACTACCACAACTATAGCAACTGCTTCACTTTCTTCAGGTTATCATGTACTTCATATTCGCGCACTGGATTCCGATGGAGTTTGGGGTGAAACAGAATCACGATCGTTTTATATAGACGCATTTTCGGGAAGCTTAATTGCAGGAGTAGAATATTTCTATGATACCGATCCTGGTTATGGTAATGGGAGCACATTGGCTATTGTTCCACCGGTCTCCAGTATTGATTCCACACTTAGTTTTCCGGCATCCTCCTTATCCCTTGGTGCTCATGAGCTTGGAATGAGAATGTTGATGGATAACGGGACTTTGGGCATCACTGATTATTTTCCAATTACTATTTGCGATGTAGCTATTGCGGATTTCGTACCGGATGTAGTATGTGTTGGCAACACTACTACTTTTACCGATGCCTCAACAGGAGTACTGGGTGGTGATGTTTATAGTTGGGATTTTGATGCAGATGGGTTTGAGGATTCCAATACACAAGGTGATCAATCATTCACCTTTACGGCAGATGGTACATATGACGCCACTCTTTCTATTGACCGGGCAGGCTGTGTGAGTACCATAACAGTACAGGTACAAGTTGAGCCACTACCTATGGCTGATGCCGGTGCAGATCAATCAATTTGTAATACCAGTGCTAATATGGCCGCAAATGCACCTTCTGCAAACGAAACAGGTACCTGGACCGTTTTTTCCGGTACAGCCACCATAACCAATCCAATGAATGAGGCTACTACCATTACGGCCATTTCCACGAATTCTGTGGAGTTGGTATGGACTTTAACCAACAGCCTGGGAGGCTGCACCGATAGTGATACTGTTCAACTAAGCGCTAACCTGCCTATCATGGCTGCTGCTCAAAATAGTACGGTAGATATTGGTCAGACTATAAATATGGATGTGCAGTCTTCTGCAACCATTAATATTGGTGACGTACTTAATACAACGATTACAACCCAACCAACCCAAGGCATAGCCCAGGTTTTGGCAAATGGAACCATTGACTATACTCCTGACCCTGATGCGACCAGTTCCGATTCGTTTGTTTATCGTATTACCAACCAATGCAGCAATTTCGATGAAAACACAGTTTCAATTACCATTGTAAATCTGCCACCTGTAATCGATAATTCAGGTTTTTCGGTATCTCCAAATGCACAACAGGTTTCCTTCGATCTAACATCCCTAATCTCAGACCCCAACAATAATCTTGACTTTAATACCCTCAGCATCATTACACAACCAAAAAGTGGTGCCTTTGCAAGTATTGACGCAAATGGCATTTTGACGATCAACTACACAGGGATCACCTATTCCGGAGACGATGAATTGGAAATACAGATCTGTGACCTGGTGGG
>JAGQYJ010000029.1:0-14499 GCA_020436145.1 Cyclobacteriaceae bacterium | reverse complement strand
ATTTTGACGATCAACTACACAGGGATCACCTATTCCGGAGACGATGAATTGGAAATACAGATCTGTGACCTGGTGGGAGAATGCACCACACAGCTTATCATTATCCCAGGTGTTGAAGTCGGTGGTGAGAACCCTCCTTTGAAAGTTTTCAATGGGGTTTCCCCTAATGGTGATGGATACCACGATTTTCTTGAAATTGAAAACATAGAATACTACCCTAATAATACAGTGATCATTCTAAACCGCTGGGGAGGTGAAGTAGCCAGATACCATGGGTACAATAACCAGGACATCGTATTCAATGATGCTACGTTACCCTCCGGCACCTATTACTATCAGATTCTTCCTGAAGTGGAGGGCGCTCAGAATTTAACAGGGTACTTTCTTTTAAAAATTGACAATTAATTCAACCTGTTGCCCAGGTTTTACGTCAATAAGAAAGAAAACAACAAAGGGAAATGCAACCAATGACTATTTCCTGACATCTTTAATCAAAAACTCAAAAAACTATGCAAAAGTTAACCCTTTCTATTATTGCCCTATGTCTTGCGTTTGGAGCTCATGCTCAAAAAAAGGAAGAAAGAAATGTTGGATCATTTGACTATGTGTCTCTTGGAGTAGCTGCCGATTTGGTAATCACTCAAGGTAATTCCAATAGTCTTGTTCTTGAAGGCAACCCCGATGATCTTGAAGAGATTGAAACCTATGTAAAAGATGGCACCTTAAAAATAAGAAGAGATAGTGACTGGAGCTGGTTCGACACCAAAGATGATGTTAAAATATATGTAACCTTATCCAACTTTAGTGGCGCCAGCGTAAGTGGTTCAGGTAAAATTACCAATACCAATAACCTTAAAGGCGATGATGTAAAATTCAGTGTAAGTGGTTCGGGAGACATCAACCTCTATGTTGATTGCAAATCGGTGGATGCACATATTTCGGGTTCAGGAGAAATTAATCTACAAGGAAGCACTGACACGATGGACCTTTCTATTAGCGGCTCAGGCGATCTGAACTCACTTGGAATGAGTGCGAACACACTGGATGCACATATCAGCGGTTCAGGTTCAGCAAAGGTGAAAATTAAAGAAGAAATTGATGCCCATATCAGTGGTAGCGGAAAAATAAGATATGAAGGAAACCCTTCTAGGGTACGTGAAAAAGTTTCCGGTAGTGGAAGTGTGAGAAGTCTGTAAACATAATTAAACTTTTACCCAAGGGCTATGATTTTATCATAGCCTTTTTTTATAAACGGTAGCAATAATTTGTTATATATTTCTAACTTTATGTTAGATTTATATAACTAAAAATTATAGCCATGAAAAATACTAAAATGCTACTCTTAACACTGCTCATAGGGACATTTACCTTTTTTGCAGGATTATTGGCCTATTCTACATTACATGAACTTAGTAAAGTACAGTACACTATTGCTGTTCTGGTATTACTTTCCGTTATTTTCAGCATCTACATTGCTTTGAGAAGAATGAAAGATGAAAAAAAAGGATTACCTCCGGAAGATGAATTAAGTAGAACTGTGAGAAATAAATCTGCAGCTAAAGCCTTTGCATACTCGTTCTTTATTTGGGTTATTATTCTCATATTTTCTATAGGCTCAAATGTTGGTACCACAATATCAATTGGAATAGGAATTTTGGCTATGGGTGTTTTATTTATTGGTTTTTGGATTTACCATTCCAATAAGGGAGTTGAGGATGGAAACACGTATTAAAGAACTTAGAGCCAAACATGGTTTCACTCAAGACGAGCTGGCCAAAAGGGTTGAAGTACGGAGGGAAACCATAGTTTTTCTGGAAAAAGGAAAATATAACCCTTCATTGAAACTGGCTCATGCGATAGCAAGAGTATTTGAACTTAAAATTGAAGATGTATTTATCCTTGAGTAAGATAAGTATAATAAGGGGCGAGATAGGTCACCCCTTTATTAACAATTAACGTATTTTATAACGTAAACCCAGGTAAATATTCCTCCCGAATATTGGTCCCCAAATTAGCGTACTGTCAAAATAAGGACTAAAGGGTGCATCGTTGGCTAAAATCGGGTTTTTCTGTGTGTAGTTCAGCACGTTCTCTACTCCAGCATACACCTCAATCTTCTCTCTCCAAACCTTGGTAACCTGAGCATTCATTAGCGCATAAGCAGGAGAGCGTTCATTTACACGGTACTCCACCGGGTTGGTTTCTGTAGATGGAACCCTTTTTTCACCTTGCCAATTAAGGGTATAATCAAACTTCCAATGATTGCGTGTTTGGTAGGCCAGATTCAAAAAAGCTCGATGCTTTGAAAGCAACGGTTTCTCTAATAACCCTACTTTATAAGTAGTATTAACATCGTACCATCTGTAAGCGAGTCGAACATCCAATCGTTTAATTACTTCATAATCGAACTGAGCCTGAAAACTATTGGCCCATGATTGGCCATTTAAATTATAAAAATATACGGCCTGAGCGCTTTGGTCAAGATCCACGACTACCTGATTCTCAAAATCGGTACGGTATAGATCAATGCTTATACTGCCATCTCTGTAATCCAGTGTAAACGACTGAGTAATGTTAAGACCATAGTTCCAAGCCGATTCCTGATTGAGGCCATAAGGCTTATTGCTCCCATTACCTTCTATTATAAACTGTCTTGAGCTGGCAAGCAAACCATTGTTTTCAGACAATATATTGGCTGTTCTGTACCCCTTTCCTGCAGATGCCCGTAAAACCAGGCCTTTCGTTACGGCATATCTAAGATGAAGCCTGGGAGTAAAAAATAATCCAAACAAATTATGATGATCTAAACGTGCACCAGCCACCAAACCAAATTTATCAAGGAGTGAATATGTGTACTCTATAAACACACCCGGAACCAACTCCTTGCGGTCATAATCTGTCAAATCCAAACGCTCTTCATATGAATCGAGTTGCAGATTAGCCCCTACTTTATATTTATGATTTGTGGTTCCGATTATGCTCTGGTAAATTACGTTTCCATAAAAGGAACTTTGTTGGGCATCGTAATTTCTTAAACCAAAATAAGAGCTCTGGTTGTGAATAACTCCTGACAACTGAAGACCTATACTTTGATAAGGTTTATCAGAGCTGACAAAACCTGTTTTAGACCAGGCCTCCAGCCGCTCTGTTTTTATGCGTGCTCCCCAGGCATTGGTAGTACCCCTATCCTGCTCAGGCTGAAAGCTTGTTTGTCCACCAAGATTATCAATAAAAGTTCCCTTTAAGCCAAACTGTATGCGCATTTTGGAACTATACAACTCCCAACGGTTTAAAGCTATCATTTGATTACCCACCGGCATGTCTAAAAAACCATCCTTGTTACGGTCATTCTTTATGCTATTGCTTTTACCATGAAGCAATAAAGCCGTCCCCCATTTACTACCAACATCTTTTTTGAGGTTGAGGTTGGCCTCCAGCCTCCCTCCTTCATTAGCATAGACATTTGCATAAAGTTTATCCATGCTGGCAGGATTACGCAAATTCACATTGATTTGTCCGGCTATACTTTCATAACCATTGATGACCGAACCTGCTCCCTTATTTAACTGGATACTTTCTACCCATGTACCAGGAATATAGGTGAGCCCGTAAAGGGAAGAAATCCCACGCACACCAGGCATATTTTCTCTGTTTATCTGGATATATGGACCGGTTAGACCCAACATCCGTATTTGGTGGGTACCTGTCACTGCATCGGTGAAAGATACATCCACACTGGGACTGGTTTCAAAACTCTCACTCAAATTACAGCAAGCCGCCTTGAGTAATTCCTTCTCTCCCATAGTTTCCATCTTATTTACCCTTGCATAATCTATAGTGGTGGAATTTTGCCTATAAGATATCTCAACCTCCTCAAGCGTGCTTTCAGGTTTTAATTGGATTTCAAGATTAGATTGCCCTGCTACATCCAGCGTATCACTTAAATAACCCACGTAGCTAATCACCAGCTTTTGACTACCTGTAGTTTTCTCAATGCTGAACCTTCCATTTTCATCAGTCGCAATACCATTAGTTGTGCCCAACCAATATACATTGGCTCCTACTAAAGGAATTAAGCTTCCTGATTCCTCAAGTTCGCTAACACTTCCGGTAACAAATCCATTATCGGTCTGTGCCAAACCAAGAACAGGAAGCAATAGGAGTATGAAAACTCTTCTTATGAGTAACATAATTGTTTGCTAGTGGCTCTCTGCTCCCTCTCTTCTATATTCACAGCACATGGGTAATTTTTCATATGCTTCCTGAGTAGCTTTTACTTTCTCGGTATCGTGCCCATGTTCCGCAATTGCTTTTTGAATAGCCAATTCATCTGTTTTTTTACTCTTGTAGACCACCTTCAAAATTTTGGTGTTTTTATCCCACTCAACAAGTTTCACCCCTTTTATTAACGCTGCATTTTCTATTCTTTCCTTACACATATTGCAGACACCGGAAACACCAAATTCGGCTGTAGTAATTTTGTTGCTTTCCTTCTGAGCAAATCCATTAGTAATACTTAAGATCATCAGCAGCACAATCGCTGCACCAGTTAATATATTTTTCATGATAATTTATGTTTTTGATTGAACAATAGAATTTATGTGAAGCTCTCGGCCTCACTATGTCAATCAAAAACTAACCGTACAAGATAGGTGAACACACCATCAACCAAATTGGCTGAGAAGGAGGAGGAGGCAAATCATACAATTCATGATTTACCTTTATTGAAACTATTTCTTTTTCAACAGAGTGATTTATCGGCAGAGTTGCACTTAGGACAAAAGGTGCATGAACCTCAGTTGTCTTAACAAAGTCCTGTTCATCATCCAGTTGATAAAAGTAACTTTCATCATCGCAGCATTTGCCTTTTTTCTCAAAGTCTTCGCAAATGCAGCCTTTGCTTTTCACGAACACACCTGCATTGGCAAACTGACCCATGCAATAATGAACATTGATGGCAACCCCAACAGAAGCCTGAAGGTATAAAAAAGCAAATAGAATGTTAGTGAGCTTTCTCATGCTGTTGATAACAAAAATATTGAATTTGAATAAGAGTTTACTATTAAATGGTTTATTACTATCAAGGCTGATACAAAACCTTGATTAATTACCTTATAATCATTAATTTAGTTAGTGTTATTCAACAACGTTATCACTTCATAAAAGTATGCGTTAGAGCTTGTACATGAATGTTTTTAGGCAGTAATACCATTCAAATAAACCGAACATTATGTACGACAAAAAAGCAGATCTTGCCGGTCCCGGGATTAGTACTTATCAAGAGGTAAGTAAAATTCTTCCCGATAATTATCATGCATTGCTCCCCCCACTTAAAAGGATGGAAGCCCTTTATATGATAAAGGAATACATTGAAAAAGGCCTTGCTGAAGCGCTTAACCTTCAAATGGTACAAGTACCTTTAATTGTGAGTAAAAACAGTGGAGTGAACGACTACCTCGATCGTGACGGATCACGCACTCCTGTCGACTTTCCCGCAGGTCTAGGTTTACCTAAACGTATTGAAGCCCAGGTGGTGCAGGCCGCCACTAAATGGAAACGTATGGCCTTAGCGCAGTTTGAATGCGAAGTTGGGCGGGGCATTAATACGGATATGCGCGCAGTAAGAAAGGATTACTTTCTTGATCACGACCACTCTTCCTATGTTGACCAATGGGATTGGGAAAAAAGAATAATGGCTGAAAACCGAAACCTTGATTACCTGAAAGATACTGTCAGGAAAATATGGAAAGTGATTCGTGGAGCAGGCATCATGGTGAAAGATAGATTCCCGGAATTGAATGATCCCAGATTTACAGATTTCCCTGAAGAGCTGGAATTCTTCCATGCCGAAGAAATCCTGGATATGTACCCTGACATGCCACGCAAAGAGAGGGAAACCCGACTGCTTCAGGAACATCCTGCTGTTTTCATTATTGGCATTGGCTGGGTGTTAAAGGACGGCTATCCTCACGAAATGCGTGCAGCAGATTATGATGATTGGATTACTCCCACCATTGAGAAAAATGGAGAAATGATGCATGGACTCAATGGAGATATACTGGTCTGGAACCCCGTTACAGGAAGAAGGCACGAACTCACTTCTATGGGTATTCGCGTGACCAAAGAAAGTATGCAGGAGCAACTGGATATAACAGGCCAAATGGATTTCCTGGAAATGCCTTATCATCAGGCCATCCTCAATGATGAAATTCCATTAAGTATTGGGGGTGGTATTGGCCAGGCACGTACATATATGTACCTGCTCAGAACAGCTCATTTAGGTGAAGTCACCGTTTCTGTATGGCCTGATGAACTGAAAAAAATATGTGCTGAGAAAAACATTTTTGTACTTGAGTAATGTATATGGAAGATCAAAATAAAATATGTCAAAGCTGCGGAATGCCACTGAAGGCCGATCCAAATAAAGGAGGAACCAATGCAGATCATAGCATGAGTGAAACATACTGCAGTTTTTGTTATAAGGATGGCAAGTTTCTAGATGAAGGGATTACCCTGGAAGGAAAAGTCGAGAAGAATGTACAAATTGCCATGACAAAAATGAACATGCCGGAAAATGAAGCCCGTCAAATGGCTATGAATATTATTCCGAACCTGCAAAGATGGAAGTAGTATTCAGTTGAAACCATGTATTATAAAAGAAAGCCCCTCCAATTAATTCAGAGGGGCTTTTTTCGTGGGCTCTGGCCCAGCAGTTTGTTAACTTAAAGATACAAAGCTATTCGATAAACATTTATTCTCGATCAAATAACCATCTGTGTCTCAAACTGCAAAAGTCTATGCAGAGAATTTTAACCGTTTCCGTTTCTTTAATATATTACTTCCTATTCACGATTCCCCTTTAAAGTTCCTAACTTGCCGCCTTATTTATCAATACTATGGCTTCTAAAATTAAAGCACACTCCTTTCATATACCTGTAATGGGCACAGGGTTTTCAATCGATTCGCCTATTAAAGTGGCTCAATATGGTATTTCATCAGTAATATCACTCGTAGATGATATGCTCATTGAAAAAATGAGAAAGTTTTACAGTGAAAAAATCAATGAGCCTTTCCATGAGATAACCAATAAAATAGAAGATTATAGGGCCAAACGGATTACGGCATACCTTAACCTGGTAGATAAAATTGTAAAAGAAAAATTCGAAGAAGTAAAAGCTTCAGTAAAGGAGTCAGGAGCAGCCTTTGAAAAGTACATGCATATGCTTCCTAATATTTCAGATTTGAAGCTGAAATTTCATGAGTTTACCCAGCAGGGCTATACCAAGAAAGATTTATTGAACTGGGTGAATGAACATTTGGCTTTGGGAAGTATAGATGTAAATATTATGACCAAGCTGGATAAGCCCAACTATAAGGATAAAGAACAGCTACCCATAGAATATAATGATGCCCATGCTGCCTTACGTGGCTTTGCCAATTCAGACCTGGAATCGTCCATCATTTTTTCTGCCGGAATGAACCCAAGGCTTTACAGTTATATTGAGCAATTCGAGGACTTTTATCCGGATGCTTCAGGGTACATCAAAAAGAAAATAGTAATCAAGGTAAGCGACTACCGTTCGGCTTTAATCCAGGGTAAGTTTCTGGCCAAAAAGGGCCTTTGGGTATCAGAATATAGAATTGAATCTGGCTTAAACTGTGGAGGCCATGCATTTGCTACTGAGGGCTACCTAATGGGCCCAATCCTGCAGGAGTTCAAGGACAACCGATCTGAGTTAATCGAAACAACGTATTCAATCCTGACAGATGCCCTGAGTGAGAAAGGCAGGCTGTCACCCGGCATGCCCTTACCTTTAAAAATAACCGCTCAGGGTGGCGTGGGAACGGCAGAAGAGCACGAATTTCTCATCAACCACTATAACCTTGATTCTGTAGGATGGGGAACACCATTTCTTTTGGTACCTGAGGCGACAAATGTAGATGATGAGACACTGGAAAAACTGGCTAAAGCCAAAGAAGAAGATTTATACTTAAGTGGTATTTCACCGTTGGGTGTTCCGTTTAACAGCTTACGTGGCAATTCACAAGATGGTATTAAGTACGAGAAAATTGAACAGGGAAATCCAGGGAGTACATGTCCTAAGCAGTACCTCATTTCGAACACGGATTATACCGAAAGACCTATTTGCTCTGCTTCAAGGCAGTTCCAAAAAATAAAAATAAAAGAGCTGGAAGATCAGAATTTAAGTGCTTCTGAACACACCGAAGCTTATACCAAAATTGTAGAAAAATCATGTATTTGTGTGGGTTTAGGAACATCTGCTTTAAAGCTTAATAAAATTGAGCACAGGGTTGAGGGTGAGGGAGTATCTATATGTCCCGGCCCGAATATGGCTTATTTTTCAAGTATTGTTTCTTTAAGGGAAATGGTTGATCATATTTATGGGAATGCGAAGGTTGCGTTAAGTGCCCACCGTCCAAACATGTTTATGAAAGAACTGAAAATGTACATTGACCACCTAAAAGAGAAAATGAGTGAGCTTGCTGAGCCTATTGCGGAAAAGCAAATGAAGAACCTTGCCAATTTTCAGCAAAACCTAATGGACGGGATTCAGTACTACCAGGAGTTGGCCGAAGAGATGAAACATAAGGCAGAAGAATCGGCACAAAAGATAAAAGCGGAGTTGGAAGGTTTGAAAATGGAGCTCGTAGGGTTGGAGCTAGCCATAGCCTAAACTGCTCCTTAAGTCCAGTACAATTTCTTATTTTTGAGCAAGTAAAAGGCTGGCATTAACCAAAATTGTCCATTCCTAAAAACACCTTGATGTAAACAGTTTATAATGGTGAAGTTCGTATTAAGTATTTTACTGGTTTTATTGGCTATAATCCTTCAACCTGCTTTCTCACAAAACATTGAGATTAGCCATACAGGAAATCCAACTGAGCCATCGATTATGATGGACCCTAACAATCCTGACATTTTGGTAGCAGGCTCAAACCTTAACTACTTTTACTTAAGCAATAATGGTGGTCAAAGCTGGAGTATTCACACACTTACTTCGCCTTATGGGGTATGGGGTGACCCGGTTATTGATGTAGATACGGAGGGGAATTTCTACTTTTTCCACCTATCGAACCCACCGTCAGGAAATTGGATTGATAGGATTATATGTCAGAAATCGACCAATAATGGAAGCAACTGGTCAGACGGCACATTTACCGGGTTAAATGGAACCAAAGCCCAGGACAAACAATGGAGTGTGGTCGATAGGAGCAATAACAATATCTATTTAACATGGACACAATTTGATAACTACGGTAGTGAAAATCCATCTGATATAAGCATAATTTTGTTTTCTAAATCAGTCGATGGTGGTGATACATGGTCAACACCCAAAAGAATAAATAAAGTAGGAGGTGATTGCATTGACAGCGACAATACGGTAGAGGGAGCTGTACCTGCAGTTGGACCAAACGGAGAAATTTATGTTGCATGGGCTGGCCCAAACGGAATTGTTTTCAACCGTTCAATGGATCAGGGAGAGACATGGCTTGAAGAAGAAATTTTGGTTGACCCAATGCCAGGTGGATGGGATTATGCTATACCAAGCATATATAGGGCAAATGGGCTTCCTGTAACCAAATGTGATCTTAGTGGGGGACCTAATCATGGAGCCATCTATATCAACTGGTCGGACCAAAGAAATGGAGAAGAAAATACTGATATATGGTTGTCCAAATCTGTTGATGGAGGAGATACCTGGAGTAGTCCAATAAGGGTAAATGATGATGATTCAGACCATCACCAATTCTTTTCATGGATGGATATTGATCAGACAAATGGAAACCTTTATTTTGTTTTTTATGATCGCAGAAATTACTCAAACAGTAAGACCGATGTGTACTTAGCCAGCTCAAATGATGGCGGAATCAGTTTTGCAAACTGGAAAATTAGTGAATCTCCTTTTCTCCCTAACTCAGGTGTGTTTTTTGGTGATTATACCAACATAGTTGCACATGATAATATCGTGCGCCCTATTTGGACCAGGCTAAACAACGGAAGTTTGAGCATATGGACAGATATTACTCCTTTGGATAATGAAGAAATAGTAAATGGTATTAGAGAAAGCAAAATCGAACATAATATAGAACATTACCCAAACCCGGCTTCAGAAATGAGCTATGTTTCGTTCAAGTTGCATACGCTATCCAAAGTCAGTTTGTATTTGTATAATGAAAAAGGGCAAGTTGTTCAAACAATACTTGATAATAAAGAAATGAGCTATGGCAAGTATGTTCTACCGGTCAATTTGGATGAAGCTGGTCTTAAAGCAGGAGTATATCTATTTAAACTTTCAATTAATGGGCAGTCTGAAACCCTAAGAACATTTGTAATCGATTAGGTGAACCAGGATTTGGTAATATATCTACTGCTCTGCTAGGTTATTCATTAATCACTCTCCTCTCCTCCACTTCTTCTTCTCTCCTTGCTTTTTCTTTTCCTCCAATCGTTTTTCTACAGAAGCTTTAGTGGGTTTGGTTGGTTTACGCTTTTTCTTTTTGGCAAACGCTTTGATTAGGAGTTCATCCAGCTTTGCCTGAACATCCTCCTTATTAGCCAATTGAGAACGTTCCTCCTGGGAAGAAAGCACTAAAACTCCATCGTTGGTTAGTCGCTTCCCAAGTTTCTTAAA
Source organism: Cyclobacteriaceae bacterium (assembly GCA_020436145.1). Taxonomy (GTDB): domain Bacteria; phylum Bacteroidota; class Bacteroidia; order Cytophagales; family Cyclobacteriaceae; genus JAKISE01. The sequence goes on along the minus strand of JAGQYJ010000029.1, from coordinate 3,844 downwards.
AAGAAGTGCTTTTTGTTCTTCGTCCAATAACTGAGAGTTAGCAACATCCCAACGTAAAGTAACCTTGGTGTTTACCTTGTTCACATGCTGGCCACCTGGCCCTCCGCTCCGTGAAAAACCAAACTCCAGTTCATTGGAAATAACATCTGATGTTAGCTTTTTTACCGTCATCATAACTGCAATTTGCGAAACCTTTATAAAACCACAAAAAAAGCCGGGCAAGCCCGGCTTTTCGCAACGCAAAAAATATAACGTAATGTTATGCTACGTTAGACTTCAAATACTTCACTTCCATCCAACTACCAACGTTCAAAACGTTCTCTACCCCCTGATTTCTTAAATATGCTTCTGCATAACCGCTTCTATTGCCTGATGCACAGCAAAGAAGCACCATGCCGCTCATATGCTTAAATTCTTCAACTCTGCCCGGAACCTCATCCAGCGGTATATTGATAGTGCCTTCGGCACTTGCATAATCAAATTCGAATGTACCACGTACATCCACTATAGTGTTGTTAGGGTCGTTAATAAGTTCTCTTAAATCCATAGTTCAATGCCTAAATTTTGGTTTCATAGTGGTGCAAAGAAAAAGACACAATAGACGTATTAGTGTGAAATGAGTCACATTAACCTAAAAACAAGGCATTTTAAGTAAATCACCTATTCGAAATAGGGTGCTCCGTAAGATAATCACCTAATTTTAGTAACTTCAACCCAAACTGAAAGACATGGCAGCAAAATTTGACAAGTATAAAAAAGATATAGACCGCTCCTCCTTCGTGCGCTATAGCGATAATTATTTGAATAGCCTGTTTGGCTCCAATAAGGTAGCACCACTTTGGGTAGCCGATTCAGACTTTATCGTAATGCCCCAGCTTGTGAAAGCGATGAAGAAAGTGGCAAAACGTGGACTCTACCCCTATGAGCTAAAAACACCTGCAATTAAACAACCCTTAATCGACTGGTTCGCCAAACGTCACAATATAAAACTAAAAATGGAGGGACTCCAGTTCACCACCAGTGTATTAACGGGTCTTGCAGCAGCTATTGATGAGCTCACGGAGAAAGGAGATGGTATCCTCATACAGCCCCCGGTTTACAATGCATTTAAGGGGTTGATTGAAGGTGTGGACAGAACTATTGTAAATAACCCACTTAGCTTGAAAGATGGTAAATATGAGATAGATTTTAAAGACCTGGAAAAGAAAGCCGCAGATAAAAAAACAAAAGCCATGATATTGTGCAGCCCCCACAATCCGGTTGGCAGGGTATGGACAAAAAAGGAGCTGGAAAAAGTGGCTGATATATGTATTGCCAACAATGTACTGATGCTTACAGACGAAATCCATTGTGATATTATCTATTCACACGTAAAATTCACAGGCATGACAGAGATATATAAAGGTAAATCTGACCACATTATCATGTTTGGCTCTGCAGGTAAATCGTTTGGCATTCCGGGCCTGGTCGATTCATTTATCTATACCCCAAACGAGGAATATAAGAATGCTTTGCAGAGCCGGATTATGCGTTTTCATCTGGGTAAGAGTAACTCATTTGGGATTGTAGCTATGAAAACCGTGTATAAACATGGTTTTAAATGGCTTGACAAAAAAATAAGCTATCTGGAAGCAACGGTCTCAATGATTGATGAATTTCTGAAAAAGAATCTGCCGGATGTTAAACTCATTAAACCTGAAGGTACTTACCAGGTTTGGCTCGACTTTAATAAGGTAGTTAAAAACGATGAAGAGCTAGGAGAATTGCTTTTTAAAAAGGCAAAGGTGGGCATTGCTCCCGGCAAAATGTATGGCCCGGGTGGAAACGGCTTTGCACGTATGAACATAGCCTCACCTCAGCCAATGATTATGGATGCACTGAAAGCAATTGAGAAGGCAGTGAAATCTTAACAACATGACCGTCATTCCTGTGCCTGCCGGACAGGCAGGAAGGAATCTTATATTAAAAGGAATCCCTGACTGCGCAGGAATGACTGTTATATCAATCAAACTCAGGTACCTTACACTGCTCTGTCATTTGCGCACGCAACTCCTTAAAATCTTTGTGAATAGATTCCTTCATCAAATCTGAGTTCTGATCGTGGCAGGTGAGGCAGGCTCCTACTGTCAGTATTTTTTTCTGTTCAGCGACAGAAAAGGCTCTAAAGGTTAATCGTGTTGAGGTTTTAGGTAATGGTTCCTGCAAGAAACCTATCCATGCATCTGCAGGCAACCCATCCTGGGGCAGGTTTACATATTCAGGCGTAAAGGTCCACTGTGCTGTGCTTTTATCAAACTCGAGCTTGCCATGCCCATAGCCCAGAGCAACCGGGTTGCTATGACACGATTTACAATCACGGCCCTTCGAATCAGTGGTATGGGGTGCGGCAGGAGCAAACAAACGATGAAACGAAGTATTCACAGGTTGTTTACCCGCAAAAGCTGTTTGATCCAGGGTAAAGATCATTCCCGGGATGGCCGAATGCACCTCACGCTCTCCCCCCTTTTCACTAATTCCTAAAGTGGCCGGTCCTGCCAGAAACTCCCCAGCATACTCTATCCAAGAGCCTTTAATGTACTTTTTATCCAATAAGTCATACCCATTGGCATCAGGATCGTAGTCTACATGGCAACCAATGCACTGAGGTGCCCAGGCCGTATGGCAGCTGGAACAGGTAAGGTCTTTATGACCAAATTCACGGGTACAGGCACTTGAAGGAGCAACCAACGGATGCTCTATTCCATCCTTCTTGCCTATCATAACTGCCCTATTGTCTGCAAACACTTTTGTATTTAACATGGGCATCTCACCCTTTTGCGTTACCAATAATCGTTTATGCGTGTATTGACGTATACTATAAATACTTCTATTTATAAGGTCCATACTATCTGCATAAACCACCTGCTTTTCATTCACTTTAGAATGACAGTCTTCACATGATATTTTAACCGCATCTTCCTCATGAATGTAGGTAGTGCCATCTCCCATTACATCAGCATATGTATGGCAGTCGATACACAAAAGGCCCTTCGTATGATGCACATCTTCTGCGATATATTTGAATACACGGTCGTCCTCCAGCACTCTAAACCCTTCCATGGTTTCTAAACTATCCTTATGCAGCAAGGTTTCATGATACCCTTCATAATTAGTGGCTATACGCCCCGAGCGGCTATGGCAGCCGAAACAATGTTCATTGGTAATATTCAGGTCCAAGGAAGGGTGAATAGAAGGCAGTAGTGTGCTGTCATTCAAATAGCTATCATGCCCTTTCTTACCTTTTGCTGTATAATTTAAATGGCAAGCATTGCACCCTCCTCCCCTTGAAAGCTGATTCAAGGGGCCTGTTTCCGTTTTCTCATTACCCAAATGACAATGTGAACAAAGGTTCCTTAAATGCTCATCTGCAGCGCTATGCCCTATAAGGGCCATATGAGCAGGAATATCAGGCGAAGTCCGCTCTCCAAAAATGTATTTGTCAACACTTACGATTCCGCTATTGGTCGTCATCATGGATGCACGAATATTTTGAACCGCCTCCTTATGGCAAACTCCACAGGTTTGATCCATATTAACTACATTGCCGGGTATAAGAATGATGCCTTCGTGGGCTTTTTCCTTTTGTTTTGCAACACTGTTGCCAAGGTGGCAGGAGGTACACCCAATATTTATATGGCCCTTGCTTAAGCCGGTCACCTGCTTATGGCAGCTTATGCATTCTCCCCCGGAGGCATAAGAAACAGGGACTCCTTCATTATTCAAATAGGAATCATAACTCTCATTCTCGACCGAATGAAGCAATTGAATTGCAGCCAAAACAATAAGCAACGTAGCAATAACAGCT
>JAGQYJ010000002.1:29660-65950 GCA_020436145.1 Cyclobacteriaceae bacterium | reverse complement strand
GCCTTGAGCAAAGCAGAAGAAAATTTCTATCACGATTCGCACAGTGGTTTAGGTAAACTGGATCCTGCTACCGAAAAACCAATTATTAACACAGGTGTTTATGGGCTTGGTTCCCGTGATTTCCGCCAGGAACATATTATTGGAGCATATGACTACGCAGTTGGTAAAATAGCTCGTCAGGATGGCAAAACAGTAAACGATGGTGAATCATTCTTCTATTTGGGCATTGATCACCCGTATGCGGTTGTTTCAGACGAATCACCTTCCGGTTTGCCAGATGGCTCTATTGCAGTTCGTTTCCATTCAATAGGTGGTTGGGGAATGATTACTACAGGTAAAAACCTGGGTATGATTATCGGTGAATTCTCGAATTACATTGCAGTACGTGATAAGCGAGTGGATGAAGACGGAACACCTGAAGAAATAATTCATGTTAGTGCCAACCCAAAATATGGCTCAGAGAAAAAGGGAGCTCCTACCAACTATTTTATGGTGGCTTCTCCAGAACGCATTAAAGTAAACTGTGACTTGCACCATGTAGATGTGGTTCTTTGTTGCGATCCTAAAGCCTTCTTGCACACCAATCCATTGAACGGACTGCGTGAAGGAGGTTCATTTGTATGGGAGTCGAGCGAACATGATCCTAACGAGGCATGGAAACGAATTCCTAAAAAATACCGCCAGGAGATCATAGATAAGAAAATCAGATTATATGGTCTGAATGGCTTTGAAATAGCACGTCATGCAACTGACCGTGAAGACCTTCAAACCCGTATGCAGGGCAACTCCTTCCTTGGAGCTTTCTTTGGAGTTTCTTCATTTCTGAAGGACTATAATATTCCTAAGGATGAGTTTATGGAAACTGTAAAACAGCAGTACGAACATAAATTTGGTCGTTTTGGTGAAGCAGTGGTAGCATCCAATATGCTGGTAATGACCGAAGGGTTTGAAAATGTGTTTGAAATCGCACATGGTGAAGTAAGTGCAGAGGATACTTCAACCTTCCTGGCTCGTTTGGTTACTCCATGTGAGGTGGAGCTTTACGAAATGCCGATTGATGGTAGCGCCAAAGCTCCGCTCTATCAAATGGCCACATTTGATAAGGAATTTAGGGCAGGGCTTGGATACGATCAGCCTTCGTCTCCACTATCATCCGTAGGAATGATGGCCGCTGGTACGGGTCGTACAGCGAGTAAATATGTAGCTCGTAGAGAAGTGCCTATTTACAAAGCTGAAAACTGTACACAATGTATGGAATGTATTGTGGCTTGCCCTGATACTGCATTGCCTAACACTGCACAGGATATATCTACAATCATTAGAACAACCATTAGAAGTTATGTTTCAAATGAGAGTGTGAAGGAGGAATTGCTTGGTAAGATACAGGAAATTGACGCAGCGGTTAGAGCCGAAATGCTTGAGAAAGCAGCCATTAAGGAAGACAAAACCAAGTTTGGAACCATTGTAATGGATCGCTTGGAGAACCTTGGATTGCTTACCAAAGATTCTCCCGCGTACAATGAAATGCAAGATATTCTCTTGCGACTTCCTATTGCATTTCACAATGTGAAAGGAGTTTTCGCAGGTAAAGAAAAGAAAGAACCAGGCGAAGGAGGTATCTTCAGTATTTTCGTAAGCGATTTGTGTAAAGGTTGTGGAGCATGTGTTTCAGCATGTGGTTCACACGAAGCCCTGGTTATGGCTCCCGAAACTGAGGAAATTCATACCGATTATAAATCTGCGATTAACTTCCTTGACTTGCTTGGCAACACGCCTCGTAAGTATCTAGGCCTTTACAACCCTGATAACCCGGAAGAATCGAAAGCAGCAACATTAAAATTCCACTTAATGCTACGTTCACAATACGAAGCATTGATGTCAGGTGATGGTGCTTGTGCAGGTTGTGGCGAAAAATCGATACTCCATGCGGTAGCATCGTTAACCGAAGCAATGATGCGCCCTATCTTCCATAGGAAATCAGAACGTTTGAATTTAAAGGCAGACGATTTAGAATCAAATGGTGTAGAAGTACTAAAGGGTTTGAAAGCTAAAGACCCTGCCATGTACGACTTATTCCGTCAGGCAGTGTTGCATTTAGTAATGGGAATGGGAGGAACTGACGATAAAGAAACCAAAGCACGTATTGCTGGTGAGTTTAAAGGTACTGATAAGGATATCGTTGAAGGACTGACAGCAGTACTTCGTCAGGATGCATACAATTTGAAAGACTTGCAGGCCATTGAAGGTAAATTACCGAATGGAATGTCGGCAATGGCCATGACGGCTCATACAGGATGTAACACTGTATACGGCTCAACTCCTGCCAACACACCTCACCCATATCCGTGGATGAACTCTTTGTTCCAGGATGGAGCAACTATTGGCTGGTTGGTAGGCGAAAGCTTTATGACGGACCATGCCCGTATGTCTGTAATTCCTGAAAGACTTACCAACTTCATTTTGGAAGGTTTTAACAGTAAATTCACACAACAGGATTACTTTACATTCACACACTTCTCTGACATGGATATGACAGACAATGAAGTGCATGAAATGCCTAAAGTTTGGGCTGTTGGAGGAGACGGAGGTATGGGTGATATCGGATATCAGAACGTATCTAAAGTAGTGATGCAGAATCGTCCTAATGTGAAAATGGTGTTGCTGGATACTCAAGTATATTCTAACACAGGAGGCCAAAACTCGGAGTCTTCACCAATGCCCGGTGGTTTTGACATGAACCAGTTTGGTGCTGCTACACAAGGTAAACATACAGAACGTAAATCAGTAGCAGAGTCATTCCTTAGCGGTCATGGTTCTCCATTTGTTGCTCAGGTATCCTTGGCAAACAGCGGTACACTTTACAAAGCGATAATGGATGGTTTGTACTACAGAGGCACTGCTTTCTTCCAAACCTATACACCTTGTATGCCGGAGCATGGCATTCCTGATTATGCTGCAGAATTGCAAGCCTTAAGAAGCCGTGATAGCCGCGGCATGCCTGAGTTTGTGTTCAATCCAACTTTAGGAGAAACCTATATGGATGCCCTGGATGTTAAATCGAACCAATCGTATCAAACCGACTGGGCAACTAAGCTGGCTCCGGTAACCAAAAAACGTTATACGTACACTGTAGCGCATTGGGCCTTTACTGAAGCCAGGTTCAGGTTCCACCATAAAATTGTGAAACCAGAAGCAGTGGAAGGTATGATATCACTGGAAGATAAACTCAAGCTGATAACCATGGATGATATCATCAATAGAAGGCATACCGACCCCAATCATCGTTCGTATATTCCTGACTTTGGAGTTTACACGATTGACTATGATGAAAATGGTAACGAAGTGTACCACACGCTTTCTATTCAAATGGTGCTTTTTGCCGTTGAGCGTAGAAAGGCATGGAGGATGCTTCAGAGCAGAGCTGGTGTCATTAACAAGGAATACGAAGAACAGAAAGCCTTGCTGGCTAAGATTGATACAGAAGGCAAAAGCATAGATGAGGCCATAGAAGAATTGGCTCATGCTTAAATAAATGTTTATGGACAACCTGGCGTTGGAAAGGCTTATCAATGAAGCTAACCTTCTTTTGATACGTTCGGAAGAAGAGTTGAATAAGCCCCAAGGGCAAACGATGAGTCTGGCTGCCTGCCAAAACGCCAAGTTGTCCATGTATAAACTATTGCAAGCATATCTTGTTAAGCATAAGATTGAAGTATCGGGTGAGGAAAACCTGGTACAACTCTATGAAAAATGCCGGGATTATAACCCGGCATTTAATCAGGTAACCGTACCCGAAATGGGATGTGTTTCAGATAATAGCTGCAGCATGGAAGAATATTGTATTCATTCGAATTTTGTAGCCGAATGTGTGGAACGAGGAAAGGAAATCCGCAAATTACTTTATACAAGCTGAGTTGAGCTTCTTCTAGCTATAAAGCGCATAATTTTCTAACTTGGAGGCTGTTGTAACCTGCAATGGCAAAACGAGACGGATTCAATCTTTATGAAAACAAATCCAATCTTAAATGGGTTGTGCTGGCAATTTCTGTGATAATTGGTGGTGGCTCCATTTTCTACACCAATTTTTTAGTAGAAAAACTACAGGATAGAGAGCGTAGTTTTATTCGCCTTTACGCAAAAACCCTTGAGTTCACTTTAAGTGAAAGTGTTACTATCAATCAGGATATCAATTTCATAAGCGAGGAAATTATCTATCAGAATAATTCCATTCCAATGATTATCATGGATTCTCTTGGGGTAATTTATGGCGCTCGCAATATTGAAATAGACTCAAGCTGGACAAGAGCACGGATTAATAATAAACTGCGAAGCATGGTAGCTTCCATGAAAAAGGATTATCCACCTATTCGCATAGCTCCAATTGACCAATCGACAGGGCAACCCTATCTTGTTCAGTACCTGTATTACAAAAATTCTGCATTGCTAACCCAGCTTACATACTACCCATATGTACAGCTTTCTGTAATTGCTATTTTCGGGTTTATAGCCTATATGGCATTTAATTATTCACGGGTTGCTGAACAAAATCGTGTCTGGGTTGGAATGGCTAAAGAAACAGCGCACCAATTGGGCACCCCAATCTCTTCTCTTATGGCATGGATCGAACATTTAAAAACTGACCCCGGAATTAAGGATGTAACCATTTTGGAAGAGCTTGATAAGGATGTACATAAGCTTGGCCTTATTACAGAACGTTTTTCAAATATTGGTTCTGTGCCCAAGCTTACCAATGAGGATATCATGGCAGAAGTGGAAAGAGTAATAGCCTACCTTAGGCCGCGCATTTCCAGCAAGGTGGAAATGAAAGTAAGAGGCATGAACGAACAGATTTTCGCCCAGATAAATGTGGCTCTTTTCGAGTGGGTTATTGAAAACGTATGCAAAAATGCCGTAGATGCAATGGGTGGAGAAGGTAAGCTTGAAATAAATGTGTTGGAAGGTAGTGATTGGCGTGTATTTGTTGATATAAGCGATACAGGAAAAGGTATAAACCCTTCCAAAGTGAAACAGGTTTTTAATCCTGGGTTCACCACCAAACAAAGAGGTTGGGGGTTGGGTTTGGCACTTGCAAAGCGAATAATAGAAAATTACCATAAGGGGAAAATATATGTTAAATCTACGACTGTAGATCATGGAACAACGTTCAGAATAGTGCTTAACAGACTTCACGATTCCAGTTACATTCCATAGCTTGCTTTTAGCAGGTTAAAATACAGGAAGTTGTCTTTGTGAAAAGCATTTTTACTCCTAGCTTTGCAACTCGAAATCGACTGGAATTTTTTAGTTCAAAACAACGAAAGATGGCAAATAATGGTAAAGTTTCTCAAGTAATTGGCCCTGTGGTCGATGTAAGCTTCGAGGACGAAATGCAATTACCGAATATTCTGGATGCTCTTGTGGTTACCAAATCTAATGGCGCTAAAATAGTACTGGAAGTTCAACAACACCTTGGAGAAGACCGTGTAAGAACCGTGGCAATGGATGGTACTGAAGGGTTGGTCCGCGGAATGGAGGTAGTCAACACCCAATCTCCAATTAAAATGCCTACGGGCGAAAAAATACGAGGAAGACTTTTTAATGTTATAGGAGAAGCAATAGATGGTATTGATCAGCCAAAAGCTGATGGCGGGCTACCTATTCACAGAGAAGCACCTTCATTTGAAGAACTTTCTACATCAACTGAAGTGCTTTATACAGGTATCAAAGTAATTGACCTTTTAGAGCCATACGTAAAGGGAGGTAAAATCGGGTTGTTTGGAGGTGCCGGTGTGGGTAAAACCGTATTGATCATGGAGTTGATCAATAACATTGCAAAAGCCTATTCAGGCCTTTCTGTATTTGCCGGGGTTGGAGAACGTACAAGGGAAGGAAATGACTTGCTCCGAGAAATGATTGAATCAAAAGTTATTAAATACGGTGACGAGTTTCTTAAGTCAATGGAAGAAGGTGACTGGGATTTAAGTAAGGTTGACGAAGAGGAATTAGCCAAGTCGCAGGCAACACTTGTGTTTGGCCAGATGAACGAGCCTCCTGGAGCACGTGCTCGTGTAGCTCTTTCAGGGCTTACTGTTGCAGAGTATTTCCGCGATGGAGACGGGCAAGGTGAAGGAAGAGATATTCTTTTCTTTATTGATAATATTTTCCGTTTTACCCAGGCCGGATCTGAGGTGTCAGCTCTTTTGGGTCGTATGCCTTCAGCAGTGGGTTACCAACCTACATTGGCAACAGAAATGGGTGCAATGCAGGAGCGAATTACATCAACTAAAAGAGGTTCAATTACATCAGTTCAAGCAGTATACGTGCCTGCCGATGACTTGACCGACCCTGCTCCAGCAACTACGTTTGCTCACCTGGATGCAACAACAGTACTTTCGCGTAAAATTGCAGAACTTGGCATTTACCCAGCGGTGGATCCTCTTGATTCTACATCAAGAATTTTAAGTGCTGAAGTGTTGGGAGAAGAGCATTATAACTGTGCACAACAAGTTAAGGAGATCATCCAACGATATAACGAGCTTCAGGATATTATTGCTATCCTTGGTATGGACGAACTATCTGATGAGGATAAATTAGTTGTTCACCGTGCACGTAGGGTACAACGTTTCTTGTCTCAACCTTTCCATGTTGCAGAGCAGTTTACGGGTCTTAAAGGTGTACTGGTTGATATTAAAGATACTATTAAAGGATTTAATAGAATCCTTGAAGGTGAGTTTGACCACTTACCGGAAGCTGCCTTTAACCTTGTTGGTACTATAGAAGAAGCAGAGGAGAAAGGTAAACGATTGATGGCAGAAGCGGAAGCTTAAATTTTTCCAGATGTATTTAGAAATTATCACACCAGATAAAAGGGTATTTGAAGGAGAAGTTGATTCAGCAACTTTTCCGGGTACTGATGGATATTTTCAGATTTTGAATAATCACGCTGCGTTAATCAGTACTCTTGGAAAGGGCCCAATTTCCTACAAGAGTAAAAAATTTGATGAACGTATTGAGGTAAACAGGGGAGTGGTTGAAGTGCTTAACAATAGAGTAATCGCATTGGTTGAGTCACTGGTAGATAGCGAGGATGAAGATTAGTTGAAAATCCCGAATATAATTTAGTTTACAGACCTCTTAGTTTCTAAGGGGTCTTTTTTTGCCTAAAACAAATACTCAATAAGCAATGCAATACCTACTATAATAGCAATGCAAGTAAGGCAAACAAGAGCAAATTTTTTGACTTTTGAATTCATATAGTTTTCTTAGCAACGTAAGTTAAAGAATTTTAATTCCCTCCTGTAACTGACTTACATAACCTTCCTTTTCGAGTTTTTTAATAATCCTGCTAACCACTTCTCGGGCGGTTCCCAGTTCATTTGCAATTTGTTTGTGTGTAATGGCAACAATTTTTTCACCATGCATTTCTGATTTGTCCTGCAAATGTTTTAACACCCTTTGGTCAAGCTTATTAAAAATGATATGATTTATGGTATCAAGCAGGTCGGCATACCTCAATTTAAACATATCATAAAACAACATATTGAAATTGGGATATTGTTTTATCCATTGGCTCATTTCTGTAGCTGGCAGGAGCAAAGCCTTGGTATCCATTTCCGTAACAGCATAAACTTTGCTGGGGTCGTTGGTAAGGCTGGATGAAAAGGACATTATGCAACTTTCCTTTGGTTGAATGTAGTAAAGGAGTAATTCCTTATCCTCTTGTTTTGTATACACTTTTATAAGTCCTTCGATTACTAGTGGAACAACCTTAACGTACTGTCCTTCTCGTAAAATCTGGGTTCCGGAGGGTATAGTTTGAAGTATTCCAATTTCAAGCACCCTCTCCAGGGTATCACCTCCAAGGTGGGCAAAGGTCTTCTTTATTTTCTCGGTATCGCTCATTGTAAATTTGAATTTACAAAAGTTTGCAGAAATTTAAGGAGCAATAAGCCTACTAAAAACTATAACCGATGGAAGTGTTGACACCATAATCGAATTGGAGTGCATCGATAGAAGGAGGGTCGCTATCGTAATTGAAGTAATATTTAAAATTTAGGGTAAAGTTGGAAAACACCTTCCACCGCATCTGAAAATTGAGATCAGAACGCACTCTGTCTTTTACTGTAAAACTAGGGTATGCTATAAGTGTTGTAGTAATATCAATATCTGGTTTTGTAAAAACAAATAGATTGTAGGTAATAGCTACAATACCTTCTCCATTGTTAGTGGCTCCCTGTTCATTGGAAAATTCCCTGTTGATAAGCACTCCTGCCGATAAATCCAACCTATTCGTGCTGTTGTCAATTGGAGAATAACCCACTCTGGCATTTGTTAATACCCTATTTTCAATTCCCAACTCTGTATTTTGCTCCCATGAAATATTATAAATAGTAAAAAAAGAGTGCTTAAAAAATGCCTGTAAAGTATAACCACTGCTTTGCTTTCTGCTCTCTGCTTGCGGATTGTCACTAATTACGGCATCATAATTAATCTTATTAAGAATTTTTTTGCTTCTGTGTCGAATCTCTCCCGTACTATTGAATTGCAAAGTTTGATTACCATTTGTATAAGAATAACCTGCATCGAAATTACCTGACAGCTGCTTAAGAAATGAAGAATTGATTTGCACCATGCTAGTAATATTTTCGAGCGGTACTATATCCTGGAAGATTCCAAATCTTACAAGTGCATATCCCTCCTTTCCAGATTTACTAAGAGAGCCATATATGGAGGAATGATCTTTAAAGGTAATCTCATACCCCCCTTTCGTTTCAATATGAGCAATTTTCACCCATTTAATATAAAGCTTGCCCATATCATCCGTTTTTACATAAAGCTTTCCTTTGGAAAGACTTTTTACTTCGCAGGTAATTTTGTCACCATTGAAAAGAGTTATGGTATCAGACTTTGATGCCTTTGTTACGGTAGAAATCAGAAGAAGGAATGCAACAAGTTGAATTAATTTCACAGGCTTAAGTTTGTGCTAACATACAAATGTGAATTTGCTAGCATATAATCGTTAAAACTAAACAATTATTCCTTCAAATATTTTCCTCCTTTTCAAACTCAATGGGAAAAGGGAAGTTAAAATTGTTTACCAATGTCTTTGTTTTTTACCTTAATATCTTCCAAAACAAGGAACTGCTCCCAAAAATCATTTTCCGGAACCGGGGCAATGATCTCTAAAGACTCCTTTTTGACCGGATGTTCAAAGTATAACTTTCGGGCATGCAGGTTAATAGACTTGTCAGTATTAGGTCTGTCAAAGCCGTATTTTAAATCACCTTTTATAGGACAGTTGATACTACCTAGCTGGGCTCTTATTTGGTGAGGCCTTCCGGTTTTGGGTTTTATTTCTAAAAGAAAGTGATCGTTCAATTTGCCCATTACTTTAAAAGAAAGCTCTGCTTTTTGTGCTCCAGGGGTATCGGATTTGTAAGCTGTAACTATATTTCTTTCCCCATCCTTTTTTAACCAGTTGATTAAAGTACCCTGTTCCTGACGAGGTCGTTTCTTTACTACAGCCCAATAGGTTTTCTGCACCTTACGGTCATGAAAAATTTTGGTCATGCGCTCCAGTGCTTTAGAAGTTTTAGCAAGAACTACAATTCCACTAACAGGCCGGTCAATTCGATGTACCAGACCCATGAATACATTACCGGGCTTGTTATATTTTTCTTTTATGTAGTCCCTGCATTGCTCAACCAGCGGTGTGTCTTTCGTGTGGTCGCCTTGCACAAGGATGCCTGCAGCTTTATTAACAATCAGCAAATGATTGTCTTCGTATAACACATAAAACGGACGCTTATCTCTTGTCATCAGTTACTCTCCTTAAGCTCAAAAATACCGGAGTAAAACCGCAAGGCCCTCTTAAAATATTCCTCTTTTACTGGTACAAACCCGGCCTCATTTATCAATAAATCAGTATTCCTGTTCAAATTACAACCATCGGCAAATACTTTCCACACAGGATTCACAAAATTTTGAAAGGCTTTGTTGATTTGTTTTGTAGCATGGATATGTTCCAATACTATAAGTTTACCATTTGGTTTAAGCCATTTTTTGAAATTTAAAAGTGCCTTCTCAGGATCAGAAATAGTGCAAAGCACGAGAGTGCAAACAATTGCATCAATACTTCTTTCTTCAATTATGTTATCCAATTCAGGATCGTTTATTCCAAGGTTATGAAAACTGATGTTTCCGTATTTATTCTTTTTTCTGGCTTTTTTAAGCATTGCTTTTGACGGTTCAACAGCAATAACGTCAATCTCTTTCGGATAGAACTTAAAGTTGATTCCTGTTCCTTCGCCCACTCCAAGCACAGTTCCTTTTAGGTTAGATAATAGAGCCCTTCTTTTTGCAAAAAGACTCTTTTCAAAATCATATACCACAGGGTCATAAATTTGTGCAAAGAATCGTTTGTATATCGCCATTTAAAACTCGGATATAAAATGGAATGAAATCTCCGGGAAGTTTTGTTCTACCATTTGCAACCAGGATTTAGTTTCCGCCATAAATACCAGCTTTCCGTCCTTGTCTTTAGCAATATGGCGGTATTTGTCCACAACAAACTCTTTGAGTTTTTTCTTATCAGTACTATCAATCCAGCATGCCTTGTATAAGTTAACCGGAGCAAAACGGCAGGTAGCTCCATACTCATGCTGCAAACGGTATTGAATAACTTCAAACTGTAATGCACCTACGGTGCCCACCACACGTCTGCTTCCTAACTCATATGTAAATAGCTGAGCAACTCCTTCATCCATCAACTGACGAAGGCCTTTGTCCAGCTGCTTGCTTTTCATAGCATCCTGATTGATAACCTCTTTAAAAATCTCAGGTGAGAAACTAGGAATGCCTTTGTAGGGGCTTTTTTCACCTTCTGTCAGTGTATCTCCAATCTTTAAATTGCCCGTGTCATATAGCCCAATGATATCTCCCGGATATGCCTGATCAATAATTTCTTTATCCTGGGCCATAAAGGCAGTTACATTGGAAAATCGGAACGCTTTATCCAAACGTACATGATGATAGTTTTTATTGCGCTCAAATTCACCGGAACAAACACGCAAGAAGGCAATCCGGTTACGGTGCTTTGGATCCATGTTGGCATGTATCTTAAAAATAAAGCCAGACATTTTACCTTCATTGGGTTCAATTATACGCTCCTCTGTGGCACGTGATTTGGGAACGGGTGCTATGTCTATAAAGCAATCCAGCAACTCACGAACGCCAAAATTATTGACTGCACTTCCGAAAAATACAGGAGCTACTCGCCCGGCAAGGTATTCTTTGGTGTCAAATTCAGGATACACTCCCTCAATTAGCTCAACATCCTCCCGAATCTGATCTGCATCATTTTTTCCAATGTTTTCATCTAAAACCGGGTCTGAAAGGTCGTCAATACTGACACCTTCAGACAATGTTCTTTTACTTGGTTCAAAAAGATGTAGTACCCTTTCGTATAAGCTGTACACACCTTTGAAACGTTTACCCATGCCAATCGGCCAGCTAAGGGGGCGCACCTTAATATCAAGCTTTTCTTCGATTTCATCGAGTAATTCGAAAGGGTCGCGACCTTCACGGTCTAACTTGTTGATAAACACAATAACAGGTGTATCACGCATACGGCACACCTCCATCAGTTTTTCCGTTTGGATCTCAACTCCCTTCACACAGTCGATTACCATAATAACACTATCAACAGCTGTTAGCGTGCGGTAGGTGTCTTCGGCAAAATCCTGGTGACCAGGTGTATCGAGCAAATTAATTTTAATATCCCTATAGTTAAAACCCATTACGGAAGTAGCCACAGAAATACCCCTCTGCTTTTCAATTTCCATAAAATCTGACTTGGCGTGGTCTGTAATTTTATTGGATTTTACCGCCCCGGCTTTTTGAATGGCCCCTCCAAAAAGCAACAACTTTTCTGTCAAGGTAGTTTTCCCGGCATCGGGGTGTGAAATAATTCCAAATGTTCTCCTCTTACTTATCTCTTCTACTAAACTCATTTTTTCCTTAGACACTCAATGTAAGGTGCAAAGCTAAGAGATTATATATGAGTTTCTTTCTATTTAGGCTAGCTGAAACATGATTTAAGCTGTCGTGATTACATGTATTTTCACATAGTTTGTTTAAAAACTGACAATATCTGTCATTGTGTCACCTGATTTTTCGAGAAAAGGGGTTGGCATAACCATTGATGTTAGCAGAGCAACGACTGAAAAAATAGTATTAAAGAATAAACTATGGGAAAGATAATTGGAATTGACCTTGGTACAACCAACTCATGCGTAGCCGTAATGGAAGGTAATGAGCCGGTAGTAATACCAAATAGCGAAGGCAGAAGAACAACCCCTTCGATTGTTGCTTTTTTGGACGGGGGTAAAGGCGAGCGAAAAGTTGGAGATCCTGCAAAACGTCAGGCCATTACCAACCCTCAAAATACAATTAGTTCTGTAAAACGCTTTATGGGTAAAAAGTACTCAGAAGTTGGAGAAGAACTTAAAACAGTTGCGTATGACCTTGAAAAGGGCAACAACGATACGGTTCGTGTTAAAATAGGTGACAGACAATATACACCTCAGGAAATCTCAGCCATGATTCTTCAGAAAATGAAATCTACGGCTGAAGACTATTTAGGAACAGGTGTTACAGAAGCTGTAATTACGGTGCCAGCGTACTTTAACGATGCGGAGCGTCAGGCTACCAAAGAAGCTGGGCAGATTGCCGGTTTTGATGTAAAACGTATCATCAATGAGCCTACTGCTGCTGCGCTTGCATATGGTTTGGATAAAAAGCACCAGGATATGAAAATTGCTGTGTATGACCTTGGTGGTGGTACATTCGATATTTCCATTCTAGAGCTTGGTGATGGTGTGTTTGAAGTACTTTCTACCAACGGTGATGTACACCTGGGTGGAGATGATTTTGACCAGGTGATTATTGATTGGTTGGCTGAAGAGTTTAAAGCAGATGAAAACATTGACCTTAGGAAAGACCCTATGGCATTGCAGCGTTTGAAAGAAGCTGCTGAAAAAGCTAAAATTGAACTTTCAAGTTCATCAAGCACGGAGATCAACTTACCATATATTATGCCTGTTGATGGTGTACCTAAACACCTTGTTCGCTCATTGAGCAGGGCCAAATTTGAACAATTGGCTGATAAATTGGTTCAACGTTCTATGAATCCTGTGAAGGCAGCCTTGAAAGATGCTGGCTTGAGTACTTCAGATATCAACGAAGTTATTTTGGTAGGTGGTTCAACTCGTATTCCTAAAATTCAGGAAGAAGTTGAGAAGTTCTTTGGTAAGAAACCTTCAAAAGGAGTTAACCCTGACGAGGTAGTTGCTATTGGTGCTGCAATTCAAGGGGGTGTGCTTACCGGGGAAGTTAAGGATGTGCTGTTGCTTGATGTAACTCCACTTTCATTGGGTATTGAAACCATGGGTGGAGTTATGACTAAATTGATTGAGTCAAATACGACCATTCCTACCAAGAAATCAGAAGTGTTCTCAACTGCTGCTGATAATCAGCCTTCGGTTGAAATACATGTGTTGCAAGGTGAGCGACCCATGGCGAAAGATAACCGTAGCCTTGGTAAGTTTCACTTAGATGGTATTCCACCTGCCCCAAGAGGTATGCCTCAAATTGAAGTGACCTTTGACATTGATGCCAACGGTATTATGCACGTAACTTCTAAGGATAAGGGAACAGGTAAAGAGCAAAGCATTCGTATCGAAGCTTCTTCAGGATTGACTGAGGAAGAAATTGAAAAAATGCGAAAAGAAGCAGAAGCAAATGCGGAAGCTGATAAACAGGAAAAAGAAAAAGTAGAAAAAGTCAATGCTGCCGATTCATTGATTTTCCAAACGGAAAAACAATTGAAAGAGTATGGTGATAAGCTTTCTGAAGGTAACAAAACTGCTATTGAAGGTGCACTTGAAACCTTGAAGAAAGCGCATGAAGCAAAAGACTTAGCTGCTATTGATCCTGCTATTGAGGGATTGAACAAAGCCTGGGAAGCAGCTTCGCAAGAAATATACAATGCTACTCAGGGAGCTCAAGGCGGTGCCCAGCCAGGTGCTGATTCAGGAGCTGGAGCAGGTGCTTCATCTGCAGGGGGAGATGATGTTTCAGATGTAGAATTTGAAGAGGTAGAAGAGGAGAAATAACTCCAGGCTTTCGTAAGAAAGTACCTGCTTAATATACATGTAAAGGCTGCTCAATGGGCAGCCTTTTTTATGTTTTTGATTTACCCTAAACATGTTTGAAAACATCAAAAATCTCTATCATAGATTGAGGTTTTTGATTTGATAACTAGGCACTTAAATGGTAAATTTGAGGAGGTAATTTTTTAATCTTAAATCAGAGAATATGGAAAATCAACATATTGCAAATGAGCTTAACAACCTGCTTGCTAACTACCAGATATACTATCAAAACCTACGAGGTTTTCATTGGAATATTCAGGGGAAATATTTCTTCGAATTGCATGTTAAGTTTGAAGAATTGTATAACGATGCAGCCGTAAAAATTGATGAGGTAGCGGAAAGATTATTGACTATTGGTTTTACTCCATTGCATTCATTCCAGGATTACCTTGACACGGCCTCTATAAAAGCGACCAAAGGTGTTCATGATGGTGTGGAGGCAGTTAAAACGATAGTAGATAATTTAAGTGCTTTGGTGGATCAACAAAAAGATATACGCTCACAGGCTGAAGACAGTGGTGACGCTGCAACAGGTGATATGCTGGCCACTTTTGTAGAAGAGCAGGAAAAAACACTTTGGATGTATAAAGCCTGGTTGAAGTAATTTACACCAGCTTTTCAGGATATAAGCCGGCTTTAATAAGTTGGCTTATTTTTTTTATCACTACCGGTTTATCCTCCTGGTAAGTTACACCCATCCATTGGGCTGTGCTCTCCAATACTTTTACTTTAAGCTTTCCTTCATCCATTAGATTGCCTACAATCAATGGGATAAAAAATTCAGCTTTTTCGTTGTCTGCATTTAGTCGTACAAACTCCCTGAATTGAGATTCTGCCACCGTAAAGAAATTAGGGTTGAACCCCCAGAAATTCATCGACACATAACTGTTTTCATCTAAGGAATGTTGAGAGCCATCTTTTTCTGTAAAAGCCACTTCACCATTAATGCGTTCTATATTGGTACGTTCCGTGACAGTTATTAAATAGTTGTTTACGTCAGTTTCACAAATACCTCTTGAAACATATCCATGATCAGACAATGTGTTTTTTAAAATATATCCGACCATTGCATTTTCATTATCTGACACTGCATCCTGTAGAAATTCACTCATGGTTTTGAAGGCATCGGCACCATAAAAATCATCAGCGTTAATAACCGCAAAAGGTTCATCAATTAAGTGTTTAGCCACCATAACTGCATGTCCTGTTCCCCAGGGTTTTGTTCGTTCTGGTAGGTTGGAGATACCTTCAATAGGCACGTTTACCTCTTGTATTGCATACTCAAGGTTGATCTTATCACCCCACTTAGGATCGAACAGGCCTTTCATTTCATCCAGTATATTTTGCCGAACAACCAGTACAACTTTGCCAAACCCAGCCCTTATCGCATCGTAAATGGAATAGTCAATTATGGTTTCACCATTGGGGCCTACCTGGTCCGCCTGTTTAAGGCCGCCATAGCGGCTACCCATGCCTGCTGCTAATACAAGAAGTGTCGGTTTCATAAGTGGTTGATGTTTTAAAAATAAAAAAGCCACCCAATTACTTAGGTAGCTTTTTAAAATGTTTGCATAAGATTAAAGTTGAGCTTCCAGTTTACCGGAAAGAACAGCCTTAGGAACCGCTCCTATTTGTTTGTCAACGATTTCACCATCTTTAAAGATAAGCAATGTAGGAATGCTTCTGATTCCAAATTCTGCTGCTGTTCCTGGGTTTTCATCCACATTTACTTTGGCTATAACGGCCTTACCTTCATAGTCGTTTGCCAGTTCTTTTACAATAGGCCCAATCATTTTACATGGTCCACACCACTCTGCCCAAAAATCAACCAAAACAGGTTTATCGGTATCTAAAACTTCCTTAAAGTTAGCGTCTGTTATTACTTGAGGTTCCATTTATTTATTGTGTTAATATTTCGTTCTCTGTTGAACGCAAATATATCATAAATAATTCCCTTACACCCATAACTTTTTGTTTAGGCTTTGGCGTATTTCTTAAAATCGGGTCGATTGTCGGCTGGCAGATCAATTTTGTCGGAAACGATCTTATAACTCACTGTATCCAATAAGGTTAGTCCTTCTATCAGGTGATTATTTGGGTTGACCATATATCTTTTTGACAGTAGTTCGACCTTCATACTTTCTTCAGCACTATAGAGGGTTACCACAAATTTGCATTTGCCGGGGTTTTCTTTTGCGATCATCTCCAATTGATTGACCAATTCTTCATTCAAAAGAGTGACATCTACGTTTACCTGTATCTCTTTACTAAGGTCTTCCCTGATGTTGGAAAGCAATTGAATAACCCTGGGGCGAAATTCCCATTCGCCTTCCTGATTATAACGTTCTTCCACTTTTCCAATCATGTACACAAAGCCACCTACCTGTAATAAATGGCGGTGTTTCATATAGTCTTCTCCAAACATGGCAACATCAATGGTGTCGTTGTAGTCCTCTATACTAAACAATCCAAATGGTGCACCGCGTTTTGATGTACGCTCAACAAACTTGGTTACTATGCCAGCAAGTCGGATCACCTGGTTTTTATGCTCTTTGTATTGATCAAGCGTGCAGGTGCAGAAGTTTTCAATATCAACTTTGTATTGGTCAAGCGGGTGGCCGGAAATATAAAACCCTACCACATCTTTTTCGATTTTGAGTTTTTCAATTTCGCTGTATGGCTCACATTGGGGTAGTTTGGGTTTGGGTATTTCCACGCCACTGTCCCCTCCAAAAAGTGAATGCTGAGAAGCGTTTTTATCATTTTGGAAACTGTTGCCATAACGAACGGCTAATTCAATCCCGCTTGGCTGTTCGCCTTCCTGGAACAAGTATTGTCTTCTGCTTGTGCCCTTGAAGCAATCAAAAGCTCCCCCCATAGCAAGGCTCTCAAAAGTCTTTTTATTTACCGCCCTCAGATTAATACGCTCTGCAAAATCAAAAATGTCTTTGAAAGAGCCATGTTCATCCCGCTCAGAAATAATAGCTTCAACGGCCGCTTCTCCGGTTCCTTTAATGGCACCTAAACCAAATCTTATTTTGCCTTCTTTGTTCACATCAAAGTACATACTACTTTCATTAATGTGGGGCCCTAAAACCGGTATGTTTTGTTTCCTGCACTCGTCAAGAAAAAAGGTAATCTTATCAATATTGTTTTGGTTATGAGTGAGTACGGAAGCCATATACTCGGACGGGTAGTGCGCCTTAAGATACGCAGTTTGATAGGCTACAACGGAATAGGCGGCTGAGTGTGATCTGTTAAATCCATAAGCTGCAAATTTTTCCATCACTGCAAAAATTTCTTCGGCCTTCTTCCGGTCAATATTGTGCTTTTCTTTAGCTCCTGCAACAAAAACCTCTCGTTGCTTGGCCATTTCATCAAGCTTTTTCTTGCCCATGGCCCTGCGAAGCAAATCGGCCTGGCCCAGGCTATAACCTGCCATTATTTGAGCGGTTTGCATAATCTGCTCCTGGTAAACCATTATACCATAGCTATTTTTCAGAATAGGTTCCAAAAGCTCATGTGGGTATTCTACCTTTTCTCTGCCATGTTTACGATTGATAAAGTTGGGTATAAACTCCATGGGTCCCGGGCGATAAAGCGCGTTCATGGCAATCAGGTCTTCAATGTTGGTTGGCTTAAGAATCTGTAGGTATTTACGCATTCCGGTCGATTCAAATTGGAAGGTACCTATGGTATCGCCTCGTTGGTAAAGCGCAAATGTCTTTTCATCTTCAAGGTTTATGTTGTCAATATCAATATCCACGCCCCGGTTTTTCTTAATTAAGGCTAGGGCATCTTTAATGATGGTCAGGGTCTTGAGGCCCAGGAAGTCCATTTTCAGCATTCCGGCTGATTCAATTACTTTTCCATCGTATTGAGTCACCAATAAGTTGGAATCTTTAGAGGTAGAAACAGGGATATAATTGGTAAGGTCGTCAGGGGCAATGATGACTCCAGCGGCATGAATACCAGTATTTCGAACGGAACCTTCCAGCTTTTGGGCCATCTCAAGAATCAGACCTTGTTCAGATTTTTGCTTACGAATTTCTCCTAATTCGCTTACTTCGTTGAATGCCTTTTCCAAGGTAGTACCCGGCATTTCTGGTACCAGTTTAGCCAGGGCATTAGCTTCCGAAAGGGGCAAATCCCGCACCCTTGCTACATCCTTAATGGCCATTTTGGCTGCCATAGTACCATACGTTATGATTTGAGCAACCTGATTGTAGCCATATTTATCCACAACGTAATCAATTACTTTCTGCCTCCCCTGGTCATCAAAATCCGTGTCAATATCGGGCATAGAGATACGCTCCGGGTTTAGAAAGCGTTCAAAAAGAAGGCTGTATTTAATCGGGTCTATATTGGTAATACCTAGAGCATAAGCCACCACTGAGCCTGCCGCTGAACCCCTTCCGGGGCCAATCATTACGCCAAGGTCACGACCTGCATTAATCATATCAGCCGTAATAAGGAAATATCCGGCAAATCCCATGGTTTTAATAATGCCCAATTCGTGGTTGATGCGTTCTTCAATTTCGGCCGTAATTTCACCATAACGCTTGGGCGATTTAGCACCTTCAAATGTTAAATGCTTTAGATACTCATCTTCAGATGTAAACTCTGGGGGAAGAGGGAAATTGGGTAGCAGAATGTCCCGTTCTAGTTTAAGGTGCTCCACCTTATCTACGATCTCGTTTGTGTTATCTATTGCAACCGGTACATCTGAAAATAATGTATTCATCTCATTTTGTGTCTTGAAATAGAACTCATTATTAGGGAATCCGAAGCGGTAATCCTTGCCTCCAAAGCCACTACCCTTCCATACAGGTTTACTTTGTAACTCACCTGTGTTTACACATAATAAAATATCATGGGCGGTAGAATCTTCCTGATCCACATAGTGGGAGTCGTTGGTTGCAATAATTTTGAGATGGTATTTTTTTGCAAATTTTAGCAGGACCTCGTTCACAATTTTTTGCTCGTCCAGTTCATGGCGTTGCAATTCAATATAAAAGTCTTCGCCAAACAGGTCAATCCACCATTTCAATAGCTCTTCGGCTTCTTCTTCTCCTTTGTTCAAAATAGCCTGAGGTATTTCTGCTGCAAGACAACAGGAAGTAGCAATAATTCCTTCGTGATATTTTTCAATCAATTCTTTATCTATGCGAGGCCATTTGCTATACATACCTTCCATGTAACCTAGCGAAGTAAGCTTTGATAGGTTTTTATATCCTGTCGCATTCTTGGCAAGCATTAACTGATGAAATCGATTATCCTTATCTTCCTTGCTAAACTGTTTTTTATGACGGTCTTCTACCACGTAAAACTCACAGCCAACAATGGGTTTTACATTGTATTTACTTGCTTCAGCGACAAACTTAAACGCCCCAAACATGTTGCCATGGTCGGTCAAAGCTACCGCCTTCATTCCATCATGTTGAGCTTTTTGCATCATACCACTAATGCTCGCAGCCCCATCTAAAAGTGAAAATTGTGTATGGCAATGGAGGTGATTAAAGTCCAGCATTTAAGAAAAAATGTAGTTTGAAAATTAAAATGCAAGTTACAAAAATGAAGGCGTTTGACAGGAGTTCGTTTTGCTTTTTGTTAAAACTATTTGAATAAAGGCGGGCATCTATTTAGTGATGTTTAGTGCCTCATGTTTTTATCCCATTACGTTATTTTAAATAAAGCCCATGTGAATTAATTATTAAATATGAACCTCGTCCTACTATTTTGCTTATTAATAATTGCATTATTCAAATAATATTGAAACAAACCCTATGTTGGCAATAAAATATTGACTATAATTATTGCCCTTTCTAAAGATGGCTTGTAATAATTTTTTGAATGAAGTATCTGTTAGAACGATATCACATAAGCCTCAGTAAGTCAGTAGTCTATATTAAGATTACTGTGATCATATTGTTTTTCTTTTTTTCAGCGCATTCAAATGCGCAAAAAATAAGCTCACAGGTTTTCAATGGATGGGGTGGGTCTGTCTTATTAAATGGTAAGACATTTGATGGCTCAGTTGGTGAAGCTAGTATTGTTACTTTGAAGGCAGGAGGGTACACAATTACTCAAGGATTCTTGCAGCCAATTGACCTGAAACTGCCATGTGGAGAAATACAGCTTAAAGCATTTCCTAATCCGGTTATAGGGGAAATGAGAATTTACGCAGAGGGATGTGACGTTGAAGTAACCTCTGTACTGGCATATGATTTATTTGGTAAACTGGTATATGAAGATAAGCCTAGAGAAAATATGGTTAATCTTTCTGAAATAGGAGTAGGGGTTTATATGGTTAGGGCTTTTGATGCTTCAAATAAATTATTGGGTGTTGTTAAAGTGATAAAGACTACAATCTGATGAAAAGGGTGTTGTCTATTTTATTTTGGTTGACAAGTGTAGTTTCCTTACATGCTCAGGCTCCTTTGGGTTTTAATTACCAGGGCATTGCTAGGGAGGCAGATGGAACGCCTATTTCAAACCAGACAATTGGTATACGAGTTAGTATAACAGACGGGGCAAACGGCTCCAGCCAATTTACAGAAGAGCATTTTCCTGATACCAATGAGTTTGGATTATTTACACTGGTGGTAGGCCAGGGGAACGGAAACAGCACCCTAAATGCTGTTGATTGGTCAGGGGGTAATTTGTGGCTACAGATTGAATTGGACCCTGACAATAGTGGAACATACATTTTAATGGGATCACAGCAACTTATGAGTGTGCCCTATGCTCTGTATTCTCAGCAAAGTGGAGGTGGGCTTAACCCGGGTTATGGTTTGAATATCACGAATGGTACAATTAGCAATGTGTTGCCAGATGTGCCTGTAACTATATCTGCAGGAGATAATATTACTGTTACAGGAACCTATCCGAACTTTACCATTGAAGGTACAGGTACTGCAGATGGAGACGCTGATGCAACCAATGAGTTACAAACCATTTCAAAAACGGGAAATGAAGTAACCCTGTCTGATGGTGGAGGTTCTTTTACGGATGAAGTGAATGATGCTGATGCAGATGACACCAACGAGATTCAAGACCTGCAACTTGTTGGCAACAACCTGACGATTACCAAAAATGGAGTTGCTACAATTATTGATCTAAGCCCATACCTGGATAATACAGATACGCAGTTGACAGAAGCAGAAGTGGATGCATTTGTGAGTAATAATGGATATTTGACTTCTGAAACTGACGGTAGTACCACCAATGAGATTCAGGATTTGCAATTGGTTGGCAATAATTTGACAATCACGAATAACGGTTCTGCCACAACTATTGATTTAAGTCCGTATCTGGATGATACTGATACCCATTTAACCGAGGCAGAGGTAGATACCTATGTGAGCAATAATGGGTACTTAACATCTGAAGTTGATGACGATGTAAGTAATGAATTACAGACAATTAGCAAAGCTGGCTCTACGGTAACTTTATCGGATGGCGGAGGCAGTTTTACCGATGATGTAAATGATGCAGATGCAGACCCTGCAAACGAAATACAGACTTTGTCTTCCTCTGCAATTTCAACAGTTTTGAGGGAAATAAGTATCAGTGGAGGAAATACAACAACTATTTCTGTCGCAGATAGTGATGACGATACAAGCAATGAAATTCAAACACTTACATTAAATAGCAATAGTTTAGATCTAACAAGTGGTGGTTCTGTAGATTTATCAGGCTATTTAGATAATACAGATAATCAGAGTTTATCTAATGTTTTATCACAGGGAAACAGTGCTGGAAATACACAAATAAAAAATGTTGCAGACCCTACGGTAGCTCAAGATGCTGCTACCAAAAACTATGTGGATAGCCGGGATGCTACCTTACAATCGTCTATTTCTTCTAATACTTCTAACATTTCTACTAATACAAGTAATATTGCATCAAATGCAGCAAATATTGGTACAAATGCTTCCTCTATAACCACAGAAGTTGCAAGCAGAACTACTGCAGATGCTGCTATTCAGTCAGAATTGGATGACACGCAAGCAGGTGCTGGTTTAGATATAGATGGGGGTTATACTGCTGATGGTTCATCCGCTTATATAAGTTCTGCTATTTCATTAAAAGATGCTGATTCAAAACTGGATGCTCAGATTCAATCCAATTCCTCTGACCTATCAAGCCTGACAACAAGGTTGGATAATACCTATGCATTTCAGGCTGACTTTGCAGTACAAGAACCCGGTGCTGTAACAAATAGTCAGGTTGCACTTACTGAAAACATGGATAATTTCAATCAAATTGCTTCTGATCAAATTGTAATTGGAGCAACTGGTCTCTATATGATTCTAGTAGATGCTGAAAGAACTGGTATAGAAAGCACGTTGTCTAGGTTGACGATCAGAATAAACTCTATGGACTATAACATTTATGTAGCTACTACGGATCAAAATGTTAGTCGGACCTTAATGGTTAATTTAACTATTGGAGATGCTGTTACTTTGTTATCAACCACAGTTGGAGCTATGACCTTTCAAGTGGCAGGGGTTATAGGGGGTTATAAAATTGCTGATTAGCAAGGCACTTCGATAACCTTCTTTGTTTCAAAAAAACCTTCTTCAAAGTAGTTCGATAAATCAACTTCCCGATAAGGCTTTTTAAGTTCTTTCATTTCTTCAGTTAAATCACCACCTTTTAAATAGAGAATACTGCCTCCTGACTTGATTTTATTTCTAACCCATCCATAAAAGGGTTTAATTCTGGTTACCGCCCGGCTTACTACAAAATCAAATTGGCCTTTTACTTCCTCAGCTCTTATTTGCTGTGCATTTACATTTTTAAGATGAAGAGCAGTGGCTATCTCATTCACTACCTTTATCTTTTTTCCAATGGAGTCAATAAGGAGAAATTGGGTTTTAGGATAAAGAATAGCCAGTGGTATACCTGGGAAACCACCCCCGGTACCTACATCCAAAACTGATTCATTTTCTTTGAAAACATGAACTTTGGCAATTCCGAGAGAATGAAGTACATGTCGCGTATAAAGATCATCAATGTCCTTTCTGGATATTACATTGATTTTACTATTCCAGTCTTTATAAAGAGCACCGAGCTGGCCAAATTGCTGTTTTTGCTTTTCCGTAAGTTCAGGAAAGTATTTTTCTATAAGCTCTGTTTTAGGGCCTTCCATCTAAAAAAAATCAAAGCACTATGCTTTTTCAAATTCCTCAATAGTATTTTGAATAATATCACAGCACTCGTTAAGCTGTTTTTCATTCATAACCAAAGGAGGGGCAAACCGAATTATATTGCCGTGGGTTGGTTTCGCCAACAGGCCATTCTCTTTTAGTTTCATGCAGATGTCCCAGGCAGTGGTACTATTGTGTGCATCATTAATAACAATGGCATTGAGCAGGCCTTTTCCTCGTACCTTAGCCACAAGGTCACTTTTTGCAACAATTTTATTCATTCGCTCTCTAAAAATCTTGCCCAGCTTCATGGCATTATCGGCAAGCCCTTCTTCCTTTACCACTTCCAGTGCTGCAATAGCTACGCGTGCAGCTAAAGGGTTGCCCCCAAAGGTAGAGCCATGCTGACCGGGGCGAATTACTTCCATAATTGAATTACTAGCCAGCACTGCCGAAACAGGATAAGCACCCCCAGAAAGGGCTTTCCCAAGAATTAGGATATCAGGCTTCACGTTTTCATAGTCACATGCTAATAGTTTTCCGGTACGGGCAACACCTGTTTGCACTTCATCAGCTACAAAAAGTACATTAGCCTTTTTGCAAGCCTTATAAGCTTCACTCAAAAAGCCATCACCAGGAACAAAAACACCAGCTTCGCCTTGAATTGGTTCAACCAAAAAAGCAGCAATGTGTTCTTTTTCTTCATCAAGAACTTCTTTTAATGATTCTATATCATTGTAAGGAATACGAATAAAACCCCTGGTGTAAGGCCCAAAGTTTTCACGGGCATCAGGATCGTTTGAAAAAGAAATAATGGTAGTCGTTCTCCCATGAAAATTATTTTCACACACAATAATTTTTGCTTCATTTTCATGAACACCCTTCTTTTCATATGCCCATTTTCTGCTCAGTTTAATGGCAGTTTCTACTGCCTCGGCCCCTGTATTCATAGGCAGCACTTTATCAAATCCGAAAAAGCTGGTAATAAACTTTTCATACTCACCTAAGGCATCGTTATAAAATGCGCGAGAGGTAAGCGTTAAGGTTTCGGCTTGCGTTTTGAGTGCATTGACAATTTTCGGGTGGCAATGACCTTGATTGACCGCTGAATATGCAGAAAGGAAATCGAAATACTTTTTGCCCTCAGCATCCCATACGTAAACGCCTTCACCTTTTGAAAGCACAACAGGTAAAGGATGATAATTATGCGCTCCGTACTTGTTTTCCAGTCTTATGGCTTCTTCGCTTCTCGTTAATTCCCCGATCATTATTGTTTAGTTTTGTTGTTACAAAAGTAACAAACAAAGCCTGTTACTCATGCCAAAAGAAGAGGAAAACAAAGCGAAATTGAAAGAGGGGAGAGACTATTACGTTAATGAGAATAGATTGTTCGTGTTTACAAGGGAGTATCTTCTTAAACGTGGATATTGTTGCGAAAATGGTTGTAAACATTGCCCTTATGGATTTAGAAAATAATGCATCAATGTTTGTGTTTAATCTAAATATCCCGATATTTGCACTCCAAATTTGGAATAAGGAAAAATAGCAATATCATGTCACGAGTTTGTCAAGTAAGCGGAAAAAGGCCACAGGTAGGGAATAATGTTTCGCATGCCAATAATAAAACCAAGCGAAAATTCTACCCTAACCTTCAAAAGAAGAGGTTTTATATTCCTGAAGAAGATAAATGGGTAACACTTAAAGTATCTACATCAGCTTTAAGAACCATTAATAAAAAAGGAATTACCGCTGTTCTAAAAGAAGCTAGGAAAAACGGCAACACCCTTGTATAATTGGTTTTTACCAATTTACTAAGTACGTGATCCTAGATATAAAACGAATTTTAATCCTGATTCTGCTAAGTGCAGGGTCAGGATTTTCTTTTGCGCAGGTTTTAGAGGCGCCAGCCGATATCCTTACGGCAGAGTTTCATAAGCAAAGAAGGGAAGCATTTCGTCAAAAGCTGCCTGAAAACTCTGTTGCTGTATTTTTTGCCAACCCGGTACGCAACAGGGCCAATGATGTTGATTACCTGTACCATCAAGATCCTAATTTCTATTACCTTACGGGATACAGGGAGCCTAACGCTGTTCTTTTAATTTTTAAAGAATCTCAGCAAAAAAAGGATGGGTCTTTCTATAATGAAATAATTTTTGTTCAGCCTAGAAATAAAATGGCTGAAATGTGGACAGGGAAAAGATTGGGAGATGAAGGGGTAAAAGAAGTTTTGGGGTTTACAGAGGCATTTGAAAATACAAAATTTGATAAGTACCAGCTGGATTTCTCTGCATTCAATAAGGTGATCTTTAACGACTTTTATAATGATGTAAGAGATGAAGAGAAGGACAATGGGGACCTTTATAACCTAATTGAGCAGTTTAAAGGTAAGGTAAATTATCCTGGTGCAAACAAATCCCTAGAGATTGAACCTAAACGAGCCAACCTGGATACAAAGAGCCTTGAAAAGATAATGGATGATCTGCGGGGCATAAAAACTCCGGAAGAAATTGAGTTGCTTAAAAAAGCAATACAAATATCAGTTATAGGCCAGGTGGAAGTAATGAAGGCAATGAAACCAGGTATGTCAGAAACTGAAATACAGGGGATTCATGAGTTTGTATTCAAGAAATTCGGGTCTGAGTATGAAGGGTACCCGTCAATTGTTGGAGCTGGTAATAATGGTTGCATTTTACATTATATAGATAACCAAAAACCTGAAATACAAAATGATGAGCTAATACTTATGGATCTGGGAGCTGAGTATCATGGTTATACGGCTGATATAACAAGGACGATTCCAGTAAACGGCAAGTTCTCACCAGAGCA
This sequence comes from Cyclobacteriaceae bacterium, assembly GCA_020436145.1. Classification (GTDB taxonomy): domain Bacteria; phylum Bacteroidota; class Bacteroidia; order Cytophagales; family Cyclobacteriaceae; genus JAKISE01. Next base: position 39,756 of record JAGQYJ010000002.1, on the reverse strand, counting down.
AAAAGCCATCTACGATTTGGTATATAAGGCTCAGCAAGCAGCCATAGAAGCTAGTAAAGCCGGAGCTACCTGGAAATCAACAAGTGATTTGGCAAGAAGAATAATTAACCAAGGGTTATACGAATTGGGTATCATACCGGCAATTGATGCGCATCATATGTATTATCCGCATGGACTGGGGCATCATATTGGTTTGGATGTCCATGATAGTGGGAATAAGGATGTGTTCGAACCAGGAATGGTTTTTACCGTAGAACCGGGCATTTACATTCCTGAGGGCAGCAGGTGCGACAAAAAATGGTGGAAAATAGCTGTTCGTATTGAAGATGATGTAATGATTGGGGAAGATGGAAATCCAATTTTGCTTTCAGGTTATGCACCTAGAACTTCTGAGGAAATAGAGAAAATGATGGAACAGCCAAGTGTATTGGATCAATTTGTTTTACCTGATCTTAAGGAATCTATGTCAAAATAAGAGAGGAAGAAATTAATATTTCTTCTCTAAAACTATTTCAAGAAGAAATAAATCTATCTATATTTGCACTCCCAAATTTAAATACATAGCAAAATGGCTAAGAAAGGTAACAGGGTACAGGTAATTTTGGAATGCACCGAGCATAAGGAAAGTGGTATGCCCGGCACATCGCGTTACATTACTACCAAAAACAGAAAGAATACAACTGAGCGATTGGAACTAAAGAAATACAACCCAATCCTTAAGCGTTATACCGTTCACAAAGAAATTAAATAATCATGGCTAAGAAGGTAGTTGCAACTTTACAGAAAAAAGAAGGTAGAACTTTTGCTAAGGTTATCAAAGCAGTTAAGTCTGATAAGACTGGCGCTTATACCTTCAAAGAAGAAATGGTGCCTGTTGACAGGGTTCAGGAAACTCTGTCAAAATAGGCTTAGTTTACAAGCTAAATTATAAAAATCCCTTCTTGATGTTGTCAGGAAGGGATTTCTGTTTTTATCCCTGTTACATTAATGCTATAAGTTCGTAATTTGCAATTGGATATAAATTTTTGTTAATCGTGGCCGCTCTATTTAAAAATATATTTTCGAAGGAAAAAAAAGAGACACTTGATAAGGGTCTTGAGAAATCCAAAACAAGTTTCTTTAATAAACTTGGGAAAGCGGTAGCGGGCAAATCCACAGTTGATGTGGAAGTTTTGGATGAACTGGAGGAGGTTCTGATCACCTCAGATGTAGGTGTAGATACGACTATCAAGATAATAGATCGAATTGAGGAACGGGTAGCCCGCGATAAATACCTGGGCACTGATGAGTTGGATTCTATCCTGAGAGAAGAAATAGCGGCCCTGCTGGCAGAAAATAACGCAGAGGATATGGTCGATTTTACGCTACCTGCTGACAAAAAGCCCTACGTACTTATGGTTGTTGGTGTAAACGGTGTTGGAAAAACAACAACCATTGGTAAACTGGCAGCCCAATTTCATAAGCAAGGCAAAAAAGTAGTGTTGGGAGCTGCGGATACTTTCAGAGCTGCTGCGGTGGATCAGTTGATCCTTTGGGGAGAGCGGGTAGGAGTGCCTGTGGTTTCTCATGGTATGAATACAGATCCTGCATCGGTTGCCTATGATGCCGTAAAACAAGCGGTAGATCAGCAAGCGGATATAGTAATTATTGATACAGCAGGCCGGCTGCATACTAAGGTGAACCTTATGAATGAGCTTACCAAGATAAAGCGGGTAATACAAAAGTTTGTAGCTGAGGCGCCTCACGAAGTAATGCTGGTGCTGGATGGCAGCACAGGCCAAAATGCTATGAACCAGGCGAAGGAATTTACCAAAGCAACCGAAGTAAGCTCATTGGCCATTACCAAACTGGACGGCACAGCCAAAGGGGGAGTGGTAATAGGTATTTCAGACATATTTAAAATACCTGTTAAATACATTGGGGTAGGCGAGGGTATCGATGACCTACAGGTGTTTAACAAAGCCGAATTTGTTGATTCGTTCTTTGGGAAGTAAGGAAATGTAGTCACATTAACGTCATTGCCCGATTTAATTGGGCATTCTCATTTAATTCAAAAAATATAGTCTTTGTGAAAACATTCTTACTTCGTTTTCCCTTCATCTCCCGATTCCGTAAAAATCGAATCTACCGGCTCCCAAAGCTCCAGTTTATTTCCTTCGGGATCCATAATATGGACAAACTTGCCATATTCAAATTCTTCAATAGAATCCACGACAGTGACCCCTTCCTTTTTTAGTTGTTCTACCAATGCTTCCATATTTTTCACCCGGTAGTTAATCATAAACTGTTTCTCGGAGGGTTGAAAATACTTGGTATCTTCCTTGAAAGTACTCCATTGCAAGTAATTGATTTCATCCGGGTTTTGCATATTTCTCGATTCGAACATGGAACCGTATTGGTCTGTTTTCATACCCAGGTGCTCGCTGTACCAGCTTTTCATCTTATCCGGATCCTGGCATTTAAAGAAGATGCCTCCAATGCCGGTAACTTTGCCTTTTTTGCCTTCCATAGTATTTTGCTTTGGTTGTTCAACCAAAATACAACTATGCTAGTTTTTACGCCAAGGAATGGGCTTCTTTTTCCATTCAAACCTGTACTGGATATAATAGCTAAAGCCCCAATTGGTAGTTCGGTCTGCTTTGCCAAAACCAGGTATGTAATACGATTGAAATTCCTCCTTGCTGTACGTATTATGCTTTAATATTTTGAGCCTGGCGGTGTAGCCGGCAAAAATTGATTTCCAAATACGTACCCTCATGCCAATGTTCATTTCTGCCCAGCTGGCTCTGGAGCTGTTTTGTTCCAAACTAATTGTTTGTGTGCCCCAACCTGAGCTGGGCAAATTACCACTCATGTTTTCATTAAACAAGGAAGAAGCATACCTGAGGCCAAAAAAGAAAACATTAAGATTAGGATCTTTTGCAATAAAATTGGCATCCATGCCGACACGATAAAAGAAACCATTACTGGTGTAATTGGCCGAATCTATACCGGTTTTGTAGGAGCCATGGCCAATTTCAATCACTCCAAAAAACTTATGTAAATCTATATCCGTAGTAATTTCATATCTTGATACAGATGGTTCCAGCAAGCTATAAATAGGTCCGGCAATATCCATTCCTACGCGTATTCCTGTTGGCGTCCACTTATTCATAGTAGAATCCAATGCATAAGCATAGGCAGACTGGTTTACCTGTACCTGCCCTTGAGCTGCAAACGTAAGGGGAAATAGCAATATCAATAAAAGACTAATGCGTGATTTTAACATTGGTTGTAATGTCTTTATTAAGTACAGGATTGACTATTTCTACATCTATAAAATTTGTGCTTTCCGTTTCTATTTCATTAAAAAAAGTCTCCAGTCCGCACTTCGGATCGCTTAATCGAGGAGTTGCTCTATAGTTTAAAGTGATAGAGTTGATTTCTGATTCCTGTACGAAATTTAATTGTACAACACTATCCAAAGGATTAAGAGGAACAGATAAGGTGCTAAACGTAGAATCCTGAATAATAGGAAAATAATCATTACCTCCTTCTACTTCTAAAGAAACAACTGTAATTGCACTCGCCTTACCATTCTCATCTATAAACGATAACTGCAAAAGATCTGTATTTTCAGGAATGCATGTAGCCTCGTCAGCACAGCCAGCCAAACTTAACAAGGCTAAGAAAACCAGACATTTTGAAAGTTTCTTTAATTTCATAATAACCGTGCAAAATAACAGCTATAGCAAAGGTTAAGCAAATTAGCTGTTTGTTTATTCCTGTGGTTATGGTAAGCTGCTCTTAGAATGATATTTTTGCCAAAATTATTTGGTTTGAAAACAAAAGCTAGGAAAAAAGATAAAGTCAATATTGTAACCCTGGGATGCTCCAAAAATTTGGTGGACTCAGAGGTTTTGCTTACCCAATTGAAGGGAAACCAGATAAATGCAACTCATGAGGCTGAGTCTGACGATTCCAATATTGTAATTGTAAATACCTGCGGGTTTATTGGAGATGCCAAGCAGGAATCGATTGATACCATACTTCGTTATGCCGATGCCAAAGAAAACGGGCAAATAGAGAAGCTTTATGTTACAGGATGCTTATCTCAGCGTTACAAGGACGATTTGGAAGAAGAAATACCAGCGGTAGATGCCTATTTTGGAACCATGGAACTTCCGGGGTTACTTAAACGCTTTAATGCAGATTACAAACATGAGCTTTTAGGTGAGCGTATAAATGTTTCGGCTCCTCATTATGCGCATTTGAAAATATCTGAAGGTTGCGACCGGCCTTGTTCATTTTGCGCAATTCCCCTGATGAGGGGAAAGCATGTCTCCAGGACAATTGAAGATTTGGTAAAAGAAGCAGAACATCTGGCAAAAAATGGTGTTAAGGAGCTGCTCTTAATTGCCCAGGACTCTACATACTATGGACTAGATATTTATGGAGAGAGAAAGCTGGCAGATCTACTTCGAAAGTTGTCAGATGTGCAGGGAATAGAATGGATCCGACTTCATTATGCATTCCCTTCGGGCTTTCCAAGAGATGTTCTGGATGTTATGGCAGAGAAGGATACTATTTGCAATTACCTTGATATTCCTTTACAGCATGGGTCCAATGCTGTTTTGAAAGCAATGCGAAGGGGGATTACACGAGAGAAAACCGAGGAGCTTTTGGCTGAGATGCGCACAAGGGTTCCGGGAATAGCCATTCGAACAACGTTAATAGTTGGTTATCCGGGCGAGACGGAGGCAGACTTTGAAGAAATGATGCGCTTTGTAGAAGAATCAAGGTTTGATCGATTGGGTGTATTTACCTATTCGCATGAAGAAGACACTCATGCCTATAATTTTAAGGACGATGTACCTGAAGAAGTGAAACAAGAGCGCGCCAATGCCGTAATGGAATTGCAGGAACGCATTTCACTGGAACTAAATCAGGAGAAAATAGGAAAAGTATTCAAAGTGCTGATTGACAGGGTTGAAGGAGGCTATTTTGTGGGAAGAACCGAATATGATTCGCCTGAAGTAGACAATGAAGTTATAATAAATGCTAAAGAATATTTCCTGAGAGTTGGCGATTTCGCTCAAATAAAGATAACGGACGCAACAGAGTTTGACCTGACGGGAATTCCTGTTGAGAGCTAAAAAGTAACAACAGGAAACGCTTTTGGTTTGAAGTTTGTTAATGGGTATTTGGAATTTAACAAAGTATGGATTGTATAAAGCTGGATTTTAAGGATACAGGGCTGTTTTCAAAGTTGTTTTTAGATTACATAGAGGATAGCCCCAACGTAAAACCTTTTTATACAGCCAGGCCTTCACTTGAGGGGTTTAAACAGGCAATCCAGTCAAAATCTTTTGAAGCTGAAAATCGTAAAACTTTGGTTGAGGTTCTAAAAGATCAGTATAGCTCAATTGATACTCCGGAGGCAGTTACCTCTAATATTGAGTCCCTGGTTTCAAAAAACACATTTACCGTAACCACAGGTCATCAGCTTAACATTTTTACAGGGCCCCTGTTTTACATTTATAAGCTTGTTGCAACAATCAACATTGCCAGGAAACTCAATGAAACTTATCCTGAATACCACTTTGTGCCTGTTTATTGGATGGGCACAGAGGACCATGATTTCGAAGAAATCAATCACTTGTACATCAATGGGGAGAGGTTTGAATGGAAGTCTGATCAAAAAGGAGCGACAGGAAGATTTTCGACCAAAGGATTGGAAGAGGTTCTAAACCAACTACCCGGAAGAACGGAAATCTTTAAGAAAGCTTTGAAAAAACATAGCCGCTTGTCGGATGTTGTACGCGATTATGTAAATGCCCTTTTGGGTAAAGAAGGATTGGTTATTCTGGACGCAGACGACTCAAGATTCAAGAAAGAGTTTCTTCATGTGATTGAAGATGAGCTTTTTAAGGAAACCTCTCATACGTTGGTTGAAAAGCAAAGCCAAGCCCTGGATAAAGCAGGTTATAAACAACAACTACAACCCAGGGAGTTGAACCTTTTTTATTTGGATGGGGGCCTTCGTGCTCGTCTGGTTAAGGAAGAAGGAGGTTTTTCTGTTGTTGACACAGATCTGAAATTTTCGGATGAAGAAATAAAAAGCCTTTTAAAAACCAAACCTGAGCGGTTTAGCCCTAATGTAATTTTACGCCCTGTATATCAGGAAACCATTTTGCCTAATCTGGCCTATGTGGGAGGTCCGTCAGAACTTGCTTATTGGTTTCAACTTAAGCAGGTCTTTGATCACTTCAATCTTGCTTTTCCCATTCTTATGCCAAGATCATTTATCATGTATATTGGTATGGCTACCTGTCGCAAAATTCAAAAACTTGATGTTGATTTTCATGACCTGTTTTTTCGCAAAGACCTGTTCATCAACAAGTATATACGATCCCATTCCAATGGTCAGTTGGATCTCAAAGATGCTAAGACGGACTTAGATAAACTTTTTAAAGAACTTAGAGATAAGGCTGCAGCAGTTGATAGCACATTAGGTGCACTTGTAGAAGGGGAGATGGTTAAGGGCAATAAATCTATAACACGCATTGAGCAAAAAATGATTAAGGCTGAAAAGCGTAAGAGAGAAGATGAGATCAGAATGCTCGAAGAAATCTATGATGCTCTTTATCCGGGTGGGGTGCCTCACGAGCGCAAGGAGAATCTCCTGGCCATTGACGACACTAATTTCACCCAGCAATTGCTGGAGCTACTTGATCCGATGGAATTAAAGTACGGAATAGTACGCGCAAATAAATAGATTTACATTCTGTGTACTCGAAGCATACAATTTTTTTGTAGGTTTAACAGACAAATAGCTATGAACAACCGCAAGTATTTCATTGCTTTTATAAGTATTTTAATGCTTCTGGCAGGTTGCATGCAATTTAGGACTTCTCCTAAAGGCATCAAGGAGGAGTTTGCTGAAAACGAGGCGAAACCTGAAATAAAGGATATTGAGGTAAATGGAAAGAAGATCCGTTATGTTGAGGTAGCAGATGGGCGGCATTCTAAACCTACAATTTTGTTTATTCATGGAGCTCCCGGGTCTTCAGACAATTTCTTTCAGTTTATGAAAGATCAAACGCTTGCATCAAAGTTTGATATGATATCTGTGGACAGGCCCGGTTATGGTTACTCTAATTTTGGAGAATCTGTGACATCCATAGAAGAACAAGCATTGATATTAGAGCCAATACTTAAAGAATACAGGAGTACTCCAACCATTGTAGTTGGTCATTCTTATGGCGGACCGGTGGCCGTTAAGGCAGCGGTTCTATATCCTGACTGGGTGCAGGGAATCATGCTACTGGCACCGGCCATTGATCCGGACCATGAAAAGAAATTTGCCATAGCCTGGTTTGGCAAAACCAAACCCTTTAGGTGGTTAACTCCTAAAAGTTGGAAGGTAGCTACAGATGAAAAATACAGCCATGTGGAAGAGCTGAAAAAGATGTTGCCAGACTGGGGGAAAATAGAAGTACCCGTGACCTACATTCAGGGTGATAAGGATAGATTGGTGCCGTATGATAATCTTGCATTTGCCGAAAAAATGATTGCCCCATCGTGTTTAAAGGTTATAGGCATTCCGGGGGAGGACCATTTTCTGCCCTGGAGCCAGGAAAAGTTAGTAACAGGCGAAATTTTTGTTCTGGAAAAAAGAATAGAAGCCAGCCGCCATCAGACGTTATCTAAGGATTCCTAGTTATTCCATTCGTTGGCGCAAAGCCTCGTAGATAATTATTCCAGTTGAAGTTGATACATTAAGGGATTCAATTCTTCCGAGAATAGGAATTCGAGCCTTTTGATCAGCAAGCTTCATTATTTCGTCAGAAATACCATCTTCTTCCGATCCCATAATAACAGCGGCAGGCAAGGTAAGATCAGCAGAAAAAACAGATGTATTAGTTTTTTCGGTACATGCAACAAGGTTTATTCCACTTTGTTGAATATTCTCTAAAGTTTGCTTTAGGTCAAAAGCCCTGCATATGGGCACATGATTTAAAGCACCGGCAGAGGTTTTCATGGCATCGCTGGATATCTGTGCAGCTCCTCTTGCAGGAACCACTACAGCATCTACACCGGCACACTCGGCAGTACGAACAATGGCTCCGAAATTGCGCACATCAGTTATTCTGTCCAGTACTATTATCAATGGATTTTTGCCCGTGGAAAAACATCGGTCAATTATGTTTTCAATGGACGCAAACTCAATAGGAGAAATAAAACCTACCACTCCCTGATGATTTTTCCTGGTAAGCCGGTTCAGTTTTTCAATGGGAACTTTTGTATAAATTACCCTATGATCCTTTATCTCCTGCATCAGCTCTTTAAGGAGGTCGCCCATCAAATTTTTCTGAACAAACAACTTGTCGAAGACTTTCCCGGATCTAATGGCTTCTACCACAGGCCGGATACCAAATATCATATCCGTATCTATATGCTCTTTCTTCCTTTTCTCCATAATTCTATTGCCCTAAACCAAATATTTTGAAATTGGGTACTCCTTTCCAGTTCATAGATTTCAGATGTGAAATATTTGCTGTTTTTAAAAAAAGTAAAAGTGAATCCTGGCAACTCATATGTTTTTTTATATACCCACTGAAATCCATCATTTGTTCTAAATGCTTTATCAGGCGGGCCAAATATAATATAAATCATACCCATGTCTGTTTTCCAACCTTCTTTGAAAGTTGTAAACTTTTCATTTGCTTCTTTAACCCGGTTGAAATATGCAGAAATCGCTTTGCCTGCCCTGGAGGGAGAGTTGGTGTTATTTAGCCAAAACCTATCAAAAGTTTTTTTAGGATCCTCCGAATCTTTTAGTTTCTTAAACTCATCACTAGTCCATAAATATACGCTGGCATTGATTATGTCCTCTACGGTGGCCACCTTAGGAAACTGAGAGTCTTCAACCCTTAAAAACGAAGAATATTCTTCCTGATCTTCACTAAAAATGGCATAAACTCCTTTTTTATTTGTTGGCAGAAAACTGCCACTGGTAGTCGTAAATATGGTATCCGGATCTTCAAAAATATTTAATGGTACCATATCTCCCATGGGAGGCCTGGCTGGCTTGAAAGGCTTATTATAAAATTTGATACCATATTGTTTTGTTTTTCCATTATAGGTAGAAATTTTTAGGGAAGCATTGGCATTAATGTAACCGTTTAAATCAGGAATAGTGAGTTGTGAGGTTACGAAAATGAAATTTGATGCCGGACCTAACTCAACAATGTAAGTGAGAGCTTTAGAGGTAGCTTGTTTAACCACTCTGAAGATCACAAATCTGGTATCTAGTTCAGTAATGTCGATGGCAAAAATTTGCCTTGAATCAGATTGAAAAATCCTTAACCCACTTGTTTCCAGTTTGGCAAAAGCACTTAATGGTCTGTCTAAACTTGACGTTGTGGCAAATTCAAATAATAGTGAATCAGCAACTACTTTTGGAGCATTTAGTTCCAATAATATCCATTCCTTATCATCCGAGGATACTAATTGATGACGAAGGCTTATGGGCGAACTATTTGAATATAGATAACTTAGATCGGCCGAAGAAGGCAGTACTTGAGCTATGGCTTCACTATGTAATAGAATCGTTAATGCTACCATAGCAATTTGAAAAATATGTTTGTTAAACAAAGGCATTTAAGAAGCTGGTTGATTTGTTATTTTATGTTTAACGCTTACCAATAAAAGTAGTTATTTTGCCAGCCAATACGAATGTGATGAGTGTATATACTACAGAAATAGCTTCCGATCAATTGATTTCGGATAACCCAATCCATCAGAGATTACTTAAGGCCTATTATGTAGCAGAGCAATATGTTAAGGGAGATTTGCTTGAAGTTGGTTGTGGTGAAGGAAGAGGGGTTGAGCTTTTGGCTCCCAAGGCAAGTTCTTATACGGCAGTGGATAAAATTGAGGAAGTAATTGAGAAATTGGAGGGAAATTACCCGGAAGGGAAATTTGTTCAGGCAAATATTCCTCCCTTGCCATTTGATGACGGATCATTTGATACAGTGGTAAGCTTTCAGGTGATTGAGCATATTAAAGATGATACAACTTTTTTGAAGGAAATACACAGGGTGCTCAAGCC
>JAGQYJ010000002.1:27551-29562 GCA_020436145.1 Cyclobacteriaceae bacterium | reverse complement strand
CTGTGGTAAGCTTTCAGGTGATTGAGCATATTAAAGATGATACAACTTTTTTGAAGGAAATACACAGGGTGCTCAAGCCCGGTGGTATTGCATTAATTTCAACGCCCAATATAAAAATGACCTTGAGCCGAAACCCCTGGCATATAAGGGAATACACGGCAGATCAATTAACAGAACTTGCAAGAAGCGAATTTAGTGATGTAGAGATGAAGGGGATTGCCGGTGATGAAAAGGTAATGCAGTACTATCAGCAAAATAAAGCATCAGTCAACCGGATAATGAAGTACGATATTTTTAACCTGCAGTACAGGTTGCCTGCCGCTGTGCTTAAAATACCGTATGAGATTTTGAATAGAAGAAACAGGAATAAACTGCAGGCATCGGATGACACACTGGTTACTTCAATCCATCATAGCGATTACCTGCTAAGCGAAAACCCTGACACGAGCCTAGATTTATTTGCCGTGCTTACCAAATAAGAAAGGCATCCCTGCTGGGATGCCTTTCTTATTTAAAGCTGAATAGCCTGATAGTGGCTGTCTAAAGCATCTGCATACTTTTCAGCCAGTTCAATCTCACCATAGCGGTTCAACGTCTGAGCCAGTTCCCTGAGAATAACAAGGTTTTGCTGCAACTCGTAGCCTATATTGTTATTGTTGGCTATATAATAGCCTAATTTTTCATCGGCACGATTACCAAGTGCAGTAGCAATTTCAATGGCCTTTTCCTTTTCTCCGAGCCTAAACAAGTATTCTACCGTAGTTGCTGTAGTGTAGTCATAAGGAAGCGATGCATCAGGCATCCATTCCAAATCTTTTAAGAGTACCTCGCTCGCTTTATCTTCTTTACCTTCATTAATTAATGCGGCTGCAAGGGTATTAAAATTAACACGGTGGTTCAACACAAACTTTCTGTAATCCTCATTATAATACACCTTTGGGTTATTCAACTCACGGTAAAAGAAGTTGTGCATCATGTTGTCATACATTTTGTCTGTATTAACCAGTGTATTGGTTGAATTTATATCTGTAACAGGTAACAGACGATACGCGTTGCCTTCCTGAACAAGATATTCTTCCAGATCGAACCGAATACCTTGCTTAGAAGTGTTATTGAAATAGATGGGGCGTTTCCAATTGTTGGTAGCAATTAAGTCCAGAATCATCAAATCCTTTTTTTCAAGGTAATTTCCCTTCAAGGTAAAATGCATTCGATCTACCATAAATTTCTTCATGTTGTCGGGTACAATGCCCATCTCAGAAACACTGGTTGTGTCAATATCTAAATACACCTGCTTGCTGGGAATCAGGCTATTCATTCCAAATTGGGTTTGGAACTGAAGCTGCTCATTTCCCTGCTTGATATATTTCAGGTATTGTTTGAGGTTAATAGCACCCGTAATACCGGCACTTGGATCATAGGCTACCATATCATTTGGGCCTCCCTGACGATATTGTTTCTCTTCCAATGAAAATGGAAACGGTTGCGACTCATAAGCTGGTCGTGTCATCTGGCTAATGTACCAGTCGGTATTAAAATAGCTTAGTACCACAACCCGAACATCTGTTCTGAATCCCTCTACTTCCTGCACGTACCAAAGAGGAAAAGTATCATTATCGCCTCCTGTAAAAAGAATGGCATTAGGAGCACAGGAAGCCAGGAAATTTTTAGCAGAATCAACCGAGAAATAACGATTGGAACGATCGTGATCGTCCCAGTTTTGGGTTGCCATAATCAAGGGAATGGTAAGAGAAGCCACACCTGCGATTATTGCAGCGGTTTTCTTGTTTAGTGCCCTGCTTATTAGAGTAGCAACACCCAAAACACCAAACCCAACAAAGAATGCATATGCATAAAACGAGCCAGCATAAATGTAATCGCGTTCGCGGGGCTCATCAGGAGGTGAATTCAAATACAGGATTAAGGCTAAACCGGTTAAAAAGAATAAAGTAAGCAGGATAAAAAACTGCCTTGGAGCTTTCATGTACGTATAGATAAGCCCGATTATGCC
>JAGQYJ010000002.1:0-27451 GCA_020436145.1 Cyclobacteriaceae bacterium | reverse complement strand
GTTAAAAAGAATAAAGTAAGCAGGATAAAAAACTGCCTTGGAGCTTTCATGTACGTATAGATAAGCCCGATTATGCCGAGCAATAAAGGGAGCATCAGGTAGTTATTCCTACCCCTGTTAGCTGAAATACTGGCAGGTACTTTCTTAAAAGCATCTACAACACTTAGCCAGGTTGCATCCTGTATGTCACTTGCCCTTCCGGCAAAATTCCACATGAAATAGCGCCAGTACATATGACCCATCTGGTAGCTGAACATGAATTTGAGATTGTCGAAAAACGTGGGTTTTTCTCCCTTTCGCAGACCCAGTTCCTGTTCATATGTACGTGCATGCGAACCGGACCATATCCTGGGCAAAATGGTTGTTTCTTTAGGATCGTACACCTGTTCAATCTTATAATCGGCTACTTCGTATTTGTCCTTGCCTTTTATATACACAGGTGCTCCCTTTTTCTGGTCAATCAATTCAGCAGAATAATACCTTCCAAAAAGAAGAGGTCGGGTTCCATATTGCTCTCTTTTAAGATAGGAAACCACACTCATTACATCTTCCGGGTTGTTTTCGTCAATGGTTGGATTATAGCCTGAGCGAATAACCACCATAGTATAGGATGAATAACCAATAAGAATAAATGCCAGGCTAAGAAGAGCAGTATTAAGAATGTCTTTCTCTTTTTTAGAAGAATAAAGAATTCCATAAACCAGGCCACCTATAATCAGAAGAACAGTGAAAATAATTCCGGAGCCAAATGGAAGGCCAATACTGTTTACGAAGAACACCTCTAACGACCCTGCAAAAGATGGCAAACCAGGAATAATGATGTTATTAATCAAAATGATAAGGAATCCACTTATGCCCAGCGTATATAAAATTCCCCTTTTGGTTATCTCATCATATTTTTTGAAATAATAAATAAGACCCAGCACGGGAATGGTTACCAGATTAAGCAAGTGAACTCCAATAGAGAGGCCGAAAACATAAGCAATTAAAATAATCCATCGATTGGCCCTGCTTGGGTCTTCAATATGTTCCCATTTGAGCATGGCCCAAATAACAAAAGCCGTCAGGAATGATGACATAGCATAAACCTCACCTTCAACAGCAGAAAACCAGAATGTATCTGAAAAAGTATAGGCAAGTGCTCCGACAACACCAGCCCCCATGAGCAGGATTGCCTGCGTAAGATTAATCTCCGATTCTTTTACTTTAAGTATTTTTTGCCCAATTAAGGTAATACTCCAAAACATAAACAGGATAGTAAAACCACTGGCAAGTGCACTTAACATATTAATCCAATAAGCAACTTTCAGAGGATCACCCATGCTGAGAAAAGAGAACATGCGACCTATTAAAAGAAACAAGGGTGCACCGGGTGGGTGGGGCACCATTAGCTTATAAGAAACCGCAATAAATTCGCCAACATCCCAGAAACTGGCTGTTGGCTCAACGGTTAAACTATAGGTAGCTGAAGCAATAATGAATACAATCCAACCTACACTATTATTTATCTTATTATAATTCATGGAGTTGTTTTTCTAATATGTAACAAGGTATGCCTTGTAGTTAGATTAAGCACGAGGGCGAAAATATTAAAATCCGATGTAACAACGCTTAAAAAATAGGGGATTTAACAATTTTTAATGATACACGATGGTATAATATATTAGCCATATCAAAAATAAGGGCACGTAAGAGGTAAAGACAATGGCATAGGCATAGTCAAGCTTTTTCTGTGCCGTAAAGTGAATTCCATATACAAGTACCAGCCAGTTAATAGGCTCAAATACATTCAAAGCCTGCAAAGGATACACCCAGTTGTTGGGCATTGACTCATAGTCAAACAGGTTCATCAAGGACAATGGATAAAAAGCACGAATATCCCAGATAGTAGGCTCATATGGGACCCAGATGAGCCAGGCCACTTTGAGCAATTCGGCAAATAGAAAAACAAACTCTCCCAATATGGCAATTTTCCACATTTGTGCAAAGCTTATTTTATAACCATACATGAAGGCCCCCGTCCAAAGAATGAAAGCAATCAGAGAAAGCTTCAGGCCGAAGATAAATGGGGTGGCAAGGTACTTAAGTGAATTAAAAAAAGTAAAAATCCCAAAGCGGCCCTGCTCCTGGAGTATCTGATAGGCGACTGTTTCATTTTCTACTAACTGAATACGCGTCCATAAAATTAAAACAGCTCCCAAACAAAGAGCTAAAAACAATAAACCAGTGGGTGCTTTAATCAGGTTTTTAAATAAACTTTCAGTGCGATTTTGCATATGGCCAAATTAGCAAAGAATTGGTAATTAAAGGTGAAAATTAATAGGCAGGATTTTTGCCAAATGTAGGTTATTATTGAATACTTTTGATTTATGCGATACGCGGTAGCAGTTCTGTTTTTCTTTACCTCTACAGTTACTTTTTCAATTAGTCGCACCGACTCTACGAAGCTGCTCCTTGAAGATACCGGAGTGCAGATAGATGCCACGGCAGCGGTCAATGCCATGTATAATTTTGATTTTGATGAATCTGCTCGATTGTATCGTGAGCTCAGATTCAGGCATCCTAAACACCCGCTTTCGTTTTTCCTCTCTGGTTTGAACCTATGGTGGATGATAATGCCGGATGAAGAACAAACAACGTATGATGACAGATTCATGCATTATATGGATACAACTATTGCCGTAGCTATGCCAATGCTTGAACATGAGGATACCAGAATAGAAGCAGCCTTTTTTTTGGCAGCTGCCTATGGGTTTAAAGCACGGCTTTTATCAGACAGGGAATCATGGGGCAAGGCAGCCAGCAATGGTAAGAAATCGCTTGACTACCTCGAGATATGTAAAGAGCAATCCTACCTTAGCCCGGAACTACTTTTTGGTGAAGCACTGTACAATTATTACTCGGTTTGGATACCGGAAAATTATTCTTTCCTGAAGCCAATTATGTTGTTCTTTCCTAAGGGAGACAAGGAGCTTGGCCTGAACCAACTTAAGGAAGTTTCCAGCTATGCCTTTTATACCCGTATTGAAGCCCAGTTGTTTTTGATGCGCATCCTTTCAAGCGACTACCAAAAATACGAAGAGGCCTTGCGTATAGCCGAGTATTTGCATCAGACATACCCAGATAACCCGGTTTTTCACAGGTATTATGTCAGATATCTGTATTCGTTGCACAGGTATAGTAAAATGGAACCGGAGGCTAAAGTTCTCCTGGATAGAATAGACTCAGGTAGGTTTGGTTACGAAGCAACTTCAGGGCGGTATGCCGGATTTTTCCTGGGGCAAATGTATGAAGGAAGAAGGCAGCTTGATTCGGCTAAGTATTACTACACCAGGGCAGTTTCTTTTGGAGAAGAAAATGAAGCATACGAGACGGGATACTATCTGTATTCGCTTTTAGGGCTTGGGAGAATTGCTGATAAGGAGGGAGATAGAAAAGAAGCAAAAGAGTACTTTAAGAAAATTAAGGGGTATGCCAAACGCAAGAGCTCTGCGCATAAAGCTGCCCGTGAGTACATGAAGGAACGGAAAAAGAAAGATAAAGAGTTGGATTAAGAAGAAACATTCTAAATTTCCATCAATCACCTCATTATCAAGATGGCTGATTAAATTTGCTGCTCATTTAGTAACCATTAACCATTATTACTGTCAGCATGAAACTTGAACAGGCGATCAAACAATTTGAGTTTGAAAGCAGGGGCCAGCGTTTGGGCGTTAATCTTATCTATACCTCTAATTGGGTTCAGGAACGCCAAAAGTCTTACTTTTCAAAATTTGGTATTACACAGCAACAGTATAACGCTTTAAGAATTCTACGAGGGAACTATCCTAAACCATATTCTACATCGGACATACGGGAGCGAATGCTGGATAAAATGTCGGACGCATCTCGCATAGTAGAAAGGCTGGTAAAAAAAGACCTGGTTGTCAGAAAAATTAATAAGAAAGATAAACGTTTAGTAGATGTGACCATCTCCGATTCAGGATTAGACCTTCTGGAAAAAATAGACAAAACGATTGAAAATTTTGTGCAAAGACCGTTTTCGAATCTAACTGAAAAGGAACAGGAAATACTTGATTCTCTACTAGATAAGGTCAGGGCCTAAAGCACCTTTTTTAGTTCTCTTTTGGCTTTAATCCTCCCTTTTCGTATTCGATTTTTCAGATCAATGCTATGCATTGTTGTTTTGGCTTTTTGTACCCTTTTTTTCTTGCCTAGCCATTCAAACCCAATTTCATTAAGGGCATCTACATAATGTTTTTTGCTTAATCCCCTGCATCTTACCTGGGCTACCCATTCCCCCAGCTTTTTATTTCTCCCTGTTTGAGGTACATCAAAATGACCATTTACTTTATAGAACCTTTTAAGTTTTAACAGGTTGTTGGCAAAACGCTCATCTTCCATGTTCCAAATAAACCCAATTCTATCAAGTTCTTTAATTCGGTTCATGGAAAGGCGGTTTTCGTTATACATACGCCTTATCTCATTTACCCAACGAGATAGTCTGTGATACTCACTGTCTTTAGCATATTTAACCTGACTTACATGTAACGTTCCGTGCTTCTTTTTAAACCCTATAAGTTGATCCAGCCTTTTATCGAAGGTATAGTTCAGGGTATTCCACCGGAAATTAATACCGTCCAGCAAATCCTTCCTTTCTTTGGGCATTAAGCCCTTATTATGAAAACGCCTTTGATTTTTGCACCAGTGGTAGAGTTTTGTATTTGGATCAGAGGCACTGGGATATTCTCTTCCCGTTCTTTTCTGGAAAGAAACCAATTCCTTATAGTGTTGCATCCAAACCTTTTCCTGGTGCGATTTATTAGAAGCAGGCGTCATGTATTTTTTGTTGAAGAAAAGGGCGTTAAAAATAATTAAAAAAAGGAATTTTACAAGGGTATTAACAATTTCTTATTGATAGAAACTATTAATTAAAAACTTATTCAATGTCGTTTGGCCTACTAAGGCATGCTCCCATGATGATTATTTTTATGCCCTTAAATTTTATACTTTTGATCTATGGGCAAGGCCAAAAATGGTTATTCTGACCTTGAAAAAAGGGACATCTTCAATAATGAATTTATGGTGCATATTGATGCATTATACAATTTTGCCTTTAAGCTTACCCTTGATGAAGATGAAGCAAAAGATCTCTTACAGGATACCTGCATGAAGGCTTTCCGGTTTATAGATTCATTTGAAAAGGGAACTAATGCAAAGGCCTGGCTGTTTCGTATTTTAAAGAACAATTTCATAAATGATTACAGGAAAAAGAGTAAAACCCCTGGAATGGTGGATTATCAGGAAGTTGAAACCTATTACAATTCTGAAGATGGGGAATCTCCGGTTGAGATAACAACTGATTTACGGTCCGAGACAATAAAGGGAATGTTGGGAGATGAAATCACCAATGCTCTTAATTCGATGGATGTGGATTTTAGAACAGTAATTATTTTGTGCGACCTTGAAGGATTTAAATACGAAGAAATGGCTAAAATTCTGGATATACCTATTGGAACTGTTCGCTCACGACTGCACAGGGCACGTAATATTTTAAAGGAAAAACTAGCAACCTATGCCGCGAGCATGGGGTATAAATAATCACAAGATGGGGGTATTTGTTAGATGGTTACAGCGTACTTTTGGAATGGCAAAGAAGACTTGCCCGGTCGAACAGGAATGTTTGGAACTGCTTCGTTTGATGCTTGATGAACAGGCTACCGAGGAGGAGTCCAAATATGTGCATGAGCATATAGATAAATGTTACAGGTGTTACGAAAACTATGATCTGGAGAACACCATCCGTGAGGCCGTAAAGAATAAAGTAAAGAATCTAAAAGTTCCACCCGAATTGGTGACAGAAATTAAAAACAAGATTGACTTATAGCATATGCATAATGGGAAAGCACTAATTTTTTCTGCTCCTTCCGGTTCTGGCAAAACAACCATTGTTAAGCACTTGCTTGAGAAATACCCTCAATTATCATTTTCAATTTCAGCTTGCACCCGCGATCGCAGAGGTCGCAATGAGGAAGATGGTAAGGATTATCACTTTCTTACTCCTGAAGAGTTTAAGCAAAAGATTGACAATGACGAGTTTGTAGAGTGGGAAGAAGTGTACCCCGGCAACTTTTATGGTACCCTTAAATCTGAAATTGACCGTATATGGTCGGAAGGCAAACATGTTATATTCGATGTAGATGTAAAAGGAGGACTCAGCCTCAAAAACTATTTTAAGGAAAAAGCACTGGCTGTATTTGTCAAAGTGCCTGATCTAAAAGTACTTGAAGAGCGTTTGAATGATAGAGGAACTGAATCGAAAAACAGCTTGTCTCAACGCTTATTCAAAGCCAGGTTTGAAATGGGCTTTGAAGATAAATTTGATGTCACCCTGGTGAATGAAAACCTGGAGAAGTCGCTTAGAAAAGCAGAAGAATTGTGTAGTTCATTTATCAATAGCTAATCGATTTGAAAGTAGGTCTTTTCTTCGGTTCTTTTAACCCTATTCATGTCGGCCATTTGGCTATAGCCAATGTTATGGTGGAAACCGCAGATTTTGACCAGGTATGGTTTGTGGTTTCTCCTCAAAATCCTCTGAAAAAAGACGAAGGGCTTGCCCATGAGTTCGATAGAATGGATATGGTAGAAGCTGCTATTTACGACAATACAAAACTTCGCGCAACCGATATCGAATTCAATATGCCAAAACCAAGCTATACGGTTGATACGCTTGCTTACCTTTCTGATAAATACCCCAATTACGAGTTTTCCCTGATCATTGGGGAAGATAATTTGCGAAGCTTTCCTAAGTGGAAAAACCACCAGGCAATATTAGATGAATATGGGCTTTACGTGTATCCCAGGCCCAATACAGCTGCCTCTGCATTGAAAGATCATCCTTCTGTTACATGGGTAAAAGCGCCACTTTTTGATATATCAGCAACATTTATTCGGCAAATGCTGCAACGCAACAAGTCAATTCGGTATCTTGTACCTGACCCGGTAATAGAAATTATTACTTCAAGAAAATTATTTATCTGAAACCATAAAATACCAATTCATGAATCAAAGGTTTCTCAAACTGGCGATTATCGCCCTTTTGATTTTAAATACTGTTAACGTCTTTGCGGAAGGTATAGAGGGGTATGTAAAAAATAAGGATAACGAACCTATTGAATTTGCCACTATCTATGTAAAGGAGTTGGGAACAGGTACTACCACCAATATAGAAGGGTATTTTCAGATAAGCCTGGAACCAGGAGCATATCATTTGGTTTTTCAACATCTTGGGTTTAAAGCTAAGGAGGTGGAAATAGAGGTTGGAGGAGCTTTTAAAAACCTTATAATCGACCTTGAAGAGGAAACCATTATGCTGAAAACTGTTGTAGTAAAAGGGGATAACGAAGACCCTGCATACTCCATCATGAGAAAAGCTATAGCCAAGGCAAACTATCATACCCAGCAACTGGATTCATTTGAAGCAGAAGTTTACATAAAAGGGTCAGGAAGATTAATAGATTCTCCTTTCTTTCTACGAAAAATGATTGAGAAAGAAGGTGTCGATTCTACTACTTCCTATACTGTTGAATCTGTATCGCGCATTCAATACACACGGCCAAGTACCTACAGCGAAGAAGTGATCTCGGTGCGTACCACCGGAGATGAATATGGAACAAGCCCCAACAGCTTTATTTTTGGTAGTTTCTACGACCCCAAATATGTGGATGCGATTTCACCCCTTTCTCCCAAAGCATTTGCTTATTACAGGTTCGAATACCTCGGAACTAAAAAGGAAAGAGGATATGAAATAAGTAAAATAAGAGTGACCCCCCGCTCAATGGGAGATGATATTTTTTGGGGAGAGATAAGTATTGTGGAAGATGACTGGAGTATTCAAAGCACCAATCTGAATATGCGAAAAATAGGAATATTGTTTAATATCAAACAAATATATGAACCTGTTGAACCTCATGTATGGCTGCCCATATCTCATCAGTTTGAAGTCACAGGTAAGGTCTTTGGATTCAGATTTGAGTATAACTACCTTTCTACAATTGCTAAGTATAAAATTGAGCTTAATAAAGATCTGGCTCAGGAATTTGAAATTATAGATGAGCATCAGGAAAAAGAGCTTGCCAAAGAATTGAACGACAGACCTGCAGATAACTTAGAGTCCCAACTTGCTGAAGGAGGGGAGCTGACCAGAAAGCAATTTAGAAAACTTATTAAAGACTATGAGAAGGAAGAAAACCAGGCAAGCGAAGAACCATTGGTAGAAGGGAATTATACCTATAAAATAGATTCGATGGCGGCCACAATAGATTCAGTCTATTGGGCTAAAATACGTCCTGTGCCTCTAACCGAATACGAAAAAAAGGGGTATTTCAAAATGGACAGTGTTGCCCTGGTTGAAAAACAGGAAGCCGAGGGAGACACACTAGAGAAAAATCAGAAAGGTGGGTTTGGAGTAATGGATATTTTCTCGGGTTATACCTTTAGGTGGAGCGACAATGACAGACTTACCTACTATAGCCCTGCCACACTCTTCTTCTTTAATACTGTTGAAGGGTTTAACTTGGGATTGAAGTTTAAATATGCGCATACATTCAAAGATAAAAGCAAGCTATTTCTCTGGCCTGAAATTAAATATGGATTTTCAAGTGAACGACTCTATGGTAGAATAAAATCGGAATACAGGTATGGTGCATTGTACAAAAGAAGTAATATTCATTTGAGCGGGGGAGTTTTTACCAATCAATTAAATGTAGAAAACCCAATTACGCCACTTGTAAACTCTATTACTTCACTCTTTTGGCAGGATAACTATTTGAAATACTATGAATCTGATTTTATTTCAGTTGGTAATAAAGGACATTTTTCAGACAGGCTTTCTTACGAAATGGATTTCACCTATGAAAGCCGGAAGCCCTTATACAATACCTCGGATTATACGTGGTCTAAAAGACCTGAAGGATATTCTCCAAATGCTCCGGAAAATATTGAATTGCCCAATACGGAATTCATTGTGCACGATGCCTACCTGATTAATTTGGGAATTGAATACAAGCCATGGCTTAAATTTAGAATACGGAATGAAAAAAAGCATGCTATCAACTCATCATCACCCACCTTTAGCGCTGCGTATATCACTGGGGTGCCTTTTTTTACTTCAACCGATGCGGATTTCAGGCATCTGATTTTCGGGTTTGATCATAGCTTCAAACCAGGAATCCGGGGCCAGTTTTTTATAAGCGCTAAAGCAGGAGCTTTTCTGGGAGATAAACCTCAGTACTTTATCGACTTCAATCATTTTGCAGGCAATGAATCTCCCTTCCTTATGGAAGATCCGGTTGGGAGTTACAGATTGTTGCCATATTATAACTACAGCACTGCTGATAAACATGCCTCAGCACAGGTTCTATATCAATTCAGGAAATTCTTATTTACACAAATACCAATGTTGCAGCTTACAGGACTCAAGGAACTGGCTTATGTAAGCTATTTGGTCACACCACATTCAGGCAACTATGTAGAGCTAGGGTATGGTTTGGATAACCTTTTTCGTTTTGCCAGGATAGAAGCATCGACTTCGTTTATTGATGGAAGTTATAATTCTTTTGGTGTAAAAATTGGGCTGTCCACCAGTATAACTTCTGATGATGGCTCTATAAATATTGGTTTCTAAATAAAAATTAGCGCTTAAACCCTAAGGCACTTCCTCCACAATATTGTGTGGAGTTATCAAATGTATAAGTTATATAGTATATGCCAGTAGACTGACAGGTAAAAACAATAGCTGAAACATGTTGACCATTGACAACACTCGTTGCAAGTTGTTTCCTACTTGAATCATATAGCGTAACCACCAGGCCATTGGCTTCTCCTTCAGAAGAACAAAGGTTTACCATATATTGGGTGCCTTTGGCAAATGGATAGGAGTATTCAACCTTCTCTAAGCGCCCATCACGTCCATTGATTTCGTAACTCTTCAAAAAGTTAAATCCGCCAGCCAATTTAGGTATGCATACCTTCAACTGATCCGTTGGGCTGCACTGAGCTTTGCCCTCTTCCCTCACAAAAGTGAATGCTACAACAATGAATATATATTTTAAAATTTTCATGCTCGGTGTAAAGTTTACGAGGTTAACTTATTTCGTATCGTGTTAATTACACTATCAATTTCCTTTACATTATCCTGTGTAATGTGTACCGTACTTGTACTGTTGTCTTTAATTACCAATACACCATCAACAACTTCGGTTGTTGGTTCAGCATAGGTATAGGTAATTTGTATATTACCGTAAGCTTCCTGAAGCTTTTTCATGTCTTCATGCAATTCCTTAATATTTGGATCGGTTTCTGCATAAAAGCTCATCAACAGCATAATGTTTTCCAGGATAATTTTCTGTTCTCCAATTCTTTCGGCCAGGGATCCAACTTCCGGATTATCCATCGACATTTTACAGTTAATATGCACCGCTTCCATCCAGCCGCCAACCAGGAAAAGAATACTTAAGTTAGCTCTCCTGTTTTCCTGCAAATACTTATTAATAGCGTTGAAATTTTGGGTAGTAATAAGCATTAAGGAATCCAGATTATCATTATTGGTGGCTAACCTGCCTACAAGTTTTAAATTGAAAAACTGACCTATATTCAGGTCATCAGCAAGCTCCTTCACAGATTTCATATAGCTAAGACCTTCCTGGTTCTTACCAAAAATATTGGTGTAAATAAGGTCGGTACCATATATGCCAAGGTTAATAGCGCGCTTAAATGTTGTATTGTAGTTGGAAACATTATCAGGATCGCTAAGAATGGTGCGATCGTAGTCAGCTCCCGATTCACGCATAAGCATGGAAATTTCTAATGGTGCAGGAATTTGCTGAAGAATATCATTAATTGTTTCCTCAGAAATTGCAGGAGCATCCACCCCTTCCTCCAGTTCATCAAGGAATGCTTCTGCTTCATCCTTTTTATCAGAGCCGCAGGAAACTAACCACAGCATTGCTGTTAAAAGCAAAAATGGAAGATAGTTTTTCATTTGCATATGTTTTGATTAGCACAGGCCACAATCTGATTGGAACCTGCTTATTTATTTTTCAAAATTACCTACTTTTTTTTATCCGTGCATTGCCAATAGCATTTATTAATTTGGCTAACCACTCGAAATATAATGCAATATACAACCCAAGAGACATAAACCATATAACTAGTATGTTAAACCAATATGTATCAAACACTCCTCCCAAAAATGGTTTGGTCGGTGCGTAAAAATGTGTTCTGTAATCCAATACATTTGATGTATGGTATGTTTCATTAAAAATGGGGTCTATTCGCTGAATAAGTCTATCATTATGAATGATTGTTCTATCTTCGACATTCACGCGCCTTACAAGGTCGGCCAGTGACTGATTATAGTATCGTGATTTATATGTATTTACCTCATAATCTTCCTGCTCATTAAGGTAGTTAATTAGCTTTTCTTTGTGCTGGGTAGCCTTATTGTATTCCTGAAAGTTCTGGTCTTCCAGTGCAGCCGAGTACTGTTCCAGGAATGGAACAGTAGCTTCAGAATAGTTTTGAGGAGCGGTCAGGCTGTCAAGCAGTGGTTGGTCAAAACCATTTACAGGAAGCTGGTCTTTGGTTATATTTTGAACCAATAACAGCTTATCATTTCTTTCTTGTTCATTTTTAGCTTCGCCAATTTCTTTAATATATTGATTCAAATGTGGTACTACAAAAGCAGTTACATAATTGGCCTGCGAAGCTTTCTTATCCAGATTGAAATATGGAGACTCAAAACGATTATTCTTAAACATATCTACCGCCATAGCTTCAAAGGCCCACCTCGAAGCCATTAAATCAGCCACAAGTGGAACCTTTTCCTTTGAACTCAACGTATCATTGAGTTTATCAAACTCAAACATCAGGCCAGAAAGTATCATCTGAGGTATAAGAATGATTGGAATAAGGATGTATACCGTTACAGCTGAGTTAAACGCTGAGGAAACATTTAGCCCTACCATATTGGCAAAAAACGAAATGCTGAACAATACCAGCCACATGCTTAGGTTCATTCCGTAGATTTCAAGTATAAGGTTGCCTACAATTACAAACGAAATAGTTTGTACAGCCGACATCACCAGAAGAATAGCCATTTTAGATGACAAATAGCTGTTTCTGTTCAGATTCAGGAAAGATTCTCTTTTCAGTATCTTTCTGTCCTTTATAATTTCCTCCGCACTTACTGACAAGCCCATAAAAAGGGCCACAATAATGCTCATAAGAATAAATACAGGGAGGTTATCATTAAAGAGATAACTGTAACCATCTTCCGTAGGGGTGTTTGTATACTTAATAATAAATGCCAGAATAAAAGCCAGAAGCGGTGCTTCAAGAAGGTTGATCGTCAGGTATTGCTTGTTTCCCAGTTTCGATTTTACATCCCGTAAAGTAAATATGATTGCTTGCTTGATCTTATTTGGAATGCGCAAAAGATTTGGAGGAGGTGTGCTTACCGGTTCAACCTTGGGAATCTCAAACCGCTCGAGGAAATGCTCATTCCACTGCTCGGGTGTTACCTTGCGTTTGTTGGTTAATTGCCCGTATTCATCCACCACCTGTGCTTCAATAATGTTGAATATCTGCTCCGGGTTTACATTACCACAATTAGTGCATTGACCCTTTATTTTGTCAACCTGGTGCGTTACTTCCTTAAAATAAATTACACCTTCTACCGGGTTGCCATAGTAAACGGGGTACCCACCGGTATCCATAATATACATTTTGTCGAACATCTTGTAGATGTCAGATGAGGGCTGGTGAATTACTACAAATATGAGCTTACCTTTAATGGAAAGTTCTTTCAGCAAGTCAATAACATTTTCAGAATCGCGGGAGGAAAGTCCTGAAGTAGGCTCATCCACGAACATAACTGCAGGTTCTCTGATGAGTTCAAGGGCAATGTTCAATCGCTTGCGCTGGCCACCACTAATGGTTTTCTCCAGAACATTACCAACACGAAGGTCTTTACGCTGTTCAAGGCCAAGGCTTCCCAGTACATTAATAACCCGTTCATGAAGTTCTTCCTCACTTAGATCGTCAAAACAGAGCTTAGCGTTATAGTAGAGGTTTTCATAAACCGTAAGCTCTTCAATCAAGAGGTCATCCTGTGAAACGTATCCAATTACACCCTGTATATCGTCCTTCTGTTTGGCAGTATCAATTCCGTTAATTTTAATGCTTCCTTTGGTTGGGTGTTCCAGACCTGCTAGAACATTTAAAAGGGTGGTTTTTCCTGCCCCTGAAGCTCCCATTATCCCAATTAACCGGCCGGGTCCTTCGGCAATATTTATATCGTGCAATCCCACCGCTCCATTCGGGAAACGGAACTCCACCTGATCGGCAATAAATGAAAGCTCTGTAGCTTTAAAATTGGGATTAAAGTTGGTGACGATATCACTGTAATAAAGGGCATCCCCGGAGGGCATTTTAACAGTGCTCCCGTGTGAGAAAATGTAAGCGCCATGTGCCTTCATTATAAACCCGTTCAGGTTTAATTCGTCTTCGCCAATGTATTTGGTGAAGTACATGTCCACGCTTTTTATTTTCAGGAAAATAAGTTTCCCATCCAGATTGGCGTGTAGAAATTTGTTCTTAGAATCCTCTTCAGTCGGGGTCACTTTGGCAACCTGTATTACGGTAGGAGTGTTGAATAATTCTGCTACGCCTTCTTCACCGTAGAAAACAAACTGCCTGATAATTTCATATTCATCTTTTTCGAAGTTAAAAACTTCTGCTACGGTATCCAGTATCTCAAGTTCTGTAGGAGTTATTTCCTTATCTGCCTTTACCAACTCCATAATCTTGATAAGCACTACTATTTTTTGGCGCTGGGTAAGTGTTTTATTAATCTTTCGGCAAAGCCCAAGGATTCTCACCGAATCCTTCATTGATGTTCTTTGAACCTCTTTCTTTTCTCCGCCATAGTCTACCAGGTTGTCATACAGTTCCAGGTATTCCTTAATTGAGTCCTGGTCCAATTCCTGATTAAAGAAATTAATTACGTATTCGCGCTCTTCTTCCTTTACTCCTCCATCTTGCTTAGAAAAGATGGCAAACAACTGGGTTAAGGCTTTTAGTATCTCTTCACTCACTTTTTTTTGTTTAAATGCAGTTTTTCTGAATATGAAGCTCTAATCTACAAATATTGATTGATATGTATTTAGAAACTCATTTTTCAATTCTTAGAATATATTCTAAAGGCGCAATAAAAGTCAAAAACTCCCAATTCTATTGTATTATATTTGAGAAAAAAATCGCCATGTTTAAAGCAACTGTAGGTAAAAGAACTATGGAAATCAGCCTGGAAAAAGAAAAGGCATTTCTGGATGGTAAAGAAGTAGATTTTAACCTGGTTGAAATCAAAAATGGGCATTTTCACATCCTTTCCGATAATCGTTCTTTTAATGCAGAAATTGTATCTGTTGATACCGAAAGGAAGGAAGTGGAAGTAAAGGTTAACAACTCTTTGTACAAAGTAGACCTGAAAGACCAAATGGATGAGCTTCTTGAACAACTTGGAATGGACTCCCAGGCTGAGGCAAAAACAGAAGATTTGAAAGCACCCATGCCGGGGCTTATTTTGGAGATAGCTGTTGAAAAGGGGCAGCCGGTAGCCAAAGGTGACAAGCTGGTAATTTTGGAAGCAATGAAAATGGAAAATGTTATTAAAGCCTCTGGGGATGGCGTGGTAAACGAGATCAAAGTAAAAGTTGGAGATAGTGTTGAAAATGGCCAAACCATGGTTACGTTTGAATAGTTTAAATTCATTGCTTGAAGTATATTTGAGCCAAATTTTGAACAACGACCCTGAATGAAGTATAAACGGATATTGTTAAAACTCAGTGGCGAAGCGCTAATGGGTGAAAATCAATATGGGATTGACCCGAATAGGCTAGAGCAATATGCAAGCGAAATAAAGAAAGTAAAAGATGAAGGTGTCGAGATAGCTATTGTAATTGGCGGAGGCAATATTTTTAGGGGAGTAGATGCAGAAAGCACAGGAATAGATAGAGTTCAGGGAGACTATATGGGAATGCTGGCTACGGTTATTAATGCCATGGCTTTGCAAAGCAGCCTTGAAAAACATGACATGTACACCCGTTTAATGAGCGGCATTAAAATGGAGCAGGTGTGTGAGCCCTTTATCAAACGCAGGGCGGTTCGCCACCTTGAAAAAGGAAGAATAGTGATTTTTGGAGCTGGCATTGGAAATCCATATTTCACCACAGATTCAACAGCCAGCTTGCGCGCTATTGAAATGCAGGCTGATGTTGTTCTTAAAGGCACCCGGGTGGATGGCGTTTATACGGCAGATCCGGAAAAGGATCCTAGCGCTACACGTTACACGGAATTAAGTTTTCAGGAGGCATATGAGAAGGGATTAAGCATAATGGATATGACTGCCTTCACCCTTTGTCAGGAAAATAACCTGCCCATAATCGTATTTGATATGAACAAACCCGGGAATCTTTATTCAATTGTAAAGGGAGAGAAAGCAGGAACACTAATAAATTAACAGAGTCATGGAAGAAATTCAAATGTACCTTGATGAGGCGAATGAGAAAATGGATAATTCTGTCAAGCACCTTGTTGCAGAACTGGGTAAAATACGGGCAGGCAAGGCAATGCCAAGCATGCTGGACGGCATTACCGTAGAATATTATGGTTCTCAAACACCCCTAAATCAGGTTGCTTCCATAAACACCCCTGATGCCCGAACCATTATGATCAAACCATGGGAGAAAACAATTATTCATGAAATTGAGCGGGCCATTATCAACAGCGATTTGGGTTTTAATCCGCAAAGCGATGGGGAAAATGTTATTATTAACGTACCTGCCCTGACAGAAGAACGAAGAAGAGACCTGGTAAAGCAGGTAAAGGCTGAAGGAGAAAATGGTAAAGTTAGTATCAGAAATGCCAGGCATGAGATTTTACATGAGATAAAGGCTTTAAAGGACGAAGGTGTTTCTGAAGATGAGATAAAGCGAGGAGAAGAAAAAGTGCAGCAATTAACAGATAAACACACCAAAAAGGTGGACGAGATTATAGCGCACAAAGAAGGGGAAATAATGACGGTTTAATAAAACAAAATGGAATTAAAAGATATTGCGGCAGTTTCCGGTAAGGGAGGGTTATTTAAAATTCTGAAGCCAACAAAAACTGGTGTGATCCTGGAGTCACTAGATGCCAGCAAAACGAGGCTGGTAGCAACTATTCATCATAAAATTTCTGTTCTGGAAGAAATTTCCATTTATACAACTACCCAGGAAGGAACAGTACCCTTTAAAGAGGTTCTGTACACAATTTTTGAAGAATTTGGAGATGACACCGGACTCGATAAGAACTCTGATGCGGATGAGTTAAAAAGCTTCATGGGCCACGTGTTGCCTGACTATGATGAAGACAGGGTGTATGTGTCTGATATCAAAAAAGTAGTAACATGGTATAATGCTCTTTTGAAAGAAGCACCTGAACTGCTTAAACGTCCGGCCGAAGTAACAGAAGACTCAAACGAAAAGACCAAATAAAGGCTTTCCGTGTGGACCAATTGAAGGAAGTTGTTGCTTTGACTCAAAAAGACCTTGGTCTTTCACTTGCTACCCCACCCAACTTTGAGCAATTTATTGATGAGCTTGCCAAAGCTATTCAGTATCTTATTGATACCGATTTTGAGAAGCTCATGCACATCCTGTACCGAATAGATGTAAACGAAAACAAGGTAAAGCAGGCCTTTGGCCTTGAAAAAGATGTGGCCAGGGAATTGGCCATTCTTGTTATAGAAAGAGAGAAACAAAAGGTGATTACTAGGTCAAAGTATAAATAATTACTGGCTGCTCCTGACCATTTTAGCATCTTCTATCAATTCTCTGGCACGCTCGACCATATGTTTAGAACCAACAAAAAAAGGTACCTGTTGGTGAATATCTGAGGGCACGATATCCAAAATACGGTTTGTGCCATCGGTAGCCATTCCACCTGCCTCTTCTGCCAGCATAGCCAGTGTATTGCATTCATACATCAGGCGCAGCTTACCATTTGGACTTTTGGAGATAGAGGGGTACACATATATGCCACCTTTAAGTAAATTCCTATGAAAATCTGCTACCAACGAGCCGATGTATCTTCCGGTGTACCCCTTTTCGCGACAGTCTTCCACAAAGTCTTTTACACCTTGAGAGAAGCTGTGATAGGAACCTTCATTGATAGAATAGATACTACCATCTTTAGGTATCTGCATATTCTGATGCGAAAGAAAATACTCGCCTAAAGAAGGGTCATAGGTAAAACCATTTACCCCTCGCCCTGTAGTAAATACCAACATGGTAGAAGAACCATATAAAATATAACCTGCCGCCACCTGGTCTTTACCGGGTTGTAGTACATCATCCATGCTAATTGGGCCTCCTTCAGGAGAAACTCTCCTGTAAATTGAAAAAAGAGTACCAATGGAAACATTGACATCTATATTGGAAGAACCATCAAGAGGATCAATTGCCACTACATAGTGGGCGTT
This sequence comes from Cyclobacteriaceae bacterium, assembly GCA_020436145.1. Lineage (GTDB taxonomy): Bacteria > Bacteroidota > Bacteroidia > Cytophagales > Cyclobacteriaceae > JAKISE01. The sequence goes on along the minus strand of JAGQYJ010000002.1, from coordinate 9,870 downwards.
CCGGTTTACTTCTATAATTTCATCCTCCTCTTCTGAAACAATGGCGCACACTTCACCTCCTTTTTCCAGTGACCTGGAAAACCTAATGTTGGCTAAAACATCAAGGTTTTGTTGTTGCTCGCCTGTAGAATTTTCAGAGCCTGCAGCTCCGGCCAGATTAATTAACCCTGCTCGGTTTATTTCTCGATTTACTACTTTGCCTGATAGGGCAATATCGCGCAAGAGCTGGGATAGTTCGCCAGTGGCAAAGGGGAAAGCCGTTTGTCGACTTTTAATAAAGCGGTCAAGCGCAGTGCCGATTGGCAACGCAATTCTTGAATCTTCCATTACTAAAAATACCTGGTTGTTTGCACCTCAAAGTTGCACCTTTTTGGGCGTTATCGAAAACGTTTGCGGAACTTATTGAGCAACGCTGTTGAACTAATGAATTATTTCAATTTATATTCGCATTATGCAGGTATTTAAGTTTGGTGGGGCTTCTATTAAGGATGCAGATGCGGTTAAAAACGTAGGAGAGATCATTAAATTATATGGCGAAAGGCCATTGGTTGTGGTGGTATCGGCTATGGGCAAAACCACAAGGTCGTTGGAAAGGTTGCTTGATAGTTATGGTACAGATTCATTTAATGCAAACTATGACACACTAAAAAACTACCATCTTGAAATAGCTCGTAAATTATTCCCCCAAAACCACTCTGTTTTCGAAGAGTTGGCAAAGTATTTTAACCGGCTTAAAGAGATTGATTTTGGGTTGAAAGATAGGGTACTTTTACATGCGCAGGTGGTGTCTTTGGGTGAGCTTATATCTTCTGTAATTGTCTTCAATTATTTACAGCTTATAGGTTTGGATTCTCATTGGCAATATGCCCCTGATGTAATAAAAACAAACCGACTATATTCGGAAGGAAGCTTGCTTTGGGATGAAACCGAAAAGCACATTGTACAAACCCTTGAGCAGGTTCTTAAAAACCGGATTGTAGTCACGCAGGGGTATATAGCCTCCAGCCCTGAAGGTATTATTACTTTGGGGAAAGAGGGATCTGATTTTACTGCTGCCATATTTGCTTCAAGTCTGAATGCGGATAAAGTCACTATTTGGAAAGATGTGCCCGGCATACTGAACGCAGACCCAAAGGAAATAGAAGATCCTGTTCAGATGTATAAGCTGGATTATAAGGAGGCTTCTGAGATGACCTATTATGGAGCTACGGTCATCCACCCCAAAACAATTAAACCGCTAGCTCTTAAGAACATCCCTCTGGAAGTCCGGTCATTTGATAGCCCTGAAGCCCGGCCAACCATCATTCATCGGTACGAAGAAAGTGAGAGGGAACCAAGTATTATCTATAAGCATAATCAGTGTCTTTTCAGCTTTAAGGTGCTTGACTATACGTTTGTAGATGAAGAAAATCTGGCTACCATTTTTAAAGTCTTGCACGATTTGAACCTTCCCATCAATATGATGCAGAATTCGGCCATCTCGCTTTCTGTTTGTTTTAATTATGATGAGGATAAGGTGAAAAGCCTCCTGGCCAAGCTGGCCAACAGATTTACTATGTATTACAATACGGGGCTTAAACTGGTAACCATCAAAAATTTCACTGAGGAAACACTTCAGAAATATGGCCCAGCTCCGGAAGAGGTACTACTGGAACAGAGAACACGAACGAATTACAGGGTATTGGTAAGGTCGTAATTTCAGGCACTTTCTTCGGCCTGTTTGGCATAGGCCAGCATAGCTTCGGCCTCTTTAGTGGTTTCTTTGTTTTCGCCTTTTTCACCTTCATCCTCTGGTTTTACCATATCGGTTTCAAGCAGATATTCGTTTACTTTTTGGCGAATTTCCATACCGGATAAGTTACGGTCAACCATACCATTTCTGGTTACAGACATTTCACCTGTTTCTTCCGATACCACCAGAATTAGCGTATCCGTTAACTCAGACATACCCACAGCTGCCCTGTGACGCAATCCGTACTGGGCGGGTAACGAATCATTTTCTGAGACAGGTAGAATGCAACGTGCTGCCCGAATTCTGTTTTTGTATATAATTACCGCCCCATCGTGCAGGGGGCTGTATTTGTTAAAAATGGAAAGTAGTAGACGGCTTGATATTTCTGCATCTATAAAATCACCTGAATCCACATAAAATTTAAGTTGTGAATCGCGCGTGAAAACAATAAGCGCACCAGTATTGGTACCACTCATTATTTTCATGGCATCTATTACTGGGGAAATAATAAATCCTCCTTCCTCCTGTTTTCTCCAGATAGAAAATGAGCGGAAAAAGCTCTCACCGCTTTTTAACGAAGTGGTTTTGCCAATCATTAAAAGGAATTTCCGAATTTCTTGCTGAAAAAGAACAATGGTAGCTAATACACCCACGCCCATAAACTGCCCCAGTATAGTCGAGAGTAATTCCATTTGAGCAGCCCGTACCACAAGGTAAAACAAATACAACGACAAGATGCCAAGGAAGATTTTTACGGCCACGCTTCCGTGCATTAGTTTGTAGAGTTGATACAGCAGGAATGCAACCAGTAAGATATCGATGATATCCAACCAGCTGATACTTAGAAATCCGATTTTAAAAAGAAAAATCAACCTTTTAATGCACTAAATAATTCGATGGTCTCGCGGGCCTCCCGCACATCATGTACTCGCAAAATCCTTGCCCCTTTTTCTAACGCAGCGAAGTTAAGAATATTTGTTCCGTTTAACGCCATTTCAGGGGTGATTTTCAGTAATTTATGGATCATCGATTTTCGAGACACACCTATTAATACCGGATACCCTAGTATATGTAAGTCGTTAAGGTGCCTGAAAAGTTCATAATTTTGGTCTAACGTCTTGGAAAACCCGAATCCGGGGTCAATAATTATGTCGGTGTGGCCTATTCTTTTCAGCTTCCCGGTTTGCTTTGCAAAAAACTGAAGCACCTCTTTGGTTACGTTTTCATAGCCGGCATGCCTGGTCATGGTGGTGGGTGTACCTTTCATATGCATAAGTACATAGGGTGCCTTCAGACGAGTCACTGTTTCAAACATGGCTTCATCTGCCTGGCCACCGGAGATATCGTTTATAATGGAGGCCCCGGCCTCAAATGCTTCACGGGCCACTCCTGACCGGAAAGTATCTATGGAAATAACGACATCAGGAAATTCTTTTTTTATCACTTCAATGGAGGGTATTACCCGTTGCAGCTCCTCATCTACGGAAATCTCCTGTGCTCCAGGGCGGGTTGAAAAACCCCCGATATCCAGCAGGTCGGCACCTTCGTTGAGCATTTGTTCTGCTTTCTTCAATACTGCATGCACACCCTGCACACGGCTTCCTGAATAGAAGGAATCAGGTGTTGTATTGAGAATGCCCATAATCCTGGGCGTATTTAAATCAAATAAATTTCCTTTGATGTTCAACGAAAAAGTTCTTGAAAATAGGCTATCTTTCATCACTTTTGTGGAGGCGTTGGTTGCCGGTTCAAAATTAGCAAAACAGTTTACATTGAAGTTATCTACAGAACAAGAGTACAAAAATATCCTTTCTGAATGTCGAGAATTATTTAGCAAGAAGGCTGCCGATTATGGTACCGCCTGGCGCATTTTAAGGCTTCCGTCCATAACAGATCAAATATTCATCAAAGCTAACCGTATCCGCTCCATTCAGGAGAAGGGCATTACCAAAGTTGGGGATACCGAGCACGGTGAGTTTGTGGCAATTATCAATTATGGCTTAATTGCACTTATTCAGTTGCGCATGAAGAATGACAACAGAATGGAATTGCCACTGGATGAGCTTATGAACTATTATGACGAAGAGGCAGAAGAAACACTGCGTTTGCTTTCGGACAAAAACCATGATTATGGGGAGGCCTGGCGTGATATGCGGGTAAGCTCCATTACGGATATTATTCTGATGAAAATTTTACGGGTAAAACAAATAGAAGACAATGAGGGTAAAACCCTGGTATCTGAAGGTACGGATGCTAACTACCGTGATATGATTAACTACGCTGTTTTTGCTTTAATTAAACTAAATGAAGGTGAGAATTCTTGACAAAATAGTAGCTTTTTTAGTAGGGGTGCTCTTTATTTTTTCCGGACTGGTGAAGCTGGACGACCCTATGGGAACCGAAATAAAAATGGGCGAATATTTTGAAGTATTTGCCAACGATTTTGCCCATTTTTTTGAGTGGCTGGTGCCATTTTCCATGCCCATTGGCATGTTTCTCATTGTATTGGAAATAGTGCTGGGTGTTGCTTTACTGCTACATTACCGGATGAAAATTACAGCCTGGGTGCTTGGTTTGCTCATTGTGTTCTTTACATTCCTTACTTTTTATTCCGCTTTTTTTAATAAAGTTACCGATTGCGGTTGTTTTGGAGATGCCATCCCTCTTACCCCCTGGCAATCGTTTGGTAAGGATGTTATTCTTATTATTTTGATTGGCTACCTGTTTTGGAGGAAGGATAAATTCCAATCCTACCTGCATGAGCAGTCATCAGTTTATGTGTTGGTTGCTGCAACAATTATCTCCATCTACACCGGAGTTTATGCTATTAACCACTTGCCTCCAATAGATTTCAGACCCTACGCAGTTGGAGAAAACATAGCTGCGAATATGTTGCCGGAGGAGCAGCCTGTTTTTGAATATACCTTCGAAAAAGACGGAAAACTTATCAAGTCATCTTCCTATCTTTCAGAGAAAGAAGGATATACCTATAAGTCACACAGAATTACGAATGAAGACAAAACCATTCCAAGGATCACAGACTATAATGTTTGGAATGAGGAAACAGGAGACTATACGAAGCAGTCACTTGAGGGTACCAGGCTTTTCTTTATTTCATATAATGTGCAGGATGCGGATAAGGAACATATGACTCAAATAGTTGAGTTGATTAATAGCCTGGAGGGGGAAGTGACAACTATAGCCATTACTTCATCCTCCACAGCCAACTTTGAGAATTTCAGGCATACGTACCAACTGGCAGCTCCTTATTTCTATGGTGATGCAACAGTACTCAAAGCTATGATACGCTCCAACCCGGGGTTAATGCTGGTTCGTGACGGGACCGTACTTGGCAAGTGGCACTATAACGATGTGCCAACCGCAGATGAGGTTGAACTTTTGCTGCAATAGCATGCCGAAGATATTTATCATAGGAATGCCCGGATCGGGCAAGTCAACTATTGGAGAACTACTGGCGGACAGGCTTGGCCTTCCTTTTTTTGATCTTGACGAAGTGATTGTGGAGCAGGAGGGAGCTTCTGTTTCAAGCATTTTCGAAGTGGAAGGCGAGAAGTACTTCAGGGAAGTAGAATCTGAAAACCTAAAAGATGTAACCGGACAAAATGAGTCCTTTGTTATGGCCACGGGGGGAGGTTCACCATGCTATCACAGCGGAATGGAGTGGATGAACGAACATGGCACAACGGTTTTCATTGATGTGAGCCCCGAAGTTCTGATTGAGCGAACGTCAAGGCAAAAGGACAGACCCCTGTTGAAGGCAAATCCACGGGAGCGGGTTAATCAATTGTATGAAGAACGTATTCACATCTATCAAAAGGCTCAAATACATGTGCAGGCAGAAGGGTTGAGTGTTGAGGAGTTGGTTGAACAGCTTCGGGAAAAGTTGGACCCTTTTTTCTAAAATCTGAAGCCCACAGTCAAAATGGCCCTTAAGGTATTCTGGGCTACATCTACAATTGGTTCGGAATAATCAGAAAGCAGATAAGGAGAATACTGAGATTTCTGATATTTATACACAGCCGCAAAATCTGCATAGAACTTGTCGAAAAGAACACCTGCTCCGGCTGAAAAAGTCTGGTTGGAGAAATTAAGGTTGTTTAAGTAATCTACCGGTGTGCCATTGATGGCATACCCTGCACGCAGGCGAAGAGGAGACAGCCTCAGTTCCACTCCGGCTTTTAAGTTCACTTCGTTATCATAATTATCTGATATGTAAGTATTATTTTCTCCAAGAACAGAATTTAAGTCAGCGTCTTCTGACTTTAACCAGATATTGCTGTAATTCAGGAATTCTGCATCAAGGGTTACAAAACCCAGTTTTCCAAAAAACAAGGCCGTACCCAGTGCGTACTTCATAGGTGTTTTTAAGGAATAGTAGGATTGCGCAATGGCTGATTCGGTATAAGTGTCGTTCAGCAGTTTATCTCCATCAATGATGTCTTCGTAGAGAAAATTATTCCAATGAGCGCCCATGGTTGTTTCGTACGAATCGTTGATTGCATAGGAGGTAGGAGTAGTTATGCTGGCTCCAATTCTGAAAACAGGAACCGGGCGAACGATAATTCCTACTGTCAGATTGGCCCCTGTACCGTTAATGGCAAGTGTCTCAGTCAAATTAAAGTCGTTCAGCGGATGGTGATCGGGATCATCCGTTTGTGAATAGTCAAACGAATCTTCGCGGTACGTTTTTGTGGATTTGTACTGGAGTGTGGTGAGCCCCACATTGAAGCCAAAGTAAAGCACATCTGCAAAATTGCCCCCATAGCCAAACGATATTTGATATTGCGAACCTCTAGTATCTATAGTTTCGTGCTGTTGTAAGCCGGGTCTTAAAAAAGAAGCCCCTGAAATGGTAAGATCGGAAAAATATTCATCGTCCGGGTAGGAGGCGTCCACTACGTTCCATGGGCCAATAAGGTAATTGTAATAGGCCATTGTGGTAAGGTCATAGGCATCTTCAAGGGCAGGAAACTGACCGGTGGGCTCACCCCAGGCACTTTCAATAAAGTAATCGACCATGCTGTTTGTTCGATTGGTGCCCTCATATTTATATCTTCCGTTAAAATCATTGATCTTTTGCACACTTATGCCCCAGGCACCACCCAGCCAGCCACCAGTTCCGTCCCTCGATTGCGAAAGAATTCCTGATACCTGGTCAAGCGAAAACTTGGAATACAATTCATTGGTAGAGGTGCCATTCAAATCAGCCACGGACAGGGTGGTATTGAATGCCGGTGTAATGGTTATCTCCGAACGATTATACAATCCTAGCCCTGCGGGGTTGGTGACAATTGCTGAAGGGTCGGCACCCAAAGCTACCGAAGCACCGCCCAAAGCCTGAATACGCGCGGACCCCAAAGGGGTAGTGTTGGAAAACCGAACTGCATCCGGATAGTAGGCTTGGGAAAGCGCAGAGCCATAAGCAAGTAACATCATTATGAGTAAGCTTAAAGTCGGAAGTCGGAAGTTGGAAGTTCTTACCTTGCTCATTTTATTCTATCTCTAAAAGCTATCATCATGTTCATTAGATTGAAGGAGTCATCGTAAAGGTTATTGAATTGCTCCTCCGGAATATAATTTCTGTTTCTTGCTTTATGAAGGCAAGTAACTACTTCAGCAAGTGAACGGATTGAGTACCCCATGAACTTTCTAAACTCAGGATTCGATTGTAAAATCGAGCCTTCTGAAATGTTTAATGCCACTGAATCCACAGCCCTTCTTATTTGTGACGAAAGATTATACATCTCTTTTTGTGGAAAGGTGTTAGTAAGCTGATTGATCTCTTCACCTAGGTCCATCGCTTTTTGCCAGATCAGAAGCTTTTCAAATTTGAACCCTTCTTTCATCTTTTAACTAAACTTCTGGCTTAATAACTTCAAGCTTCCAGCTCAGAACTTCCATCTTAATTGTCCCTCGACCTGCTCCTTGTGCTTGAACCGGAAGACCTTGAACTGCTTCCGCTGCTGCTGCCACTTGAGCGACTTCCGGATGAATAACCTGAAGAACGCGAGTTGGAAGAACCGGAGCTTCCATAGGAGCTATTGCTACGTTGATACGAACTGTTACTCCTTTGATAGGACGAATTATTCGAACGATTATTGGAATTATAGCTATTGGTTCTTGATCGTGTTCCGCTTTGGTTTACGGTACCGGAACTGCTTCGTGATCTCCTGTAGGTAGAGCTATTCGGATTGGTACCATTTGTTCTTCCATTAGTGTTAACGCCCGAAACATCAACAACTCCTCCTCTGCTCCTGGTAGTTTCGGCAGGCCTGGTCACCGTACGACCCGATCTTGTACCGCTAACTATCTTCCTCCCGTTTCTGTATTTTACTTCGTTTTTCACATTGCTGTAATTGGTATAGCCATGTGAGGGGTAGAAACAACTGGATGAATTATAATACCCGCTGTAGTACCCATAACGATTGTACCGTTGATACCTCCAGGGATCGTAGCGGTAGTAGGCATAGTTCCATGGATCGTAATACCGGTAAAAAGGATCGTAGTAATAGTAGGAATAGAACGGATCGAAAAATGGATCATAATAACCATAGCCGTAGTATGGGTACCCATAAAACGAACCGAAGGAAATACTAAAGGTTATGCCTGAGTTCCATCCATACCCATATGGAGTTCCTCCATATCCGTAGTAATTATTGACTACAACCTTTTCATATTCTTTCTCCTCTTTCGGCAGGCTGTAATCCTTGATAAAATACTGATTGTTATCGGCTTCTTCATCATATTCCCCTGCCTGAACGGTTGGGCTTCCGGCCGTGGCGCTTTGCACCGTTGGACTGCTGAAATTATGTGAAGCATAATAATCGGAATCATAACTTTGGTCGCCATAATAATCCGATGTTCCGGTGCTGCCGGATGCGTACAATAGCTCCCTGTCTTTTTTGGAGAAGTACATATCGTCATTTTCCACTCCCTTGCGCAACTGCGCAAAAGCGGAAATTCCGAGTAAATAACTACAAGCCAGGGCGATTAAGGTGATTTGTTTGTTTTTCATGGCTCCAAAATTTGGTTAACAATACAATTCCTTTCTTTAAAGGTAACGAGAGCAAGCTACAAGCTATATATTTGCGACTCATTATTTATCTATCTGATTTAAAGCAATATTCATACCGAAAATGGGAAAAGGGATTACAAAAAGGAGTGAAGATTACTCCGCCTGGTACAACGAACTGGTAAAGAAAGCAGATTTAGCGGAGAACTCACCTGTTCGTGGTTGCATGGTTATTAAGCCGCACGGTTTTGCCGTGTGGGAACGCATGCAGGCGGTGCTTGACAAGATGTTCAAGGAAACAGGGCATTATAATGCCTACTTCCCCATTTTCATCCCCAAGTCGTACTTCAGCCGCGAGGCCAGCCATGTGGAGGGCTTTGCCAAGGAGTGTGCCGTGGTTACGCATTATCGTTTGAAAAACGATCCTGATGGGGAAGGCGTTGTAGTGGACCCTGATGCGAAGCTGGAAGAAGAGCTGATCGTACGCCCAACTTCAGAAACTGTAATTTGGGACACCTATAAAAACTGGATACAGAGCTACCGCGACTTGCCTATTCTGCTGAACCAATGGGCCAACGTAGTGCGTTGGGAAATGCGTACGCGTTTGTTTCTGCGTACAGCTGAGTTCCTGTGGCAGGAAGGCCATACGGCCCATGCTACCCGCAAGGAGGCAGAAGAAGAAGCTGTACAGATGATGAATGTGTATGCTGATTTCGTGGAGAACTTTATGGCAGTGCCTGTACTCAAGGGGGTAAAGAGTGAAAGCGAACGTTTTGCAGGAGCGGTGGATACGTACTGCATTGAAGCATTGATGCAGGATGGTAAAGCTCTTCAGGCAGGAACCTCCCACTTCCTGGGACAGAATTTTGCCAAGGCGTTTGATGTGAAGTTTGCCGACCAAACCGGTAAGCTGGAATACGTTTGGGGAACCTCGTGGGGCGTGAGCACCCGACTAATGGGCGCTCTGATTATGGCGCACTCTGATGATGAAGGATTGGTGTTGCCTCCCAAATTGGCGCCTACCCAGGTGGTAATTGTGCCTATCTTTAAAAATGAAGAGGAGCTGGCCAAAATAACGGAAGTAGCCAATAAGATCGTGAAGAAC
>JAGQYJ010000028.1:21412-26355 GCA_020436145.1 Cyclobacteriaceae bacterium | reverse complement strand
TATTATTATTTATATAAATCGGTTTTTAGCAAAACATCCCAAACGGATAATTGATATGTTAAAGCTTCTGACCATAAGTTTATTTGTAGTCTCATACACGAGTAATCCATATTTCGCTTTACCAGCATTTGTTCATCCTTTGTCCCTCTTTTTAATGATTGGAATATTTTTTTATGATTATTTCATAAGTCATATTGAGACACGTTCAATAAGCTATCGCAGGTCATTTCTTTTTTGGATTATTTTATTTGGCGGGTTCTTTATGGGAGTGTTGATTATTGCTACCTATTTGATCTCCAGAAATATGTAGATGAATTGTCTCATGCCAAAAGGCCCACTATGCTAAAAACGTTAAAAAAATAGCTTTTCGAATTTACTACTTTGCCAGTTTTTGAATGATATATTCAACAGCTGCATTTACGGTTGTAAGCTGTTCGGCATCTTCATCAGGAATTCTGATGTCGAATGTATGCTCAAACTCCATTACGAGCTCTGCATAATCCAGGGAATCAATACCCAGATCTTTAATCAGGTTGGCATCCGGGGTAACTTCGGTTTCGGCAATCCCCATTTTTTCTACTAAGATATCTTTGACTTTTGAGGCTACTTCTTCCATGCTTAAGCAATATTTATATTACAAAACAACAAAAAGGAAGGCCATTATCAAAGCTAAAAACGCATGATAAATTCAGTACCTTCATCAACCTGGGAATTCACAGTTAGTGTTCCCTTGTGTTTTCGCATGATCTGTCTCGACAGGCTCAGTCCAATACCGGAGCCAGATTTCTTCGTGGTAAAAAAGGGTACAAAAATGCGCGACATAGCTTCTTCGTCAATGCCACAACCGTTGTCTTTTACAGTAATTACAGGCCTGCCTTTATCGTCTTTGTATGCAGATACCTGAACTAACCGGTTGGTCTCCTCGTCAAATGCCTGCATGGCATTTTTTATCAGGTTAATCAGTACCTGCTCTATTAAAGCCTTGTCGGCTTCAATGGTGAGATCATCGGGTTTTACGGAGCTTGAGTACCCTATCTGGTGTTCTATCAATTCCTTGCTCAAGAGCAAGTTGATTTCCTCCATCAGGTCTTTGATCTTAATAGGCTCAAAGTTAGGTTGCGGAATATGGGTGAGGTTCCGGAAGTCCCTGACAAAGCGAATGAGTCCGTCACTTCTGCGTTGGATGGTTTGAACGGCACTCAGCAAATCTTCTTTGTCATCCGCTTCAAGTGTCAGGGCATTGTTTTCCAATTCCCTGGATTTGAGATCTCCTTCTACGGTGGCGGCTAATGATGAAATGGGCGTAACCGAATTCATGATTTCGTGCGTTAACACACGTACCAGGTTTTGCCATGCTTCCATTTCCATTTCTTCCAGCTCACTGTTGATATTTTGAATGGTGATCATTTTGTACACCTTTCTTTTAAGCACCAGCTCTATGGCATAAACTGATAACTGAACAAGTTCCCCATCAATTTTTAACTTAGCCAGATCGCGCCCACCCGTCTTTAGTCTGAAAAACATATTGACCAAGTCGTTACTCAGGCTTTGCAGCTCAGAAATATATTTGATATCATACACCTGAAGAAGTTTTTTGGCAGCAGTGTTCATTACTTCCACTTTTCCTTCAGCATCAATGGCTATTAAACCAATACCGGCATGCTGTACAATGTTTTTAAAGAACAGAAATTCTTCATTTTTATCAGATGACTTAGCCTTGTGCTGCTTAACAAGCTGGCCAATGGCCGCATGCAGTTGGCTGGCCGTTGCATTATTATACTGGTTAGGAGCTTCAGGTGAATAATCTTCCTTTTTTATGGCATTTAAAATTTCGCTTACCTCGTTATTAGGTTCATGAAGATACTTCAACAAGCTTACAACCTGAACTACCAGGAGTACGGCAAACAATGAAATTGTTATGGAAAGAGAATGGTTCAGCCATGTGCCCACCAGCAAAAACATGGTGACCAGCAGACCACCTAATCTAAATAGAATTGTTTTGTCGTAGGTACTAAAGACCGTACTTCTCAAGTCTTCTATAAAGTGACGCGCGGGTGAGCCCGAGCTCTTTGGCTGCTTTTGAGATGTTGCCATTGTGTCTTTCTAATGCTTTTTCTATGACTGACCTTTCCACTTCCTCCAGGTTGAAGCTATCAGGCGAACTTGGTGTTGAAGAAGAACCGCTGAGGAAGAAGAAATCCATGGTGGTAAGCTCTTCCTCTTCTGACATAATAATCGCGCGCTCAATAGCATGCTGCAGTTCCCTTACGTTCCCCGGCCAGTTATACTTTTTGAGCTTTTCAAGTGCTCCTTCCTGTATGCCTCTTACTTCCTTGCGGTATTTTTTGGCATACATTTCAATAAAGTGGCTGACCAGTTGAGGTATATCTTCCAATCGTTCTCTAAGAGGGGGAAGGTTTATTTCAACTGTATTAATTCTATACAGTAAATCCTGCCTGAATTCATTGTTTTCAACCATTTCTGCCAAAGGCATATTGGTGGCACAAACAAGACGGATATCAATTGGAGTAATTTTATTATCTCCCAGGCGTGTTATTTCTCGGTTTTGAAGTGCGGCCAGCAATTTGGATTGCAACGGCAGGCTTAAATTACCTATTTCGTCAAGGAATAGCGTGCCACCATTAGCGGCTTCAAACCGCCCGGTCCTGTCAGCATGTGCATCGGTAAAGGCGCCTTTTTTATGGCCGAAAAGTTCGCTTTCAAACAACGTTTCAGTTATGGCACCCATATCCACTCCTACATAAACACAGTCGCTTCTCAGTGATTTTTGATGGATGGCACGGGCAATAAGCTCCTTACCTGTACCATTTTCACCCAGAATAAGCACATTGGCGTCTGTGCCGGCTACTTTATCTACAAGTTTATAAATGTGCTGCATGGCAGGGCTGCTACCAATAATATCTCTAAAAGGCTGATTGATGTCTTCTTCCAGCTGTTTTTTTGCCTTTCGCAGCTTATCTACTTCATTGTACGAACGTTTAAGCTTAACGGCCGTATTTAAGGTGGCTATTAGCTTATCGTTTTGCCAGGGTTTCAATACAAAGTCCGTTGCTCCTTCTTTGAGTGCTTTTACAGCCATTTCAACATCACCAAAAGCTGTGATAAGAATTACTACTGCCTTGGGGTCCTTTTCAATAATCTCACTTAGCCAGTAAAACCCTTCCTTGCCACTGGTTGTATCCTTACTGAAGTTCATGTCCAGAAGAATAACATCGTACGTATCATTGTTCAGAAGAAAGGGTATTTTCTTCGGGTTCTTTTCAATAGTTACCTGTTGCGCATGTTTTTTGAGCAGAAGCTTGGCTGCCAAAAGCACGTCTTCATCATCATCAATGATTAGTATTTTGCCTAGGTCTTTATCCACGATTACAAAATGTTGATTTATAAGTTAAAACTGTGCCAAAATCAAATCCCCCTATTTTTGGTGATTTTAAAGGATTTGCTTGCTTTAAGGTACGAATGTGTTACGAAATCGGACAGTTTTTTGTTCGTAATTTTCGATTTTCTCTGAATTTTAATTGAATTTGTTAATTTTAGTTAAAACTATTATTCCAATTCGTTATATTAGTAGCGTTGTTATTTCGGGTTATGGAGATAGCCTGATTTATTTTGAGTTTTTGACCTTGAAACGCCTTTGACCGAGGCGTTTCTTTTTTTTATAACGAAAAAAGAAGGCATAAAAAAACTCCCCTCAAACTATGGTTGTTTAAAGAAGGGGAGTTTTTAAATCAATCAGAACTGAACCAAATATACATGTTAAACTTATACTCTCCTAAGATAATTTGTATTTTTTAGGGACAAAGCGAAGTCACTGTAATCTGAGAATTTTTTGAGGTTTTATAATGTAAACATTGCTTTTAAAGAGCATTACATTTTTTACAATAAGGTGGCCTATTTTTTCACGTATTTCGTCCTGTTTATACAGGTCGGAAACTATTAGTTCATTTCCCTGAACATATGTAATCTTTGTACTGTAGAATAGACATTTATCTGTTTTTACCGGAATCTTTCTTGAAAAGTTTCCCAAATTGTCAAACACATAAATTCCGGAGTTTTTATCCACCAGAAAGACCTGGTTTTGATATTCTTTTACGAAGCTAAAGGAAGGATTTCTGCTATCCACAATAGAGCTCAAAAAAGTCTCAGTGAGAATAGTTTGTGTGGCAGGGCTGTATTTGACCAGCCTGAGGCCGGAGTTTTCAACCAGCCATATGTTATTGTCCTGGCTTTGGGAGGCAATTTCAACAAAATCAAGCGTAGCGGACGAAAATTTTGCTCGTACGGGCTGTGTCAGAAACCGGTCTGTAATCAGGTATTCCTGGTAGTAATCATAAAAAGCAAAAATGCGCAGACCATTACCGGCCTCAAGTAACTTAACATTTCCTACCTGAACAGGTGAGTAGGTGAAAAGAGAGTCTAATTCAGGGCTATATTTTGTTATGGAGCCGCCTTCCAGGGCTACATAAATATTCCCTGAAACATCAATGGAATAATCGGTAATAGGCTTATCAAAAGTAAGCGAATCAACTGCTTTTCTTTCTTGCGCGTGTGCAATTGCCGTTACAACACACAACATCCCCAAAATGAGTTTATACTTCAAAATCAATCAATTCTAATTGGTCATGGGAGAGCATTCCATACCGTGAGTTATTTACCCATTCTCCCAAATTGACATACCTGCTATTGAAACCAACTTTCATATCGAGATGAATATGCCGATGACCAAAGATGTAATAGTCAAAATGGTCTTGTTTCTCCATTTCCACACAGTACTGGTATAAAAACTCCTTCTCGCCAAACGATTCTTCATCATATTCTGAAGAACTTATCCGGCTGCTTCTTGACCAACTATGTGCCAGTTTTAAGGCAAGGTTAGGATGCAATTGAGTAAAGCACCACCGGGCAAAGGGGTTCTTGAAAAG
>JAGQYJ010000028.1:14949-21120 GCA_020436145.1 Cyclobacteriaceae bacterium | reverse complement strand
ACAGCATCCTTTTGAATTGAATCCAGCCAACGCACCACTTTTTCCTCCCTGGGTCTGCTGGCTTTTAAGTCAGGAGCACCCAAATGAAAATCAGAAGCAAAATATAACTTTTGATTCTCACCGGCATCAATGTGGATTTCAATCATGGCTGAAAATTAGTTATTAGATTGTAAACGAAACGGATGACGCACAAATTAATATAAATAAAATAGCCATTTGAAGGTTCAAATGGCTATCAATATCCAAAAAAGGTCATGCTTAAACACCTGTTTTATCGACCTCCGTATTTTCTACTTTTGAAGATTCCACTTTACCTTCTCCATTGTTCATCGCGTTATCAACGGAAAGTTGATCTTTTTTATCTTCCTTCTCAGCTTTATCATCTTTTTGTGAAACAAAAGCCTCGTATGTAGTGTGATGCTTAAATGGCCTTTTGCCAATAAGTTTTTCCAGATCACTTTGGAAAATAATTTCCCTTTTCAAGAGTTCCTGGGCTAGCACTTCTAACTCCTTACGCTTGTGAAGGAGCAGCTCTTTGGTTCTCTCATAAGCCTTTGTAACAATTTGCTTGGCTTCCTCATCAATTACTTTGGCAGTTGCTTCTGAATACGGTTTGTTGAAATTGTACTCAGATTGCTTAGAGTTATAGAAGGAGATATTACCTATTTTATCGTTCATTCCATAAATGCTTACCATGTTGTACGCCATTTGCGTAACGCGTTCCAGGTCGCTTAAGGCACCTGTCGATATTTTTCCAAAGATGATTTCTTCAGCCGCTCGTCCTCCCAGGGCCATACACATTTCATCAATTAGCTGCTCTGTTTGATACAGGAACTGCTCTTTGGGTAAGTATTGTGCATATCCTAAAGCCGCTAACCCGCGAGGCACAATACTAACTTTTACCAATGGGTCGGCATGCTCCAAAAACCAACCGGCTACTGCATGGCCTGCTTCATGATAGGCCACGATCTTTTTCTCATCAGGAGAAATAATTTTACTTTTCTTTTCCAATCCACCGATTACCCTGTCAATAGCCTCCTGAAAATCATGCATTTCCACGGCTTTCTTATTGTGCCTTGCAGCAATAAGTGCAGCTTCGTTGCATACGTTAGCTATTTCTGCGCCTGCAAATCCCGGAGTTTGGGCTGCTAATTTTCTGGAGTCGATATCAGCCCCAAGCTTAATAGGTTTTAAGTGCACTTTGAAGATTTGCTCTCTTCCTACGATGTCAGGTTTATCAATACCAATCTGCCGATCAAATCGACCTGGTCGAAGCAATGCATTGTCAAGCACATCAGGCCGGTTAGTGGCGGCCAGAATGATAACTCCCGAATCTGTGGCAAAACCATCCATTTCAACTAAAAGTGAGTTCAGTGTGTTTTCCCGCTCATCATTATTTCCAGGTATCTGGCCCCTGCCTCTTGATCTGCCGATAGCATCAACCTCGTCAATAAATACAATACAAGGCGCTTTTTCTTTGGCTTGCTTGAAAAGGTCTCTTACCCGGGCAGCTCCAACACCTACAAACATCTCCACAAAGTCTGAACCCGACAGGGAAAAGAAAGGAACACCTGCTTCGCCTGCTACGGCTTTGGCTAATAAAGTTTTACCTGTGCCTGGAGGGCCAACCAACAAAGCGCCTTTTGGTATCTTACCTCCCAAATCAGTGAATTTGCTAGGGCTTTTCAAGAACTCAACTATTTCTTTTACTTCTTCTTTCGCTTCTTCAAGGCCTGCCACATCATTGAAGGTTATTTTTACCTTGTTTTCGGCATCGAACAAAGCAGCTCTGGATTTGCCAATATTAAATATTTGGCCGCCTGGTCCCCCTTGTCCCGTCATTCTTCTCATCATAAACCAGAAGCCAAAAAGAATTAAAAACAGGAAGCCCCAGTTCAAAATCATGGAGGTTGGGTCGCTTCTCTCCTCAATTTTATAATCGAGTTTATCCGAGTCGCCTAATTTCTTATTAATATCGGTGACAATTTCATCGAATTTATCTGCGGAAAGCACCTTGAAACGGTAGTGAGGCCCCTCGGAGGAAACCCATGGCCCACGGCCATCAAGTTCACTTTTGTATTTGGCATTTTCAAGCGCCTGCTTTTTAAGTGTTACCTCTACCATATTCTGACCCCTTATAAAGGTGAGGTTCTCAACGTCATGGCTCAGTGCCATTTGTTCAAATCTACGTTCAGATATATCGATGAGCCCATTGCTATTATTAAAATAGAAAATGGACGAAATAATAATTACCAGGGTGAGGATTACCCAAAGCTGATAATTCTGCCGTGGCTGAGGTAATTTAGGTGGCACATTGCCTTTATTTTGGTTATTAGCCATTTATACTTTTTTCTTTAGTTAAAATAATTCTTGTTACCCTACATGCTCAATATCTGTAACTTCTGCATCTGCCCATAAGTCTTCAATCCCATAAAAAGAACGGGACTCTTTTGCGAATATATGGACTACAACATCTACATAGTCGAGAAGTATCCAAGATTTATTGTTTGTTCCTTCTTTGTGCCAAGGTGTCTGACCATCTGTTTTAACAACTTCGTCTTCAACTGAATCTGCGATTGCATCAATGTGGGTATCAGAATTTCCGGAACAAACAACAAAATAGTCAGCGACAGAATTAGCTATATGCTTTAAGTTTAGTACACGGATTTCCTCTGCTTTTTTCTCCTGCATTCCCTTCACTACCACCTGACTCAATTTCTCTGAAGATAGAGTCAACACTCTTTTACTCATTTACTAATTTTGATTTCAACAAAAATACGAAAAAAATAGTGTATAAAATCCCTGCCAATCTGGGCTTCCCGTCAAATCAGGTTCATTATCTGCCAACCTGTCATTCTACCAATGAAATTATGACCAATCTGCTGGCAAGTGGAGTAGAAGAAGGTTATGTTGTAATTACTGATTTTCAATCGGCTGGCAAGGGTCAGCCCGGCAAAAGCTGGGAGACTCAGCCATATAAAAATTTGACATTTTCTTTACTACTTAAGCCTTCGTTTTTAAAACTTGAAAACCAATTTAGGTTAACCCAAGTAATAAGCTTAAGCGTAGCTGGTGTAGTTCAGAACTACCTGTCGGAAATTGTTCATGTAAAGTGGCCAAACGACATTTATGTTAAAGAGGGAAAGATTGCAGGAATATTAATCCAGAATAGTGTAAAGAACAGGGTTTTTGAATCGTGTATTGTTGGAATTGGTTTAAATGTAAATCAGGACGTGTTTGAAACTCCCGAGGCCACTTCCCTGAAAGGTATTACCGGTAAATCGTATGATATAAACGCTATCCTGGCCCAATTGATCGAAGAAATTTCAGAGAGGTATTCCCTGCTAAGAGAAGGAAATTTTTCACTGCTAAATGATGAATATCAGGAGCTTTTATACGCAAAAAATCAGCTAAAAGTCTTTGAATCAGATAAGCGGTTTTATGGAGAAATTATAGGTACGGACCAGGTAGGGCGTTTGCTTGTGCAAACTTTGGATGGTATAAAAAGTTTTCAGAACCAGGAAGTAAAACTAGTTAGAGGATAGGAAGCTATTTTGTTTGAATTTAAAACTCAAAAAGGAGAGCATATTGCCAAATGCTCCAAGCATATTTTGCTGTTCGCTGGTTATTGATTTCCCATTAAGTTTCAGCAGAAGGAACCCGTACACAGCGTTCAGGCAAATTTGAATGGGATCACTAATAGTATTTTTTGATTCTTTTATCTGGGTTTCGATAAATGGTTGTGCTGAATGTACTATTCTTTCATAGGACTTATCCTTACCTAATAGTTCAACATGCAGTTTATTTAGCTGATGAGTCAGATCTATTGTTTCTTTGAGATGGCCACTTTCATTAATACCTTCCTTTTGCATGTTTTCAATTAGTGAAGCGTACCAGAGCAAAAGTTCTTTCTTTGCGTGATCTTCCAATGGAATATGCGAAATAACATAGGTGTTAATTTGGTCTAGATCAAAATCGAACGAACGCACAAGTTCTTCCGACTGGTACATATGTATTATGTACTCGGCAATATTATCTCTTCTTTTCTCTTCTGCTTTAACCATATTCATGCAAAGATATGCGTCAAAGTCAAAGGCTCAAACCGAATGATTTGACAACCAAAATTCCCATTGTTTCTGCCTGAATAGCATGGCGGGCATTTCAGAATTTATTCAATATTTTTGCAGCTTGTTTGGACAACCACGTAAATGGATCGGATCAGGAATTTTTGTATTATAGCCCACATTGACCACGGAAAAAGTACCCTTGCAGACAGGCTTTTGGAGACTACACATACCGTAGCAGGCAGAGACATGCAGGAGCAATTGCTGGATAGCATGGACCTTGAGAGGGAAAGGGGTATAACCATAAAAAGCCATGCGATCCAAATGGACTATGTGTATGAGGGAGAAAAGTACACCCTTAACCTGATTGATACACCGGGCCATGTCGATTTTTCGTACGAAGTATCACGATCCATTGCAGCTTGCGAAGGAGCATTGTTAATTGTGGATGCTTCGCAGGGCATAGAAGCTCAAACTATATCCAACTTATACCTTGCATTGGACCACGATCTTGAGATTATTCCTGTACTCAACAAAATAGACCTTCCCGGAGCTAACCCGGAGGAGGTAGCTGATCAGGTGGTTGATTTATTGGGTTGCAAGCCGGATGAAATAATACATGCAAGTGGAAAAGAGGGCATAGGAATAGATGAAATTTTGCAGGCAATTGTTGAGAGAATTCCGGCACCCAAAGGTGATCCATCGGCTCCTCTCCAGGCTATGATATTTGATTCTGTGTTTAACCCTTTCAGGGGAATTGAAGTTATTTTTCGGGTAATTAATGGAACTATCAGAAAGGGAGATAAGGTCAAATTCGTCAATACCGGAAAGCAATATGATGCTGATGAAATTGGTATTTTACGTTTGAGTCAGGACCCTCGGGAACAAATATCTGCAGGGAATGTTGGCTATCTTATATCGGGCATAAAAGTAGCTCGTGAGGTAAAAGTAGGAGATACGATCACCCATAAGGAGAGACCTTGTACCAATGCAATCAAGGGGTTTGAGGAAGTAAAACCAATGGTTTTTGCAGGTATTTATCCTGTGGAAACAAGTGAATACGAGGAGTTAAGAGCTTCAATGGAAAAACTTCAGCTCAATGATGCGTCCCTCGTTTGGGAGCCTGAAACTTCGGCTGCCCTGGGATTTGGATTTCGCTGTGGGTTCCTGGGCATGTTGCACATGGAGATTGTGCAAGAACGTTTGGAGCGCGAGTTCGACATGACTGTAATCACTACTGTTCCTTCGGTGCAGTATCATGCCGTATATGGTGACGGACGGACTGTGAATATAAATGCCCCATCAGAAATGCCTGATCCCGGCACGATCTCGCATATCGAAGAGCCCTATATTTCGGCACAGATAATAACCAAGGCAGAATTTGTTGGGCCGGTAATTTCACTTTGCATGGATAAAAGAGGGGGAATAAAAAATCAGGTATATTTAACCTCTGATCGTGTAGAATTAACCTTTGAATTACCTCTCGGTGAGATCGTTTTTGATTTTTTTGATAAACTAAAGACAATTTCAAGAGGGTATGCTTCATTGGACTATGAACTGATTGGATTCCGACAGTCAAAAATGGTCAAGTTGGATATTATGCTTAACGGAGAACCTGTAGATGCTCTTTCTGCAATTGTGCATAGAGATAAGGCATACGAGTGGGGTAAAAAGCTTTGTGAGAAATTAAGAGAGCTGGTTCCCCGCCAAATGTTTGAAATCGCTATTCAAGCCTCTATAGGAACTAAAATTATAGCTCGCGAGACCGTTAAAGCTATGCGAAAAAATGTATTGGCTAAATGTTATGGTGGCGATATAACACGTAAAAGAAAACTACTTGAAAAGCAGAAAAAAGGTAAGAAAAGAATGCGCCAGGTCGGGAATGTAGAGATTCCACAAGAAGCCTTTATGGCGGTGCTTAAAATTGAATAAATAAAAAAATATGGCAACAATATTAGATGGGAAAAAGGTAGCTCGAGATATAGAGAATGAAATAGCCGGAGAAGTAAAAGAGCTTACTGACAAGGGATTTAGGCCCCCGCATTTGGTTGCCGTACTTGTGGGAGAAGATGGTGCAAGTAAGACATATGTTACGGGTAAAATGAAG
>JAGQYJ010000028.1:0-14850 GCA_020436145.1 Cyclobacteriaceae bacterium | reverse complement strand
TGCGTGGTAGTTGGCAAAAGCCATATTGTTGGTATGCCTATGGGTATTTTGTTGGCCGGGCCTGGAGACGCTACAGTCACTATTTGCCATATTTTTACAGAAAACCTTGAAGAGCATACGAGAAAGGCTGACATTTTGGTTATTGCTGTGGGTAAGCCAGGGTTAATTTCTGGGGATATGGTAAAGGAGGGAGCGGTTGTGGTTGATGTGGGTACGACCCGTGTTCCTGATTCTACGAAGAAAAAAGGGTTTGCTCTTAAGGGAGATGTAGATTTTGAAACGGTTGAACCTAAGGCGTCCTATATTACACCCGTTCCAGGAGGAGTGGGGCCTATGACAATTGCTTCGCTTATTATGAATACGATGATAGCCTATAAGAAGGCTGTTGGCGTGTAGAAATAGAGGGTTATGAGACATGTTTATCCGGTAATGGAAACATTCTACTCCATTCAGGGTGAAGGCTACCATGCTGGAGAGTCGGCATATTTTATTCGCCTGGCAGGTTGCGATGTGGGTTGTACCTGGTGTGATGTAAAAGAATCATGGAGTATCGAAAAGGCTCCTAAATTAAGTGTAGAGGAGCTTGTTGAAGAGGTCTTAAAAAGTGGAGCCGTGCGGGTTATTATTACCGGTGGTGAACCCACCCTGTATGATTTGGCTCCTCTTACAGAATTGCTTCAGAACAAGGGAATTCAAACCCACCTGGAAACTTCAGCTGCATATCCTATTACAGGAAAATGGGACTGGATATGTGTTTCTCCCAAAAAATTTAAAGCTCCAATAACTGAGGAATTGTTAAAAGCCAATGAGCTGAAGGTAGTTGTTTTTAACAAGTCGGATTTTAAATGGGCAGAACAACATGCGGAAATGGTTGATAAAAATTGTTTATTATTCCTTCAGCCGGAATGGGATAAAACAGATGTTATCAAAGAACGTATTACAGAATACGTAAAGAATCATCCAACTTGGAGAATTTCGCTGCAAATACACAAGTACTTGAACGTTCGCTAATGCGCATAGTCTTACTTATTGCCTTTGTTCTAAGTTCCTGGTTTTCCTGGTCACAAACCTTGACATCCAATAATAAAAGGGCCGTTAAGTTATATGAAGAAGCACGCTCATTAATAGGAGCACGTGATTTCGACAAAGCATTTGAACGCTTGCAATTGGCAATAGACAAAGATCCAGATTTTGCTGAAGCCTATCTGAAGCTGGCTTCAATTTATCAAATTAAGTTCAACGATAGCCTGCAATTCTGGTGCTATCGCCAGGTTATTGATAGGTACCCGGACACACCCAAATTTGCTTCTTCCTGGTATCTGCTTGGAAGTAATGCTTTCAAAAATGGAAATTATGAGGAAACACTCAAATACCTCGGAAAATATTTGGAACTCACTTCAGAAAAAGGAAGGTATGCATTCAGCGCAAAGCTGTTAATAGATAACAGCCATTTTGCAATTAATTATAAAACCAATGATTTTCAGTTCAATCCAAGACCGCTACCGAAGGTTGTAAACCAATTCAAACAACAATACTTCCCTGTTCTAACTGTTGATCAGAACACACTGCTTTTTATTAAACGCCAGGGTGATGAGGAAATCCTTCAAACAGATAAGGATAAAAACGGCAACTGGCAGGAACCGCATTCAATTTCTGATAATATTAATTCTGAGTACAATGAAGGCACATGTTCTATTTCTGCAGATGGGCGAATGTTGGTGTTTACTTCCTGTATGGGAAGGCAGGGATACGGTAGCTGTGATTTGTATATAAGTTATAAAACAGGTAATGCATGGTCGGTTCCAGAAAATATGGGAGAGGTAATTAACTCACCCTCCTGGGACTCACAACCAAGTCTGAGCGCAGATGGGAGAACATTGTATTTTGTTTCGAATAGAAGTGGAGGATTTGGCAGGAGGGATATTTATGTTTCTCAGCAAAATGAAGAAGGCGAGTGGCAATCTCCACAAAATGTTGGATCAAGCATTAATACTTCCTTTGACGATATTTCACCCTTCATTCATCCTAATGGGCAAAGGCTCTATTTTGCTACCAACGGAAAACTCGGTTTTGGTGGTTTCGATATATATTTTTCGGATAAAAAGTCTGCTAGTGAGTGGTTGGCTCCAACCAATTTTGGTTATCCAATCAATACACATGATGATGAGGTCTCTATGTTTATTAGTTCCGATGGGGCAAAAGGATACTATTCACATGAAGAAAGAACCAAAGAAAGTGTTCTTAGTACGTTATACGAAATTGATATTCCTCCGAAATTACAGGTGGAGCACAAAAGCAGTTATGTGTTTGGAAAAGTTATGGATGGTGAGACAAATACGCCATTAAAAGCTACCGTTTCACTAATTAATTTGGATTCTAATAATTCCGTTGAAAAGGTCAGGTCTGATTCTGTTACAGGAGATTACCTGATTGTCATTACTCAGGGTGCTCAATATGGATTGTTTGCTGAATCAGAAGGTTATTTATACAAAAGTGAAAATTTTAATTTAACAGAAAAATTACTCATCCCCGTTAAAATCAATTTAAAACTAGAAAAAATAAAGCCGGGGGCAAGAGTAGTTCTAAAAAACATTTTTTTTGACTTCGACAGTTACAATTTAACTTCTACATCTAAAGCAGAACTGAATAGGGTATTGCATCTGCTTAACACTAACAAAACATTAAGAGTTGAAATTTCAGGTTATACCGATAATGTAGGGACAGAAAAATACAATTTAGAATTGTCCGAAAAAAGGGCTGAAGCTGTTTACAATTATTTGGTCAAAAATGGTGTTGACAAAACAAAATTGGGCTTTAGGGGATATGGAGCCTCGAATTTTTTAAATTCTAACAATACAGAAGAAGAGAGAGCCAAAAACAGAAGGATTGAGTTTAAGGTATTAAAATAATCAAATTATTACTATACATAGTTTAATATAAATAAAATATTGCCGAAAAATTGGTGGTATTATTTTTTTGTTAATAGGCAAATTCCCTAGTTTTAGGTTTGAAAAGTAGTTTTATGTTAAACCTAAACAAAAAAGCATGAAAAAAGTTTTACTACTCGTCTTGAGTGCACTCATGGTTACGACTATGTCGTGGGCGCAGGACAGGACAGTATCAGGTAAAGTATCATCTGCTGATGACGGATCAGCCTTACCTGGAGTTAACGTTGTGGTAAAAGGAACCGCAACAGGTGGAGTTACCGATATTGATGGTAACTATAAGGTTAGTGTGCCGGAAGATGCAAAAACTTTGGTCTTTTCTTTTATCGGTTTAGAGACTCAAGAAGTCGAAATTGGTACAAGAAGTGTGATAGATGTTCAAATGGCTTCCGATGTTCAGCAACTTAGTGAGGTTGTTGTAACAGCGTTAGGAACAACTCAAAATGCTCGAGATGTGACGTATGCTAACCAAACAGTTAAGGCTGAGGATTTGCTAACTTCTCCAGACAAAAATGCTCTTGAAGCTTTAAGGGGAAAAACAGCTGGTGTGAAAATTACCACCGGTTCTGGTTCCGTTGGAGCTTCAACTCGTATTGTATTGCGGGGCGAGTCATCTTTGACAGGTGATAACAACGCACTTATTGTTGTAGACGGTATTCCAATTGATAACTCATCAACATTTGGAGGTCTTCAGGAAGGTGAAGGAGGATATGCCGACTATGGTAACAGATTCAATGACTTCGATCCTAATAATATTGAATCAATAACTATTTTAAAGGGTCCCTCAGCTACATCGCTTTATGGTTCTCGTGGAGCATCAGGCGTTGTTCTTATCACAACTAAGAGGGGATCAAAAAAAGGGTTTACTCTAAATGTTAATTCTACTTCTTCAGTGGAACAAGCATACATACTTCTTGAAAGACAAGATCAGTATGGACAAGGTCTCATAAATCCTGACGGATCAACCAGCTTCGATTCTGGAGAGAACTTTTCTTGGGGCCCAAAATTTGATGGTGTTGTAAGACCATGGACAAGCCCTGTTGATACTGATGGTGATGGAACATACGAATATTTATCACGACCATATTCTGCAGTTGAAAACCAACTTCAGAACTTTTTTAGACTTGGTTCTACATTTACCAATTCTATATCAATGTCTGGTGGTGATGACCGTTTTACGTATTACGCCTCTTATGGAAATACTACACAAAACGGTATTCTTGAAAACACTGATTATCAAAGAAATAGTATTACAGTAAATACTAAAGCGCAGTTTAATGAGAAAGTAAGTACCTCATTAAATATGACTTACTCTTTAGTTGATCAAAACACAGCGCAGGAAGGATCAAGAGCATTTGAAGGTCAAAACCCATATGCAAGTGCAGTTCAGGCAGCTGTAAATATTCCATATACTGAATTGAGAGATTACAATAATCCTTATCATAGTTTCGAAGGATATTATGGTTCTTATACGGTTAATCCATACTTTATTCTTAATGAGTTCACAAATAATGCGAAGACAAAGAACTTCCTTTCAGGTGTATCTTTAGAATACAAGCCGGTGGACGGATTGACCTTAAACACTAGATTTGGTCTAAACCTGGTATCTTTAAACAGGGTTACAATTATTCCGCAATATAGTTACAGTGACCACTATGTATGGGAAGATAACCTGACTTTGACTCCTAGAGGAGGTCGTCAGGAAAATGCTGGTGAGTACTCTGAATTAACTAGTAATTCTCAAACCATTGATTGGACGACTACAGCATCCTATACAAGAGCTCTTGATTCACAGGAAAAATATAGAATGACTGTTACTGGTGGATTAAATCTTTATGATGTTCAAAGGAAAGTGTTAACAGGTTCTACCCAAGGTGGATTGGTTATTCCAGAGGTATATAACCTTGCCAACTCCGTTGATAGAGCACTAGCAACACAAAATCACTCACAAAAAAGAATTATCGGATTGTTCGGTAATTTGAATTTTGGATGGGATGACAAAGTGTTTATTGAATACTCTGCTCGTAATGACTGGTCATCAACTTTGCCAGTGGATAATCAGGCATTTTTCTATCAGTCAATTGGTGGTTCAGCGATAGTTAGTGATTTCCTTGATCTTGATGGAAATCCAATAATGAATTACTTCAAGTTTAGAGCAAGTTTTGGTACAACAGGTAAAGATGCAGATATCCATCTGTTAAGCAGTAATTATATTGTGAACCCAACTTTGGTGGACTATCAAGATATTTATGATATAAATACGCCACTTGGAGGGCAAACAGGTATTACGAAATCTACACTTATTGGTAACAGTACGCTTAAGCCTGAGTTGACTACAACTTTTGAGGTAGGTGCTGATATGAATTTTTGGAGTGACAAGATTGAGCTCGCATATACGTACTATAAATCAAATAGTACTAACCAAATTGTTGTTTCTGAACTTCCTAGGTCGACAGGTTACTTATCTACACCTGTTAACGTAGGTGAGCTTCAAAACCAGGGTCATGAGGTTTCACTTACATTTACTCCACTGGATTTTAGAAATGGATTTAAATGGGTAATGAACCTCACTTGGGCTAAAAATACCAGTGAAGTAATAAAAATATCTGACCAATCTGATGAATTGACAATTTATAATTCAGGCAGGGGTATAACTCTAACTGCATTGGTGGGTGAGCCATTTGGAACTTGGAAAGGTCAGGCTCCATTGTACGAACCAGGTACAAATAATCCGATTGTTGATGCTAATGGTAGCCAGGTTTACTCGACTGAAAACCAGGTATTGGGCAATGTTCAACCTGATTGGATTG
This sequence comes from Cyclobacteriaceae bacterium, assembly GCA_020436145.1. GTDB lineage: Bacteria > Bacteroidota > Bacteroidia > Cytophagales > Cyclobacteriaceae > JAKISE01. Next base: position 9,095 of record JAGQYJ010000028.1, on the reverse strand, counting down.
GTGGTCTTGTAAATACATTTAGTTGGAAAGGCCTTTCACTGGGATTTGTTCTTGATAAGAGACAAGGCGGCAAGATATTCTCTTTAACCAAGTCAGCAACTGAATTTAATGGAACGGCATTAACTACACTTATTGGTGACAGAAAACCATTTATAATTCCCAATAGTGTTGTAGATAATGGTGATGGTACATATAGTGAAAATACAACTCCTATTTTGGCGGACGCATATGTATTTGATGGAAACTATGGTAGGAACCTTCTTGACGGTAGCTTCCTTAAACTTCGTGAAGTTACTCTTGGATACGATTTACCAAAATCAGTTGTAAACAAGATTAAGTTACAAAATGTTTCCGTTCAATTATTTGCTAAGAATCTTAAGTATTGGTTAGCTGAAGAAAACACCTTTGGTGACCCTGAAGTAAATGGTCCTTCTGGAACTGCAAATAATATACAAGGTGTTGAATCAACGCAAACGCCTAATTCAAGAAGTTTTGGTTTTAACGTTAATATAACGCTATAATTATGAAAACAATTTCAAAAACAATATATACTCTCTTGTTGGTTGCCATTTTGGTTTCTTGTGGGGATAAATTAGCAGATCTGAATGTGAATCCAAATCAATCATCTTCTGGTGGAACGGGAGAAGAGGTCTTTACTGCTGCTACTGGTTATTATGGGATAGCCCTGGACGGCTATTTTAATGAAGCTGATGCTGTTTTAGCTCAATATTGGGCAGGTGGGCCTGGAGTTGCTTTACTTGATATTGAAAGATATTTCTTTGAAGCAGCTGATTTTAATACAGAATGGTCATTTTCTTATTTGCGTGCTTTATCTGATTACGATTATGTAATGCAGAATGGTAACGAAGCATTAGCTGCTACCGCAAATATTATGAGTGTTCTTATTTACCAAAATTTAGTAGACCACTTTGGAAATATCCCTTATTCCAGTGCAATAAAAGGGAGTCCAGATGCAGGTGGAAATCTTACACCTGAGTACGATGATGCCAAGGCCATTTATGATGACCTTGTTGTAAGGTTAGATGATGCGATTGGTGTTCTTTCATCAACAACTTCAACAGTAGGAGCTGAGGATTTGATATACGGAGGTGACTTAGATAAATGGATTGCCTTTGCAAATTCACTTAAATTAAGAATCCTTATGAGGCAGTCAATTACCGATCCTTCTGTTGGTCCTGACGTAATTGCACTTGTAAACAGTGGTAGTTTTATCACAAGCGAGTCTGATATGGCGGTAATACCATTTGGAGGCTCTGCTGGTAATAACTGGAATCCACAGTACGCAAGAAGGGAACAAGGTATTGGCCAATTCTATATTGCAAGTAATGCAACGGTAGATTTGCTTAATAGTATTAACGATCCTAGGGGTCTGGTTATATACGATGCTGCAGCCAATACAGGAACACTTGTTGGAGTAGACCAGGGGAATATCCAGGACATAGGAGCTGTTCAAGCAGGTGATTTTAGTTATCCATCTTCTGTTTGCTATGGAGAAAGTAATGATGTAATTCTTATGAGCCATTGGGAGGTAATGTTTCTTAGAGCTGAAGCTGATATGAGATTTGGAACAGCAGATGATGAGACTGCTATGTTTAATGCAGCCGTTACTGCCCATTTTGACTACATTGGAGCCACAGGAGCTGCTAATTATCTGACTAATGATGTGATTTATAATCCTGCAGCTTCTACTGATGCTAAGTCGAATATGATTGGTACCCAAAAATGGATATCAATGAATGGCTTGCAGGAGTCTGAAGGATGGATTGAGTCTAGAAGATTTGATACGCCTTCAGGAGGAAATATATTTACAAGTGGGTATTTCCAAACACCAACAAGAAGCGTATTTCCTGCTGGCGTTTTTCCTTCTATTCGATTATATCCTCAAACTGAATTGAGCCTGAATCCAAACGCTCCAACCGGAAGAGTGATAACAGACAAGGTATTCTGGGATAATTAATTGTAGATATAAATAAAATATTATTATGAAAATATTTAATAAAACAAACGTGCTTATAAAAGGATATTCCTTAGCCTTTGTGTTTACCTTATTAATGGTTTCATGTGATCAAACCCGTGAAATTGATTATACTACAAAGGGTAGCCTATCTCAAGGTGTAATTGATCCTTATATTCAAGTGGTGACAGGTTTTGTTCCATTTGAACCTGGTACTGCATCATATGATTTTAAATTTAATGTAATCAATGGTGAGAAAGCTTTGAACCAAGCAAGATTTTATAAAACTTATACAGATGCTTCTACTAAAGAATCCTCTGAGGAAGTTTTGGTTGGCACTTATGATTTAAGTAGCCCTTATAGAAATGTCATTGAACTTAGCTTAACGTATGCTGATTTAGCAGATGGCATTGTTGTAAATGGCGGATCATTGCCTGCTTCGGATGAAGATATTCCTGGTGGTTCTAGTTGGGCTTTTAGATTTGAAGGAGTAAATACTTCAGGAGAAGCAGTAGAACTACCTGGTGCTATAAATATGGTGCTTAGTAAATACGCTGGCTTGTATGAAGTAATTGAGTCTAAATATGTTCGAACAACAAGTATTGTTGAAGATTTTGGTGATTGGAATGGATCTGAAGTTTTTATTGGGTTCGTTGATGAAACCACGTTGTCTTACAATGATGCATGGGGATATTTTGCCTGGGGAGGATGTTCATTCAATTTTAGCTATGATCCAGAAGATCACATAGTTACCGAAGTACCTATTTTAACTGCGTGTGGTGTTTTTTCAGGGGATGGACCTATTAACTGTAAAGATGATAAGCCCAAATTTGCTGCTATTGATGCTGCGTTAGGGTTTTCAGCATGTGGTGAATCCAATGTTATCATTGATGATGATGTAAATGGTGAGCATATTATTAAGCTGACCTATGGATATATTGCATCCACTGGTCCAAGACAATTCTATGAGGTTCTTCGCAAAAAAGTTAACTAACACTTAATTTATTAAGATATGAAAAAAATAAATATAAAAGGACTATTGCTAATTGGCTTATTTGCAATTGTGTCTTGTCAGCCAAGCAATGAGGTTAATTCAGTAATAACTTCATTTCCAGTAATGAGCCCAGCCTTGGATCCTTCGACACCACCTGTTGTTGTGTCTGAAGCCGTAGGCGGAACGTATACCTTTAATTTTAAACTAAGTGCTGAGGACCAGGTGAATCCGTTTACAGCATTGGTTGAAGTTGGTAGCTCCTCTACCGCAACTGAAGGTGTTGATTTTATTCTAAATACTCACGAAGTAGATTTACTGGCATTTCAAGGACAGGATGGTTTTGATGTTGAAATTGAAGTGTTAGAAGATTATGAAGCTGAGAATGGTGATGAAACCGTATATTTGACTTTTACTAGTCAATCGCCAAGTGGTATTGATAAATCTGAAACATTAGCTGTTACCATACAAGACAGTGGTGAAACTGTTCATCCTCCTTCAGATGTGGTTAATCTTACCTTAAGGTGGGAATTTGACGACCCAAACCTTGGAATGTTGGATGTTTGCGATATCATTAACGACTATGATTTGGTTATATATGATGCAACTGGTTCTCCTTATGATCCTGATTTGACGGGGTATAGCTTAGCTTCAATTGCTTGTCCTGAAATGGGAGGATTTAATGTATCCGACATGGTTGATGGAGAAGTATATTACTTATGGTATATAGCGTGGGGTGGAGTTGATTATGGTTCCAATGGAGCGTTGACGATATATCTTGATTACTCCAGAGAGTATTCAACTTTCAATGGAACATATGCCTTATCAGGCGTATTTGATTCCTCTGATGCTGGAGTTGCAGCTATTCCGCTAATAATTTACCGTACTGGCGATGTACTAACTATGGAAGACCCAGGTGGCGTTGTGGGTGAAGGAAGAATAAGCGGTGAGGGAAGTAGTCTACCTAAGTATAAAGTTGATCGTGAAAAACCATAAGATGATGTAAGTGATATTTCTATAATTTAATTGCAGAAATATTATTAAAAGCCCAACGTATTTTATATCGTTGGGCTTTTTTATGAGGTATAGTTGCAGTGATTTGATGAAATTCAAAAGTAAACGAGAGCGTAAAGTATATGACCTACAATTATTGCAGGTATAACTTTACTAGCGAATAACCAATTCAAATAATGCTAAAGTCTACTATTATTTGGTGCAGGGGAAATAATATCAACTAATAATTGATCGATTTTTCAGAATAGCGAATTGTAATATTCAAATACGCTAATCAAGCTTTCCTCACTCTTTGTCTTAATCTTATTTTTCTTGAAATAGGGCACAACTTCATTCGATTTATCCGACATTAAATCAATAATATCTTCCTTTTTAGTATCAATCCTCTTAACAGTCGATTCACTTTCCTCAATATAATAATCAACATAGGTAATGTATTTAGCTTTAACTTCCGGAAGCATTCCATTAGAGGGTTTCCCTTCTATATAGTTGGAATGGTATCTTTTTAGCAATTTTATTTTTTTTCCATTTGCCAGTACTTGATAATAATCAAACCTATTATCACTAGTGGATTGCATATACTTGAAGCGGTTATTGCCAAGAACAAATTCTTTTACAACAAAAAAGTCCGCAAAAGCACTGATATTGCCTTTTTCCATAAAAATAATTTTGTTGAGATATATATTGTAGTTCATGGAATCCAATTTGAAGAAATGGTTGTCTACGCCACGTACTTCACCTTTCTCCCACACTTCACTAAAGAAAGGACTTCCTTCAACATCGTTGTCCTGGAGGCTTTTGGTATGTAAAATAACCTGCACACCTGAAATATCGGTTTTAAGTTGTGTAAAAGATTGAGCTATTGCTTCAAAATTAAAAATTAAAAGAGCTGAAATAAAGTAGAAATATTTAGATTTCATAATGTTTTTTTGTTAAGGGTTGACTAAAAGTAGTTTGTTCAATTAATATAAAAATATTGCTTGTTGAAATTGGTTTTGAAAGTTAAAAAAAAATATAGAATGCTGATGTAAGGCCTTTTATAAGGGAACGTTTTATACTGAAAAAGGTTTTTTATACCGAGTACAAATGTGACATAATAATTACTTTTTAGAACTTAAATTTTGTGCTTCCTCCAACCTAACAGGCCTGTGATCATCCACCCACTTTTGGTAATCCCCATCAAACCCAACTTTCTCCTGTAGTTTTTGAGTGATTTTAAGAATGAAGAGAATTTCTTCATCCGAGTGTGCTTCTGAGCTCTCAAGTTCTGAGATTAAATCATCCAATCTATCACCTGTCTCACTCTCAACTTTACGGAAGTAGTTAAAGTATTTTTCCTCCATTGGGTCTTCAAATGTAACGTCTGCAAAATGATCATCGATTATCTTACTTGTTATTTCCCGACCATGCTTCTTGGAATCAACGATGTTGCCTTTACCCGTTACAACATTGCCTATGGCAAATACATTGTCGAACCCTTTAACTCTATGGCCAAATTCGCCATAGGTGCTTAGATAGCTTCCATTATATGGGATGCTTGGAAGCTCCTCCGGCAAACTGCCAATAGAAGAAATCAACATTTCTGTATCAAAATGAAGGTGTTCATCAGTTTCTGTTAACTGACCATTTTCAATTTGAACATGCTGGAAAGTGATACCGGTTAGCTTTCCATTTTCCTCAGTAAATTCTTTGGGAATACATCTTGGCTCAAACTGAAAAAGATACTTGTTCTGATAGTTTTTAAGTAACTTTTCTGTTACCTGCTTAGCTTTGGGCAGGTCCTCAGGAGAATCTCCTTTCCTTGGATATAAGGGCATATCCTCTGCATTCCTTCTGTAAAAAAGCGAACAGCCTTTAACACCTAGTTCTCTAAGACTTGTTGAATTATCTTCAAGAATCTGAGCGATCCCTTTCTTTTCAAAGGTAAAAATATCAATGTCTATCCCTTTTTGCTTTTTTAAGGCCCTTTGTGCCAGATCAATCATTATCATTTTGACCACATCTATTGATGCCAAACCTCCACCAATCACGCAAGTTCCATCCTTTAGCTCATAATATGGCCCTTTGTAATTGGGCTCATGATGATGATTGTACCAAAAAAGCAGATCGTTTTGGTAGATAAGGCCATTGTTCTTAAATTTTTCAATTCCCTCTAGTGGAAGTTTACGGTCGAGCCAGGCGCCAATGGCAATAATGACGGCTGAAAACCCCCATTGATTGGCAAGCTCATCCAATGTTGCATCTTGACCAAGCCGGAAGCCTGGAACGAAGCGGATATTTGGGTGATTTAATCGTTCATCTATTAGTCGTTCTTCCTTGTTGCGAAGACCCACATGCCATTTAGGTAAACCATCCTCAATCTTACCATAGGGCAGATTTTTCTGGTCAAAAACCACTACTCTAAACCCCTTTTTTGCTAACATGTAAGCTGCTTCCGAGCCAGCTACCGAACCACCAATGATAGCTATAAAATGTTTACCTGAATGCTCCATTATTCTTCAAACTAACCTTAAAAATAGAAGTATTAAGACCTCCATTGTGTAACTCAAGTCACTTCATTTAAATCGGACTAAAGATACTGTTTAACAATTGTCGATACAATGATGGATATAGGATATACGTATTTTGTTACACACAAATCCAGGCAGCTATCTGAGGTAAAAAGTATAGTATCCTTTCGTACCGGATTTACTTACCCCTTCAATTCTTACTCTACCCCTCACTTTAGAAAACACATTAACAAGTTTTTGGGGATCATCAATTTTGTAATCATTGATGTAGGTTATAATGAGACCGGATTCTAGTCCTAATTTGCTTAAAAGCCCTCCGGAATAAAGCTTACTTATTTTAACACCACTATCAATTTTATAGAGGTCCTGTTCAACTCTGGAGACAACTTCTAAGTCTGCACCCAGGTATTCTGATGTAAAAAGCTCCTTTTTGAGGATATCGGTAGTTCCTTCCCTGTTCGTCAAAGTAAGCGCTTTTTCCATGGTATTAGTACCGCTTTTCCATTTTACAGTAATTCTATCACCGGGTGATCTGTAACTTAATAATTCATCAAATTCAGCTTTACTATTCACAGAAGTTCCGTCAATGGCCAGGATAATATCTTCTTCCTTAATGCCTGCTTTTTTAGCAGAAAAGCCACTATTAACATTTGTCACCAATACGCCTTCGAGGCTTTTAACTTGCAGATCGAGCCTGTTTGAGATATCTTTTGTAAGATCGGTAACCTCTACCCCCATAATTGCTTTTTGTACCTCACCGTATTTAATCAGGTCGTCAACCACCTTTTTTACAATGTCTACGGGCACAGCAAAACCATAACCGGCATAAGAACCAGTACGAGAAAGTATAGCTGTATTAATACCTACCAACTCACCCTTACGGTTAACAAGCGCTCCTCCGCTGTTACCTGGGTTAATAGCTGCATCGGTTTGTATAAACGACTCAATGGGAAATTTGTCTTTCACAATGTTAAGTGCACGTGCCTTAGCGCTAACTATACCACTGGTTACTGTTGAGGTAAGATTAAAGGGATTACCAACCGCAATTACGCCTTCTCCAACCTGCAAGTCTCTGGAGCTCCCAAGAGGAATGGCTCTAAGATCTTTCGCTTCGATCTTCAAAACAGACAGGTCTGTTGAGGGATCAGTGCCAATCAATTTTGCTTCATATGTATCTTTTCCAATGATAACTTCCAGCTTGTCTGCGTCTTCCACCACATGGTTATTGGAAACAATGTAGCCATCACTGGTAAAAATAACCCCTGATCCGCTGCTTACAGTCTGCGTTGTACGGTCACCACCATCATAGAAAAACATATCCATAAAAGACATACGGTAGGTATGTTCCGATATATTTTTAATATACACCACGCTCTGCGTACTTGATTTGGATGCTTCCACAAAATCACCAGTCTCCAAAGCAATCTCCGAGCCTTTTACTTCGGTAGAGTGTTTTATGTATTGTGTATTTGGTTGACTTTCTTCAAGTGTTATGAATTTTGGTTGCTCTTCAACTAATTGGTACTCTTGTTGGTGAAACAAGTAAGCTCCAATAAAACCACCTGCAATGCTTATAAGGAATAATGCAATGTTCTTTTTCATATTACTAGTAACGTTTGTAATTGCTAAACATTATAACTGCCAAATCTAGTGAGCACAAAATAAATGCCAGTACATAAGTTTGACATATTGTCTTAGTGTGGGCTACCAAATCTATCTTAATTTTGCAGAGCTAATTTCACACATGGGAATACGATCCGTACTTAGTAAGCCTTTCGCCAATTTGATAGTGGCGCAACAAAGAAAGTGGTCCATCAATCCTGGCAGCTACCAGCAACGAATTTTAGAGAACCTTGTTTCTAAGGGTCAGCATACGTCCTTTGGAAGAGATCATCATTTAAAAAATGTATCTAATCACCAGGAATTTCAACAGGCTGTTCCCGTTAGAGACTATGAAGGGTTGAAAGGCTATGTAGATCGGATTTTGAAAGGTGAAAGTGATGTGCTTTGGCAAGGGAAACCGGCCTATTTTGCCAAGACCTCAGGCACCACTTCAGGTACCAAGTATATTCCCATTACAAAGGATTCAATGCCTAACCATATTAATAGTGCACGAAATGCACTTTTGAGCTATGTGCAAGAGTCGGGCAAAGGTAGTTTCCTGGATGGTAAACTTATCTTCCTTTCAGGTAGCCCTGAATTGGAAAAGAAAGCAGGTATTTATACCGGTCGTTTGTCAGGGATTGTAAACCATCATGTACCAGGGTATTTACGTACCAACCAAATGCCTTCTTACGAAACAAATTGCATCGAAGATTGGGAAGAAAAACTGGAAAAGATTATCGATGAAACCATTTATAAGGACATGACGCTTATATCTGGTATTCCACCCTGGGTGCAAATGTACTTCGACAGGATCGTGGAGCGAACCGGAAAGCCTATAAAAGATGTTTTTCCTAATTTCTCTATGTTCGTTTATGGGGGCGTGAATTTTGAGCCCTATCGCAAAAAGCTTTTTGAAACTATTGGGAAAGAAATACCATCCATAGAAACTTATCCAGCCTCAGAGGGTTTTATTGCTTATCAGGATAGTCAGGCGGAAGAA
>JAGQYJ010000027.1:25020-26734 GCA_020436145.1 Cyclobacteriaceae bacterium | reverse complement strand
TTTTTGGTAGCCGTAATAGCCATGGCTTTTGAGAGCGACAGATAGCGTAACTGGTCCGCTCTTTCTTTTTCTGATACTGCCTGAGCTTCGGCTTTTCTTGCTCTATCACTTTCTTTTACTGCAATTTGCTCATTTCGTCTTGCACTTGCTTCAGCATTTTGGGCCCTGACAGTTGCAGCCTCAGCTATCTCTTTCTGATGAACTGCATTATCTCTTTCATTTTTGGCATCTTCTGCTGCTTCATCAGCTCTTTCTTTTTGTTCTTCAGCAATTTTTGTTTGCTGCTGAGCAATTTCTGTCTGCTCTTCTGCACGTTTTCTTTGTTCAGTTGCTTCAATTAAATTTTTCTGAGCTTGTGCCTCTGCGTTTTCTGCCTGAGTTTTTTTAGCGAAAGCGTATAAAAGAAAACCAACAGATACTACGGTAGCAGCACCCATTACCAATGCAGTAAGCCGTGCATTTCGCAGAGCCCTTTTGGCTTGAAGTTCCTTGATTTTTTGTTCTTCCTCAAATTCTTTTTTTGAATATTCAAGGAAAACCATAGTACGCTCATAGGCAGTATCGTACCGTTGGCCCCACACCAGAGTGGGTTTGTGCTTGAGTTGCCAGTTAAGTGCCAGCTGTAAATCCGGTGGTCGCCATAAGCCACCTTTACCTACCTGGTGCATAGCCGCAGCCTCAGAGAGGCGCAAATACATGCTTACCGCTTCAGATTCTTCATCCACCCAGTTTTTCAACCTGACCCAAATACGCATAAGGCTTTCATGCGAAATATCGATCATGGAATCTGAATGCAGAATTTGTTCATGTGGTGGCATCAGGAAGGATCTGCCGGGTTCTCTGAACCTTTCAATAACGGCAGACACTTCTTCTACCGATACATCGGCAATACTGGCAATTTCACTTAGAAGGGTAGGGCGTCTTATGCCGTAATTCTCACCTCTTTTTTCGGTAATAGCCTTAAATAAAATTGCGCAAATATCCCTTTGGCTATCATTCAACTCATCGTACGCTTCATTTGCATGCATAGAAAGCGCCTCTTCCATTGTGCCAATGGCCTCATAGTGTTTGAGGTCCATTTCTTCATCGCCTTCCGCATTATGCCGCCAGTAATCCCATGTACGCATTAAAGCATGCTGTAAAATAGGAAGCTGGTCAGGATTGTCTCCAAGGTCATTCAATAATCTCTGAACCAGACGTGGAGCTATTTCACCTCCACCTACTGCCACCGGGCCTTCAATTGCCCTGCGCTTTTGTTCCCTGGTAAGCTGAGGAATAAGGTAGTGACTATCGTTAATTTTTTTGGTAAGCTCAGCAAACTGTGCACATTCTCCAATAAAATCAGAGCGCATGGTAATGGCAACATAAATAGGCTCATCTTCATAATTAATGGCCTCCATGAGTAGGTTAATAAAACTCAATGTTTCATTAACCGAGTCTGAATTCAACGAATCGTCTTTGAAACGGAACAATTCCTCAAACTGGTCCACCAGGATAAGGTAGTTTTTACCGGTTGCCTTTCTTGTTTGCTGAATGGCTTCAACAATACCAAGTGAACTACTCTTCATAAGAGTAGATATAATGGTTCTTTTTACCTTTCTATCTTCATAGGAAGCTACATCGTAGCCCGGGTCGTGCTCAAGAATGGCTTCTCCCAGGTTTTCAACCGGGTTGTTACCGGGCCTCGTTACTATTACTTCCCAATTCGGGCCTG
>JAGQYJ010000027.1:21167-24924 GCA_020436145.1 Cyclobacteriaceae bacterium | reverse complement strand
CATGCTCAAGAATGGCTTCTCCCAGGTTTTCAACCGGGTTGTTACCGGGCCTCGTTACTATTACTTCCCAATTCGGGCCTGTTTCGGTTAAGAAGCCACCATATAAAATAGGCAAGGCTCCGCAATATACGAAGGAAGATTTACCACTACCAGATGGCCCAATAATGCCCACAAATCTGTGCTGAGATAATTTCATCAGCACTTCGTCTGTCTGGCCTTCACGACCAAAGAACAGATGGCTTTCTTCTATTTTAAACGGCCTTAACCCCGGGAAGGGATTCTCAATTTGGCTGACGATCGTATTCATATTGCTTTACTTAGCCCTTTTATGAACGAGAGCAGAGCTTTTTCATCAGGTTTTTTATTGTTTGATGATATCAACTCAACCTCAAAGTCTTCATAAAGCTCTTTCTTGAGCTCAACACCTTCGCCTGCTATTACAGCTTTACCAACAATGGGTTTTGTTCTTCCCAATCCTGGTGCTTTAAGCAGGTCAAGTAATTTCATGCGTACCCAGTTAATATTTACTTCACCTTGATATACAATAGCAAGATCAAACTGTTTTAATTTCTCAAGGTGCCCTTTTCTGATTTCCAATAAATCTCCTTCAAAATCTGGTTCAATTACATTAAACCCTTCCTTAACAAGGTTTTTTATGACCGGTGTAACTCCGGCTTTATCCACCTTATCGTAAATAAGGTAAACATTTTGCTTGGTTTTGTCCACATGGAAGGAGTGACCGTTTGTGGTTCCGAAATTCTCGTTTACGAAAATTTCCTCACGCATAATGTTTTTGAAGTCTTCCAGAGGAGTTTGTAGAACTTCAGCACCTTCAAGGGTGCTAATATCGCGTTGCAGGTTTTCAAGAAACGCTCTTTGCCGTTCACTTGATTTGCTCTGATCGGGCTTTATCCAGATAAGCCGTTGCAGTTTATTTCCGGCAGAAGTAGTGGTCTGTGAAGCAATTCTGTTCTGAAGGTCAACTACCGATCGGTCGCTTCCTTCCGGTATGTCTCCATAAGAGCTGCCCAGAAGATGAATCGAGAAAATACTTTTGTTCAGGCTTTCGGTAATATCCCTTGTAAGGTCATCAAGGTTGTTGGAAAGGCTATGATCTGGCAAAACCTTAAAACCATGGCGCTGCAGCTCTCTTCTGATTACATTCCGCTGGACCGAAAGATCGTTTCCGGTTGTTGCAAGGTAAATGGACTTGCGTTCATAGAGTGGTTTTGTATCTCCACTTTCAGCTACATTTTGCTGTAACAGCATTTCATTAATATCGTACGCTAAATCAACCAGCTTCATCCAGTAAATCTGTTCGGCTTCAGGACTAAAATAATCGTAAAAAGCAGGTTGGGCTTCATTGGTTTTATCACTGTCATAAAGATCGTAGGGGAGAAGCTGGGCAAGGTGTTGTGGCTGTCTTTCATAGGCCACGTGTTCTTTCATTACTTTAAAGAGCCGGTTATTTGCTTTGTCTTGTTTGTGAAAGGCTTCAACCGCATCAAGGCAGGGACCACTGCTAACCATTTCGTTGGAAACGATGCTAATCAAAACAGCTGAGTTCTTAAGCTCGCTTTTGGTCAGTGAATCGGTATCGGATTTTGATACAATAGTCGGATTTGTTCCTAAAACCTGATCAAGAATTGTCTGGAGGAACTTTTCAAAACTTGTTACCCATCCGGGATTACCTGCCTCTGCAGTATTGTCTGATTCACTATAATTTATGAGAATATCAATTTCCATAGGTTAGTGGATAGTTTTTACGGTTTCTTTAAATTGATCTTGTATACTTATGCTTGCTGTATTTACAATCTGGTTTGCCAAATGTTTGTAGTTTGTCAAAACATCAAAAACCTCGTTAAGGTTAATTTCAAACAGTCTGGCATTGCCAAGTGCTTTAGCTGATTCAAGCCGGAGGGATTCATTTGTAAACATATTTCCAAATAGGCTTGCCTCAGTGAATTGAGCGCTTACCTTATCTTTTGCCAATACTTCCAATACTCCTGAGGCTACCAGATACGCATTTTGCTCTCCTTTAATAGAAATTACTTCATTATCTGCTAATTCAATTAATTCAGCTTTATCAACTATTTGTGAAATATGCAAACCATTCAAAATGCCAAATGCTTCGCTTTGCCCAAAGAATAGACAAACTTCAAATTTTGTTGGCAATGCTTTTTCCAACCTCTCCACGATGAGCCCAAAGCTCTTATCTTGTAACAAACGCCTTGCAGTAATACTGTTAAAAACAGACTTATCATGTTTGTACAGGATGGAAGCGGCTAACTCAGAAAGCAGGCTATCCGGGTTGAACATTTGGGCAACCACACTTTTCTTAACCTCTTCCTGAAGGTTCAACTGAAGTGCGTATAATGTACATGCTTTGGTCCACCGGTTGATATTATTAAAGTCTCTGTTTAATAGAAAATTATATGTGGTTGCTTCATCATATGACTGTCTTGGATAAAAATGCTGAAGTTTGGTGAGCTTCTCTTTTGTGTCAATATCATCAAGAATTGGAAAGAGTTTTGGCTTTAAATCCTGGGCAATAAAAATATCAAGCAATTCCAGTGCGAACGTGTTGCCTTCTGAAGTGCCTGCTTCAATATTTTCCTTCACCAGCTTAATTGATTCAGGATCATAGATCATTGAAAGTAATATATAGATCATGCTAAAATTGCTTTCGACCTCTTCGTTCAAGGCTTTTTTCAGCAATTCATTGTAAGGTTCATCCGAAATTTCATCAAGGGCAGCCAGGTTCCATATAGCTTTACCAATTTCATCTGAAAGCAAATCGTTTAAAACAATAGCTTCTGATTCAGAAGCCTGAAAACGTTTCTCATTAAATGACAACAAAATTTGCCGAACTATTTTCCGGTCAGGGAAATCTATTTTTTCCCATAGCATTCTGTTTGCCTCTGGTGTATCAATTGAACTGATAATGCTGACAATTTTAAGCATAACTGATTGCACCTGACCAGAACGGTGAAACGCATTTTCCAGACTTTGGAGTACTTCTTCTCCAGCTTCAGTTAAAGCTGATGAGGCATCATAGGTAAACGTTTTGTTTGAAAGAAGTTCTATTAATAATGGCCATGTTTCTTTTCGTTTTACCTTACGGGAAGTGATAATGGCCTGCCGTTTCACCTCCACATTTTGGTCTCGTAATAGCTCAAGCAACACAAATATGGATTTATCAGAAATAAGACTCCTCAACAGCTTGGCTGCCAAAATACGATCCTCTTTTGAAGCAGATTTTGAAAGCGTATATAGCCTGTCAGGTGAAATGGAAATTACGTCACTTTGGTTGGCTTCATCAACTGCAGAAGAAGCAAGTTTCTTAAGATCTTCATTTTCTTTACTGGTAGATGGCTTTGTATCAAACTCCAGTTCCATTTTTTTTATCTTACTTTCAAGAAAATTCTGAACACTTCCTTCTACTGACTCAACCATATTGAGAGCAGTTTTTTCAAACTCTCCTGGACTGGTTTTTTCCAGTAATTTTAAGTTATTTATCAGTTGATCTTCTGGCAATCGACCACTATCTTCTTCATTAGTTTCGATATCGGTTTTGTTCTTATTTTTTTCCAGGGTGTACTGTAGCGTGGATCTGTAACCCGTATGCATCCGGTTGGTAAGAATATACCAAACAATAAGCATAGGGATAAGTCCGGCACTTACAAAGAGAAGCTCAATATTGAACCGGTTCATGCCAATAAGTATAAGACCGGCAATAACCCCTCCAATAGCAGTT
>JAGQYJ010000027.1:19448-21068 GCA_020436145.1 Cyclobacteriaceae bacterium | reverse complement strand
ATTACACCTTCTACCTTAGTTGTTACATCAAATTTAACTTCGCGGTCAATGGGGAGAAAGTATAATTTGAAGGTTGGGCCGTCCAAGGCATCTTTAAGTGAATCAATAAATAACTTACCGGCAGCAATAGCCAGAAAAAACCATATAAAATTACCTCCGGCATCGGTTGAGGCACCCATCACCAGACCTACTATTAACGCCACAGAAGCAAGCAATATGGCTAGGGCAGGGTTTATTAATAAGGATACCTTAAGTCCGTAATTCTCAATTATCCAGTCAGTGACAAACGTTTGAAATAAAAAGCTGAATATAACTACGGTAGCTTCGAATTTGGCAAGGAAAGAACCTTTTTCAGCAACAGTGGTCCATTGAATGTTAGTAACGTTAAGAAATGAATAATCAACGAATGTAATAGCAATAAGTGAAATGATTACAAAAAAGGTCATCCAGCGCGTATACCTGTTGCCAAATATTTTGGCAAAGGGCTGAGCTTTTACCTTTTGAACAGAGGTCTCTGATTGTGTAGCAAGGGAGTTTAAGAAAGTAACGGATACTAGAACTCCAATAATGCCTAGAATGCTACCGATGTAAAGCTGTTCTGTAATCAAAATATTGTTGTCGAGCACAAAACCAATTGCGAACAAGGATAGGATTGAGGCCACCAACTGACCCGTATCAATTCCACCAATTATTCTCTTCGACTGCTTGAGATTAAATACCCTTCCAAAATAGCCCCAAAAAATAAGGCTGGATAAAAAGGAAAAAGGTAAAGCCAGAACAAACGCCCCAAAAATCATTAACTTATTGGCTTCTGCTGCTCTACTTTCGAACCAAACAAAAGCAGTTGCGGCAAGTATCAACAGCATAAAAAACCAAACCAGTAAACGAAAAGGTATTTTACGTTGAAGAAGGGCGTACAGGTAGGTGCTGAGCACACTCAAGACTCCTGATAATAAAATGGCCTGAGCAAGTGTATTTTTATCCTCAAACTGCGCTAGGAAAAGCGCAGGCGCAGCCACATCGTATGTGGCCATAAAAATTCCGATTGAAAAGCCTAAAGCCATCATAAGGCCTATTGAAGTAAATTCTTCAGGTCTTGCATTGAACGCTTTGAGTAATAGGCTTTTCAAAGTATAGCTTAGGTTAAATTTAAAGCGAAAGATAATCTATATTGCAGTGGCAACAAAGTTTCCTAAGATCAATGATTATTTTTCCATAGCATTTTCATGGAATAAGTAAAGAACTATCTCCGAAACTTAAAAAACGGTAGCTAAAGTTCAGTGCATGATCATAGATTCTACACCAGTTGTTTCCTACAAATGCAGCTACAAGAAGGATTAAGGTACTGCCTGGTTGATGATAATTCGTGATGAGTCCATTGCAGACTTTGAAATCATACCCCGGAAAAATAAAAATCTCAGTTTCTCCGTGGATTTCCTTAAGATTTCTTCTTTTCATATAAGCAAGAATTGCCTCAAATGCTTCCTGAACAGAGGGAGTAGGATTTGAGTTTTCATACGGGTAAAGTTTTTTAACTGAAAAGGGTGCATTTGGATCTTTCAGCAGCATAACTCCATACCAATACAGACTTTCCAATGTGCGCATGGAAGTTGTTCCTAC
>JAGQYJ010000027.1:7833-19349 GCA_020436145.1 Cyclobacteriaceae bacterium | reverse complement strand
TAGGTTGCCAATCATGCATTTCCAGGTGGCCTTACTATGGGATGCCAGTGCCAGGGAAATATCCTTCTGATAGGCAGGTTTAAGTAGGAAAATTTCGATTTGAGCCCCGGTTTCCCGAGCCATTATTAATCGGGCAGGGATAACTCTTGTATTGTTAAAAAACAGTGTAGAACTTTCAGGAACCAGGTCGACAATTTCACTAAATTGGTGATCACTGATTTCTCCTTTTTTGTACAACAGAAGTTTGGACTGATCTCTCTTTGAGGTGCCTTCCAGAGCAATTTTGTCGTCCGGCAGGTCGTATGTATACTTTGCTAAATCAACATATATATCTTTTGGCATGAACCTGAATTAATACTTCAAAATTGCTTAGAATTGGGTGTATCCTGATATTGCACAAATATGGCGTTAAAAATAGAGGTTGTTCCCCACGAGTTGGAATTTTTGTTTGAAGCTGGGACTTCCAGAGGAGTGTTACGTAGCAAGAAAGTTTGGTTTCTGAAAGTTTACGATACAAACAACCCGGAGGTCATTGGCTGGGGTGAGGCGGGCCCTTTGTCAGGCTTGAGTGTAGATGATGTGCCTGATTTTGATGAGAAACTAGCTAAAACGATAGAGGGACTTAATGGAAAGTCAATTCCTGCTTCTGTCGATGATATTCCTAAAATGCTGATTTATATATCTGAAAAGCTACCCTCAGTTCGATTTGGAATGGAAACAGCCTTGCTTGACTTGATGAATGGGGGCGAGAAAAGGATATTTGAAAACAGGTTTTACCAGTCAGGCGACAATATACAAATTAACGGATTGGTATGGATGGGTGACAAAGAGCTAATGATGAATCGGTTGGAAGAGAAAATGGAGCAAGGTTTCAAATGTATAAAGGTAAAAATTGGAGCTATTGATTTTGAGGAGGAAATGAAATTGCTGGAGAAGGCCCGCTCCAAATTCACTGCCCGGGAACTGGAATTGAGGGTAGATGCCAATGGTGCTTTTGAGCCAAAGGAAGCAAAATCTGTGTTAAAGCGTTTAAAGGAGCTGGAAGTGCACTCCATAGAACAACCTATCAAAGCGGGGCAAGTATTAGAAATGCGTGATTTGTGTGCTTCCACCCCTGTGCCTATAGCTCTTGACGAAGAACTTATTGGCTACACTACTTTTGCGGAGAAGTATTGGTTGCTGAAGGTAATTCAGCCACAGTTTATTATATTGAAACCTTCCCTCATTGGAGGCTTTGCCGCTACGCAACAATGGATTGAAGTGGCCGCTGAATTTGGAATAGGGTGGTGGATTACTTCTGCTTTGGAGTCTAATATTGGGTTGAATGCCATCAGTCAGTTTGCTTCTTCTTTACTTGTGAGTTTGCCTCAGGGTTTGGGTACAGGCAGCTTATACAAAAACAATATTGTTTCGCCACTGACGGTACAGAGAGATCAGCTTCATTATGATAGATCCAAAAAATGGGGTCAGGTCATAAAGTAGAAATTTGATATCGGTACAAGCCCTTTATTTTTGAACCAATTACTAATTTTTTGCTGACCCAATCTATCGCTCACATACACTAACGTGAAAGCATTTTTGAATTCAATCTGTTCATAGTATATTACTTTCCTGGTAGTGCCGGATCTGTTCTTTACATCTATATAACCGGTGACATTAATGTCGTATTCCTTTAACCATTTTGACTTGTTAAAAACTTCCTTTCCATAGCCCCAAATCCAAAGCTCCCTGTCTCTATTATTGACTTTCCACCACATTGAAAAATAGCGTGCCTTTATCCTGGAAAGAGCTTCCATTGAATAATTGCCACTTGTCCTTGTCAACCGGTCAGGGTAATCGTACCAGTCGAGTACCTGGTAATCTATTTTTTTAAACCGAATGCCATTTTGCATCAATCGAAGCCAAAATTCATAGTCTTCAGGGCCATCAAACTCTTTGTAATTTCCATATTTTAAAAGCGATTTGCGAAACATGGCCGAAGGATTGGCAACGGGAGAATCCCTGAATCGGTTGGCAAAGTGCTCTTCCGGTGAAATCAGTGTATTGATCAGATGTACATGTGCTGCATAACCTTCTTGTTTTTTATGGGTGGAAATATGATTCACCAACCCGGAAACAACACCAATTTCCGGTTCTCTGTCAAGTACTTTTACCTGCTGTTTCAACCTTTCAGGATGGGATTTGTCATCCGCATCCATTCTGGCAATATATTTTCCTGTAATTTGATTTAGACCATGATTTAGAGCATTCACCAACCCTGGTTTCTCCGCTCTTACTATCCTGATTTCAGGCTCTTTAAACTCAGCTAGAATGGCAGGTGTTTTGTCTGAAGAGTAATCATCAACTATAATAAACTCAAAATCAGTAAATGTCTGATTCAGGATACTAAAAATGCTTCGTTCCAGCGTGGCCTGGGCATTCTTTACGGCCATAAGCACCGAGACAACCGGCATTATTTTTTACCTGTTAAAAAATTAAGAAAATCGATGAAGCCTTTTTTAGTAAATATGGATGTAAGTGTTTTCAAATAATTTTGAAACGTAAGTTTTTCTCTCTGCTGCTCGGTAGGCAGTATTATTTCCGGTGCTGAAGTAGTATTTATTTTAGAAAGTTCCTTATCCAAATCAATTCCCTGTATCTCATTAGAACGTTCAAAACTCTTTTGTGCCTCTTCAGCATGCCCCATTTGTTCTTCTAAAATACCTTTGTTGTTATAAGCAATGGCATCTTCCGGGTCAAGCTCGATGGCTTTGTCATAATCTTCCAAAGCTCCTTGAAAATCTTTGTAATATCCTTTTACAAAAGCTCTGCACGAATACCTGTAAGCATTATCTGGTTCTAACTCAACTGCCTTATCAAAATCTTCCAGCGCAGTTTTATACTCCCCGGCCATATGATAACAAAGGCCTCTGTCAGAATAGAGATCTGCAATTGCAGGCAAAAGGTTAATTAGTGTATTATAATGGGTTATGGCTTCATCGTATTCTTCAAGCTTAAATAAAGCTTTTGCCAACCAAATAAGGGCTTCAGTATTATAATGGTCGTCTTGAAGAATTTCTCTCAACCCTGAGATTGCTTCTTCATATTCCTCATCATTAATCAGATCCCTGTACCTGTCCATACCAAACACTTAATTCTTTAAACGTACAATTTTAACACGTTTACTCTTTTTATTCAGCTTTGGATTGTATGGTTTATAGTGATAGGTGTGTCGTACGGTTTTGACATATCTTGTTTTACGACTGCATGAAGATAGCAATATTGCAGCTATAGTTATATAAATAAGCCCTCTGCTTGTTCTATTTAAAACCCTATATGATAAAAGTGCAATATTCAAGAATTGTCTTACTTTAGTATCTCAAACCTAATAATTTTTACATCAATTCTATGCGTTCATTTGGCTTGTTCATTTTGTTTTTTGCGTCTCTATTGAATCTTAACGCTCAGGATACCCTGGATAGTTTATTGTTTTCCTATGAAAACCAAACAGGTACTGAAAAGATAAAAACAGTTATTGCTTTGAGTACCTACTATAGTAAGGATGACTTATTCAAATCTCTTGATTATGCTAAAGAAGGACTAGCTCTGGCTAATGAGTTTGGGGATAAAACAGACATTCAGAACGCACATAATCGCATGGGTATTGTGTATTATAAACTGGGTGATCTTGCGAAAAGTAATGAGCATTTCCTGGAAGCTGTAAAGATTTCGATGGAGCGAAAAAGCCCTGATTTGTATGTTGAAAGCAGGCTATTGAATAACATAGCCAATAATTACGGAGATCTGAAGCAGGAATACCTTGCGATAAAATACTATAGGCAATCTCTTGACTTAAAGAGGAAACTTGGTGATAGCTCATTGTTATCCATCACTTTAAACAACATGGCTATTACCTATGGTCAAATGCGCAGATACGATTCAGCTTATGTGTATTTAAAGGAGGCAATGACCATTGATAAAGCACTTTCCGACTCGGTTTCCATGGCTTATACGATTGGTTCAATGGGTGAAATATTCCTTAAAGACAACCAATTGGATTCGGCCCTGTTTTACCTGGAACAATCGTTGGCCTATTTTGAAAAAATGAAGGACAGTGATTATGTACTTGCCTATTATCACCAGAAAATTGGTGAGGCAAGGCTTGGCAAGGGTCTGTACGATGCATCTAAGGGTGATTTTTTGGCAGCGCTTAAATTATCAACCAAAATAGGAGCTAAGGTTATTGAACGCGACTGCTACAAAAGCCTGGAAGAAGCTTTTGAAAAACAAGGCGATTTTAAAGAAGCACTTTTGTATGGTCATAAATATGCTATTCTTCAGGATTCATTGTTTAGAGAAGAATCTGCTCAGAAACTCTCCTCTATAGAAACCAGCTACCAGATCAAGAACAGAGAGCAGGAAATTTCAGTACTTAGTGCCCAGGCGGAAGTGGATGAATTGAAGTTTTATAGTGCTACTGGTGTGGCTTTGGTGGTTTTACTTCTGCTTTCTTTGGTGTTTTACAGGTATCAGTTTAAAGCCAAAGCTAACCTTATACTACAACAAAAAAATAATACTATCCAAAAGCAAAACAAGGAAATAATGGATAGTGTTGAATACGCCCGAGGTATTCAGGAAGCTATACTTCCAGGATATCACACGCTCACTTCTTTATTTGAAAAGGCGTACCTGTTTTACAGGCCCAGCAAAATTGTGAGTGGAGATTTTTATTGGGTTGACAACGTAGGGAATAAAACCATACTTGTACTTGCTGATGGAACAGGCCATGGTGTACCAGGTGCATTCTTAAGTGTGTTGGGTACCGGACTGTTGCGGCAGATTATTTCAGAGGAACGAATTTGTCAGCCGGACAAGGTATTGATGCGGCTTAATGAAAAAGTAAAGGAAGGGTTGGGGCAGTCAAAACTCAATAACACCCTTAAGGATGGAATGGATGTGGCCGTTTGTGTTTGGGATAAAGTGATAGGGGAGATTAAATTTTCAGGAGCAAAGCGCCCTATGCTTATAAAGCAACAAGGCAAGGTAGAACTAGTGAAGGGAGATAGGTTTTCTATTGGGGGGGACCAGGCTAAAGAGCCGGAGTTTGTTACTGAAACGTTTAAGGTTAGCAAGGGAGATGCCGTTGTTCTTTATACAGATGGCGTAATTGACCAGTTTGGTGGAAACGAAGGCAAGAAGTTCCTAGCGAAACGATTAGTTGAACTACTGGAGGAAAAGCAAAACATAGACGATTTTGGGCATGGCTTTGATGAAATAATGGTTAACTGGATAGGTACCCGGGAACAGTTGGATGATATGTTATTGCTTGCCGTTGAAGTATAATTCTTACTTTACATTGCTTACATTAGCCTTTAATTGGTTGATATACCACTGCCTTGCTCCAATTTCATAGGCCATATCTAATGCTTTTCTGTACATTGCCTTTGCCTTATCACTTTCCTTTCCAGCTAAATAAACATCTGCAAGTGTAGTAATGTATTCTGGTGTTTTTGGGTTTAAGTTGTAGTTCTGTTCAGCAGTTTTTATCGCATCATCATACTTCTTGTTTCTCATATAAATGTTAGCCAGGGCATTATAATAATCTCCAAGCGATGCTGGGTACCTTTCCTTTATTGCTTCTTGCAGGATAGCAATCTCATTTGAATCGCAAAATTTGTTAACCATTGCTGTTAACTGGTTTTCAGGTAGTCTGAAATTAGGACCTAACATAACTACGAACTTAGCTATACGCTCTTCATATGCTTTAAATGTTTGCATACTACTTAACTCATCTTCGCCCACATCATACCCTTCAAAAATAAATTTCAAGCCATCATTTATGGTAATCAGGCCAACTGAATTATGGTTTTCATTTGGATACTGTTTAAAAGCGTAGTGCAGGCACAAAGGAGCGTTTTTGTAATATTCATCAGCAAATGTGTTGATGTCCATTTGGTTGTGAAATCCATAAACTCCCATTCCCTTCTCGTTACCAAGCGACATATATAGGTATCGATTTAAGTTTTCGTTCTTTTTAAAGAATTCTTCTACCTGGGTTTCTGCTTCATAATCATTTTTCCACAAACTTGGGCTAATGGCAATATAGGCATTAAATGATTTTGGCTCGGACAACAAAGCGTTTATAACAAAATAGCCTCCAAGTGAATGACCAGCTAAAATATCAAAATCAGCAGTTCTATACATTCTTTCAATTTGAGGTCTTAGTTCTGTGGCAATGAATTTGAGAAATTTCTCCGATTGCCCGTTTGGGCTTTTTTGTTTGTTATAGGGGGTACAGTTGTTGATGTAATTCTCGTGTCCATTGTCAGCAATGCCAACCACGATCATTTCAGGTATTTTGTTTCCAACACTGGCCATTTGTTCAATCATGCCCGCTATATACCAAAAATTATAATCGCCATCCATAATGTAGAGCACAGGGTAAGTGGCGTTGATTCGGGAGTTGTAGCTTGCAGGAAGATAAATGTCATAAAATCTTTCTTCATTGAGCGTTTCTGATCTTATAGCATATCTCTTTCCGATTTCAATCGAGCCAATTTCCTGTGCTTGGATATAAGCAGATAGAAGTAGTAGTTGAAGGGTATATAATGATTTCAGTTTCATAAAAAGAAATAATTCTGATAAAGCAATTTGCACTGAAATGTAAACCATTAATTTTTTTTATACCACCCAAATACCTTGTATTTACCAGTTAAAATAAAAAAAAGGGAGGCCAAAGGCCTCCCATCACATCATGAACTAAAACTCTAAGATTAGGCTAAATCCAATGTTCTTGGTGAACCACTCATTATAGCCTCATTGGCGTGCTCTTCATATTTATCAAAGTTTTTAATAAACATTCGGGCAAGTTTATCAGCCTGAGCATCATATGCTTCCTTATTCTCCCACGCTTCTCTGGGATTCAATATCTCGTCAGGTACGCCAGGTACTTCCGTTACCATTTTAAGTCCAAATACAGGGTGCACTTCAACCGGTGCATTTTCAAGCATGCCTTCCAGTGCTGCAGTTATCATAGCTCGTGTATACTTTAGTTTGATACGGTTACCAACACCATAGGCTCCGCCTGTCCATCCTGTATTAACTAACCAGATATTTACATTGTGTTGCAGCATTTTTTCTCCTAACAGCTCTGCGTATTTTGTAGGGTGCAATGGCATAAACGGAGCTCCAAAGCATGCGGAAAAGGCAGCTACAGGCTCGGTGATACCTGCTTCAGTGCCGGCTACTTTAGCTGTATAACCTGAAATAAAATGATACATTGCCTGGCTAACTTCCAGTTTGGAAATAGGAGGGAGTACACCGTAGGCATCACAAGTTAGGAAAAAGATATTCTTTGGAATATCTCCCTGGCTTGGTTGTGCAGCATTGTTAATGTGGTATAATGGATATGAAACACGGGTGTTTTCTGTAACAGAATCATCTTCATAATTAACCACATTGGTGCCCGGGTAAAAACGGGTGTTTTCCAAAATAGCTCCAAACTTAATGGCATCCCAAATTTCGGGTTCTTTTTCCCTGGTGAGATCAATTACTTTAGCATAACAACCCCCTTCAAAGTTAAAAATGCCATTTTCCGTCCATCCGTGTTCATCGTCACCAATTAACCTGCGGTTAGGGTCAGCAGAGAGGGTGGTTTTACCGGTACCTGAAAGGCCAAAGAAAATGGCGGTATCTCCATTATTACCCATATTGGCACTGCAATGCATAGGAAGTACATTTTCCTGGTCAGGTAGTAGAAAGTTGAGAACACTGAAAATACCTTTTTTGGTTTCACCGGTATAACCTGTTCCACCCACCAGTATAATTCTGCGTTTGAAGTTGATAATGGCAAAATTGGATTGACGGGTTCCATCAATTTCCGGGTCAGCCATAAACTCAGGCACTGCCAAAATGGTAAAATCTGGATGAAAGTCTTTCAGATCTTCTTTTTTAGGCCTGATAAACATGTTGTAGCAAAACAGGTTGTGCCAAGCCTGTGTATCAATTACCCGTAATTTAATTCGGTAATTGGGGTCTGCCCCTGCAAAAGCATCACGAACGTATAAACGTTTCATACCCAGCGCAGCTATCATTTTATTATATAGCCTGTCGAATTTTTCTTCATCGAAAGGAATGTTGATGTCGCCCCACCATACTTTGTCTTCGGTAATTTCATCTCTTACAATGAATCTGTCTTTAGGTGAACGGCCGGTAAACTTTCCGGTATCGCACATTAAAGCCCCGGTGTTGGTAAGTACTCCTTCACCGTTTTTAATGGCTTCCATGGTCAGCTCGGCCCGATTCAGGTTCCAAAGCACGCCTTTTACATTAGTTAATCCGAGACCGATGAGGTCCTCCATAAGTGATTTTAAATTTGTATCCTTCATTTTTTGAAAGTTATGTGTTGTAAATCACCGACAAAGGAAAATTCATGAGCTAAGGAAAATTATGAGCAAAATCAGTTTTCACTATGATTTTGGCAATGATTATGGGTTGAATACTGGTATATGTTTGCACCGATTTGAACATTAGTTGTAACTTAAATACCTATTGCTATGGGCTCAGGAGTTGACCTCAGGAAACTCTTAAAAATTGCTGCCATTTTATTGCTTCCTATTACAATAGCTTTACTGCCAACCAGTTGGATTCCTCTTGAAAATCTGACTGTAACAGAGCAAAGAGTTATTGCGCTTTTTGTAATGGCAGCTTTGTTTTGGATACTCGAACCGATTCCCATCTATGCAACTTCCATTTTAATAATTGTTCTGGAGCTGGTGGTGCTATCCGACAAAGGGTTGGTGTGGCTAAAAGGCGATGGCGAAGGGTTTGGTATTCTGATGTCCTATAAGGAAATTATGGCTACCATGGCATCTCCTATAATATTATTGTTTTTAGGAGGGTTCTTTTTGGCGATGGCTGCTACCAAGTACAGGCTCGATCAAAACCTGGCTCGTGTGCTTTTGAGTCCATTTGGTTCTAATCCCAAATGGGTAATGATGGGCCTTATGTTGATTACAGCCCTATTCTCCATGTTTATGAGCAACACGGCAACTACCGCCATGATGCTCTCTCTTCTGGTACCCGTGCTGGCTTCCTTTGAGGAAGGCGGGAAAATAAGAACTGCTTTTGCCTTGAGCATACCTATGGCAGCTAATATTGGAGGAATTGGTACGCCCATTGGAACACCTCCCAATGCATTGGCTCTCAAATATTTGAATGGTAGCGACTATATAAGTTTCGGCCAATGGATGTCGTTTGGCGTTCCATTTGTAATTGTTGCTCTTACTATTGCATGGCTGCTTATTCTGGCATTTTACCCAATGAAAAATATGGAAATAAGCCTTTCGATTAAAGGAAAGTTCCTGAAGACACCTAAGGCTTTAATTGTTTACATAACATTTATCGTAACTGTGTTGCTTTGGTTAACTGACTTTGTCCATGGGATGAACTCTTATGTGGTGGCTATGATACCGGTGGCCGTTTTTCTAAGTTTCAACATCATTACCAAAGAAGATATTAAGAAAATAAGTTGGGACGTGCTTTGGCTTGTTTCCGGAGGTATTGCCCTGGGCCTAGCCCTGGATAAAACAGGCCTTGCCAGCCATATTATTAACAGTATTCCATTTGGTGAGCTATCAGCTTACCTGGTCATTGCGGTGGCTTCATTTGTGGCAGCCCTTATGGCCAACTTTATGTCGAATACGGCCACAGCTAACCTGTTGTTACCTCTGATAGCAGCCCTGGGTACTTCCATGCCTTCGCTTCAGGACGTGGGCGGTAGCAAAGTAATAATTCTGGGAGTAGCTCTTTCAGCCTCATTAGGGCTGGCGCTTCCTATCAGTACTCCTCCCAATGCATTGGCTCATGCCACAGGTGAGATTGAAACAGGAGACATGGCTAGATTAGGAGTGACCATGTGTTTTATTGGTCTGGGCCTTGTATTCCTATTATTAACCATACTGAAATTTGTAAATTTTGTGTAATGGATAAGAGCTGGTTTCAGAAAAGCAGAGATGTAGGTTGGTTGAAATCAAAGTATTTCAATGATGATACCAAACGTATTTATCTGAAAAAGGGGGACGTTCTTCTTCGACCTAATTCACATAACGACAGGCTCTACTTAATCTGTAAAGGAGTTTTGAAAGGATTTATAGAAGATGAGCATGGAGAGCCTTTTGAAATTTTTAACAGCACCAACGATATGTTCGTTGGGGTTTATAGTTTTTTCAGCAGTGAGCATATGAGTTATTCAACGGTGGTTGCTGCGGAAGATACCGTACTAGGTTATATTGACCGCTCGCAGGCGGTAGTTTCCAGCCCTGATTTTGCTCAGCACTTTTTGCCTGTGGTAGTAAATGAAATTTACTTACGCCAGCTATTGGCTGGTCAAATGAGCCTTGAGCGCCAGGCGGCTATGAAAAAGCTGGCCGAAACTGAAAAAATGTCCACGTTAGGTCAATTAGCAGCAGGCATTGCACATGAGTTAAATAATGCGATAGGAGTAGTGCATAGAAATACCGAATTGTTAGCACATAGTTTAAGAGAGTATTTTGAGCTTAAAGAACCCAACCTGTTTTCTTTCTTTACAGGGAGTCTTGAAAAAGGACAAAGGCATTCCAGTTCCTTTATTCGTGAAAGACGCAAGGAAATTGAACAAAAATACAAGTTGCCTGCCCGTGTTGCCAAGCAACTTGCCAAGGCGAATGTGGAAGATGAGCAAATTAACCAGCTGTTGAAGTCGGGTATGCATGAGTTTAAGCCCATTCAGTTTTTGATCGATACAGGAGTCTCTTTGCATGACATGAACGTAGCTTCTACACAGGCCGCTCATGTGGTTAAATCCGTACGAGAATTGGGCAACACCCAAAAAATAACTTTGGTAGAGACTGATATCAACGAGACCATTCGTGAAGCGCTTTCCCTTACAAAAAATATGCTGGTGGGTATTAAGTTGAACATTGTGGCAGAGGTGGAAGGCACGTTGCTGGCCAACCCTGGCGACTTGGTTCAGGTGTGGTTAAACCTTTTAAAAAATGCCTGCGAAAGCCTGAATCATGCTAAAACGCCACAACCCGAAATCGAAATCAAGACCTGGCTGGAGAACAATGTATACAAGGTGCAAATAGCTGACAACGGGCCCGGCATAGATAAGGAGCTTTTACCCAGGATTTTTCAGCCCAATGTCACCACTAAAGTTGATGGACTTTCATTTGGCCTGGGTCTGGGGTTATCTATCCTTAAAAAAATTGTGGAAAGCTATCAGGGTGAAGTTGCCGTAACAAGCAAACCAGGCCGTACAAGTTTTATTGTTCAACTCCCTAAAAAAGTCTGAATATGGAAAAAATTGTCATAGTACTCATTGAAGACCAACGCGAGGTGCTGGAGGCCATTGCCAAGGACCTTGCTCCGCTGGAAGATGCATTTATGATTGAGGAGTGCGATTCAGCCGATGAAGCTGGCGAGCTGATGGAGAACCTTGATAGCGAAGGCGATTATGTGGCGCTTATTATTTCTGATCATATCATGCCGGGTAAAAC
>JAGQYJ010000027.1:4556-7733 GCA_020436145.1 Cyclobacteriaceae bacterium | reverse complement strand
GAGCTGATGGAGAACCTTGATAGCGAAGGCGATTATGTGGCGCTTATTATTTCTGATCATATCATGCCGGGTAAAACAGGGGTTGACTTTCTTATAGAGATGAATGAAGACCCTCGCTTTGAGGCCACTAAAAAGATTTTATTAACTGGGCTGGCAACACATCAGGATACCATCAATGCCATTAATAATGCAGCTATTGACAGGTACATTGAAAAGCCCTGGAATGCGGCCAATTTGATGAATTATGTAAAAGAGCTTATTACAGAGTTTATATTAAAAAAAGGGATTGACTATACTCCATATGTACAGCATCTTGACCAAACAGTCTTATTCAACAAACTCAAAAACAATCCATGACGATGAAACGTACATTAGTTGTTAGTTTATTTTTATCTCTTAGTTTTAATTTATTTTCCCAGGAAATAAATCAGGAAAAACCTCAAAAACTCAGATACTATCTTACTTCTGATAAAAGCTCTTTTGTGGGCATTAAAGCTTCTGCCCAGGTATGGGCCCGATATACCGAAATGAATCCCGGCACAATGATAGGAGGAGAGCCTCAGACGACATCTTTTGACTTTTCCTTGAGAAGGGTACGCTTAGGCGTATATGGGCAACTTGCCTCCCGTTGGTCTTTTGAAATACAAATGGGAGAGAACAATTTTAATAACCTGACCAATTACTCCAAAAGCTTACGTGTGCTGGATGCCCATATCAGCTATAAAGTAGCTGATTTCATAACTCTGGGAGCAGGAAAATCAGGCTGGACAGGCCTGGCTCGATGCACGGTGCCCAGCTCTGCCAATGCATTGGAAGTTGACATTCCTATGTTTTCACTGGCAACCGTGAATATTAGTGATGACATCCTTCGTAAAATGGGCGTCTTTGGGTTTGGTTCCTGGGCACACTGGAGTTATCGTTTTGCAGTGGTTAAACCCTTTACGGTTACGAGCAGCAGTGCTTTGGAGTTAAGCCCTGAAGGATACACAAACTTCTCCGACCGTGATCCCAGGCTTCAAACATCGGGTTATGCAAGCTACAATTTTCTTGATGCAGAAAATACGGGCAGCCCGTTTAATCGGGGTACATATTTGGGAACCAAACGTATTTTAAACCTGGGGGCGGGTTTTATGCACCAACCGGAAGCTATGGCTTATTTAGATGCCGAAGGGGAGACCAATTACACAGATATGACGCATTTTGCTGCCGACCTATTTCTGGATATGCCGCTTTGTAAACGCAACTGTAGCGCCATTACGTTGTATGCTGCATATTTTATATACGATTTTGGTAATGGATACATCCGAAACATTGGGGCAAATAACCCGGGTCAGGCATTGGGAGAGGAGGCAAGTTTTAATGGCAAGGGCAATGCCTTTCCTGCTATTGGAACAGGCCGGGTAGGATATGTAAAAATGGGATATGCACTCCCCGAAAGAAAAACTTCTTCACACACCACAAGCAGGTACCAGCTATATGCGGCCGTTCAGCATGCAGACTATGAACGATTAGGCACACCAATGAACTTGTACGAAGGGGGTGTAAACTACTATATAAACCAATACACCAAGTTCACACTTGGCTACCAAAACCGCCCTGTTTTTGATATTGTTGCAGGCAACAAACCGGAGGAAGTAGACCGCAAAGGCATGTGGGTAGTACAGTGGCAGATTAAAGTGTTTTAACTTAAAATCTTCTTCAGGGCTATTTTATTTGGGTATTTTTCTTTCGGTTTCTTCTAATCCAGCGGAACGTATATACCCCTGCAATGGCAATAAATATAAAGGGCCATAGCATGGTTATCCCTACCAGGAATGAAAGAAAGCCCTGCCAACCATTGTTAAGCGCACTTAAAATGCGCGCTCCAAACCCCTTACGTTGAACAGTAGCATAAGTGTAGGGTAGTTCTTCATAAAAGGATACATGAAGTGTACTGAAGTTTATCTGTTTGCTCAAATAATTGAACTGGCCTTCCAGGCTTTCAATCTCAGTTCGCACCTGGTTTAGATTTCTTTCAATTTCGAGTATATCTTTTATTGACTGTGCCTTATTAAGAAGTTCAAGATACCTTGCTTCCAGCGCTTTTTTGTTTTTTATTCTTGTTTTAAGGTCGTAATACCTTTCGGTAACATCTTCACTGTTGGAGTGCTTGTTTTCGAGACGAAAAGCAATGTTCGATATGGAGGATAACAGTGTATCGTACTTATCCCACGGCACGCGTATAGTTAAATTATAATTAATTCGCTGGGTAGATTTATTTTGATTTTCACTCTCATAATATGCTCCGAATTTGGGCAGCATGGCACTGATTTTCTGATAATCTTCTTCTACATTTTCAGACTGAAAATCAATGCTCCCTGTTTTAATTAGCTTCTTAATAATAACGGGTTCATCGTTGGATTTAGCATAGGTGGGAGCTGACTGTGCTGTTACCGGCACATCTGTGGTTTCTTGAAAATCCATCAATTGAGTTGATTCGTTATTGCCACCGCTGCCACACGCAGCTACCTGTAACAGGATGATAGAGATAAATGAGGATAGCTTCATAATAAGGTTTTATATAACTACGTTTTTTTGCATAAAAAAGTATATCGCATAAAGTGATTCAGGCATACATAGGCAAATTATTGCGAGTACCTGCTTTCCCAGTCTTTTTCAATCAAAGCATATACCAGGTCATCTACCCATTGTCCATTGATCCACAGGCTTTCAATAAAATGCGCTTCTTTTCGAAATCCAATACGTTCCACAAGTCGGATAGAGTTTATATTCTTGGGGTCAATAGATGCTATAATTCGATGTTTATTCAACTCACTGAACAAATAATTAATCATTTTTTTTAGCGCTTCGGTGGCATAGCCCTTATTTTGAAAATCCTTATGTAATGTACACCCAATTTCGGCTTGTTTATTCTCACTACCTATGAAGTGAACGCCCAAGTCACCAATTAAATTTTGAGTCGTCTTTTCAATAATGGCACATTGAAACCATGTTTGGGGCTCATTAATTTGTTTAGCAGTATTTCCGATAAATACCTCTACCTCTTCAATTGTTTTTGGAATCCATCCCTGGTATTTATTTGCCTCCGAATCGGAACGATAGTCAAATAGTTCGTATTTATCCTCAAGGGTTATTTGCCTTATGAGTAAGCGTTCGGTTTCAAGCATGATTTGCTGA
>JAGQYJ010000027.1:0-4460 GCA_020436145.1 Cyclobacteriaceae bacterium | reverse complement strand
ATTCAAAGAGCATCTCAATAGATTGGATATTTCTTGTTCCATAGCCCAATGTTTCAGAAAATGCTCCACCAAAATTGTCAATCCAATGGACAATGTATTTGTCTTTTTTGCAATCGTAACCTACAAAAACTTTTGCTGTATATTCTGGTGTAGCTGCCGTGTCGGCAAAATCCATTTCTAAAAACTGATGATTTAAAACCCATTGAACGAAAAAATTGTAAACTACTTTGTCCGAACCAACTGTGCCCGAGGCTACCCATTGCCCTGTTAGCTTGTCCAGCAATGTATCTTTAAAAATGCTTTGGTCGCATTTTGCGGTTTCCTGACCAAAGCTAAGGTGAGTGACAAAAACTAAAATATAGGCTAATGTTATCGCATTAATAGGATGTTTCATTTTTGTAATGTATGGATGCTTTATGTACTCGATGAATCTTTCATGTGCTTTATATTGACCGCCAACTATACGAGAGCTATAAAATTGTTTCTGAAAAATTACGAAGTTTTTTGAGAAAGTTATATCAGGTCGATAGCCAGGGATTGTTGGTTGGAATTAATTTGCTATTAACATGTCGTGAAAATGTAAAGTATAGCTTGGGGTAATTTATGTAAACAATACTGAGCTAAGTCTTGGTTATTGTGGACGGGTGCGATTACCTTTTTTTTTATTTTTCATTTTCTCAATTAAATCTAAATATTCTTCGTAAGGCTCAGCTGTCAATCCATTAATTCCATGTTTAGGAAAATACCATGTATGTAAAATAATCTGACCAATGGTGGTTAAAAGCAACAAACCGTAGAAAAAGATTCTTCCCAAAAATACGCCTACCGTGATCAGCACGAGAAGTACAATAAAAAGCTTAAGTATTCTTCTGTATATGGGAAGATGTTTTTCAAAATTATTGAAAACAATGTTCCCAATAATGATACCAACTATTACTATAGAAATATCAACCAGATTAATTGAAGGCAGGCTTTTAATTAGAATTGCAGATTCAGACATCTATGTTTTCCCATTGGGTCTTAAAGTTATTGGTATAAGGTTAGATAACAATTTTCCCTATCTCTCTCTTTTTGCCTTGCTCCGGGTTAATTTCAAAATATTCTTGAGTTCTTTAATTAATTCGATTTCGGATTTATTGTTATTGTAAATGGTGAAATTGTGCTGAAAATTTTTATTTCTAACTTTCTCATTTATCATGTTTACCTGACTGTCAGAAACATTAATGTGAATGGTCTGATCCCTGGATTTAACCCTATCAAGACATATATCACTATCTGCATTAATACCAATTGTAGTCACTGCAAAATCTTTTTTCAAACTCAGGAGCATTTGATCAAAATGTTCTGTAAGACCTGTTGATTCAAAAACAATTTTATCAGTCTCATTCAAACATTTTCTTATACCTTTTTCAATTTCTTCAAAAACTTGTTCAAGATAAGCCTCGTTGTCAACCGCTCTTTCCTTCTTAATTTTTTTTGCCCAATCTTCAACCCTAATAAATCTTATTCCAAATGCTTTGTCAAAAATTGCTCCTATAAAGGATTTTCCACTTCCTTTTTGTCCAATTAGCAAAAAAATATCTTTTCTATTCATTATTACTTATTCCTTACTCAGGCTTGACCCTAATATAAGAGGAGGTGGTTGGTCTGGAGGTTTTTATTGATACGCTCAACCTTATTTTTATGCTTTGCAAAAAGCCTTTATTTTATCTTCCCGGTTATTAAAAATTGTTCTAATGCCCACGTTGCAAGTTGGTCACCAGTATTGCTGTTTGTAAAAATGATGAACCCCATTTTTAGATCTTGATACACCTTAAATTCACATTTAAAATCGCCATTGTTTCCTCCATGACCAAAGGCTGGTCCCAAAGGGGTTTGTTCTATTTGTATTCCTAACCCAAAATAACTTTTCCAGCCTTCAAGATTCGAATCATCATATTTGTTTGTTACAGTGTGCTTAAAGAACATATCCTGATAGGTTTCCGGATTCAACCCTTTTCTATCCAGTAAAGCAATAGCAAAGTTTGCAAAGGATTTAGCTTCTGTATGCATACTCCAGGCCATCCCTGGTTTATCCGGTAATGAAATCTTATTAGGATAATTATCATCATGACCATTTGCTACAACTTGGAAAAGATGGTCGCTTTTAACAAAATAGAAATTTTTTAAATTTAGAGGCGTTAAAACTTCTTCATCCAAAACCTCTAAAATGTCTTTCTGTGTAATATGAGCAACAACTCTTTTAAGGTATTCAAAACCTTCACCTGAGTATTGAAATTGAGTCCCAGGTTCAAAATCAATAGTCATCCTGCCATTTCTCCAATTAGGAAAGCCTGTTTTGTGGCTGAGCACATGTCGTGCGGTTATCAACTTATAACGATCATCGTAGGCTATTTCTTCAAAAGGCAAGTATTGGTACAACGGCTTGTCCAAATCAATGATGCCTTTTTCAGCTAAACTAAGAACTGAAAATGCAAATACAGGTTTGGTAATGGAAGCAGCCTGAAATATTGTTTCAGAATCTACTTTCTCTTTAGAATAGGCATTCTTGACACCATAGGTGTGGTGATAGCTAACTTTTCCATTTTCGATAATTGCCATTGAGACACCAGGAATTTCGTAGAACTCCATATAGGTCTTAACAAATTGATCGATCTGCTGATACTTGTCTTTTGGGTTTTGAATAAGTATTCCTTTCTGCGGCAGAATATCTAACGGGTCCATAATTTCTATTTCCAAATCAGGTGCTTTAACCATTTGATTGGGTTTTACTTCTACCCGGATACTTTTTTTATTGACTTTATACTGAATATCTCCTCCGTTATAAATACCCCATTCCGGAGCAATTTCGTAAGTACCTTCAGGTAATTTAGTGGCATAATAACCAGTAGTATCTACTGCCTCTCTAACCCAAAATGTAGGGTCCACTTTGGAAGAAATTCTTATTTTATTAATGGGATAACCCAGGGAGTCCTTTTTCCATTTAAGATTCCCTTCTATAACTCCTGTCTTCGTGCCTTTTTTCACGAGTAGTACATGGCCTAATCTAAATGGTGCATTGGTTTTTCCCTCCGTATTACGCCATGAAATCCGGGTTATTTCATCTTCTTGTTCAGGAATATCATTGTCGTAAATCATAAAATCCAGACCAATTGCTTTTCCGGCAGAAATGCCATTTTCGAATACAATTTGAATTTCATAGATGGTCTCACTTCCATTTCTTTTTGAGACAACTGTTACGTCCTTCCAATCTGTGTTTTTTACGGAAGGATCCCAGCTTGAGCTGGCGTCATCAATTTCTTTGTAAAGCTCATTGAAACTAAATACATTAACCCCGGACCCATTGGGGTGATGTTGTTTGTCTAAATACAGTAAGCATTGGTCCTGATCACTAGTCAAAACTTCTGTTTGGGAATTGACTATATGTATGTCATCTCTAACTTCTACCAATAAGTAAATGGAATTATCCTGTTCGGAGTACCCAACTTGAAACGCTGCATTCAAATCATCGGGGGTCTCAATTTTGTTTTCCAGGATAGAAGCGATAGGATATCGAATTAAATCATCAGGCCAATCTTCAACATTTCCATCCACACTAATGTTTGCAACAGGATAAGCCAGTGCTATTGCAGCTGCATCTTCATTTTGATAATCAGACTTATATTCTTTATTTGATTGACAGCTAATGGCACTCAGTACTATTATTATTGCGGTTCTTAAAGTAGAAGAAGTCATCATAATGGGTTGTATCAATTATTTCAATCTAATGTACGAGAAACCCCAATTCATTTCTGGAAATTATTGAGCTTTTTATAGAAAAGAGTTTGGACCTGTTGGTCCCTAATTGCTCTCAAAGCGAGTCGCTCAAACTTAGGCCGAAAGGCCGCTCTCACATTCAGAGCATGAATAGAGGCTACTTGCCCTAAACAGTTTGGCTATAGTGTGTTTTAATGTGCTATTGCTTTCGTTAGCCTAGCTTTTATTACTCCAAAAATGTTTTGTGTATTTCATCATAGTAATACAATTTCTTTAGAGGTTGACCATTTTCATCAAATACTCTGCTCCAGGTGTTTAATGGCTCCCAAATACAAGTACCATTTCCTCTGTTGTTAGGAAGGTTAAACACTACATCATTTACTGCTTTTTTAAAGGCGCTGTATTCTACAACATTAACGTCCTTTTGATATTTGTCAATAATGTCTAGCATATTGTTGTTTAGGTCGTCCAATGTACAATGCCAAATTGGATAGTAGGAGAGTCCTATGATGTCAAATTCCACTCCACGTGCTATCATATTATCAAGCCAAAAGATAGTCTCTTCATTTTGTCCACCTAGAGCCAGATGCATCATAATTGTTGTGCTGGGATCTACCTCTCTAACAGCTTCCGTACCTGCCTTTAGCAAATTAGCAAGGTTATCCAAATTAGAAATATGCCCATCTGGCCAAACAATACCGTGG
>JAGQYJ010000282.1 GCA_020436145.1 Cyclobacteriaceae bacterium | reverse complement strand
ATAGACAGATGCATCAAAGTTTGTAAACATCCATTTATGAGGATTAAATACGTAAGAGTCTGCATATTCCAGCCCTTCGGCTATCCATCGCATTTCAGGCAACAAAAGTGCAGTTCCTGCCAAAGCAGCGTCTACATGAAGCCATAAGTTATATTTTTGAGCTAACTTCCCAATAGCTTCAAGGGGATCTATAGCTGTACTACCTGTGGTACCAATGGCTGCTATAACCATTAAAGGATGTAGCCCATTTTCGATGTCACGAACAATTTGGCTTTCAAGATCTTTAATTTCCATGGAGAAATCTTGATTTACCTTGATCTTAACTAGATTATCTTTCCCCAATCCGGCAATGGCCATAGCTTTATCGATGGACGAATGAGCTTGCTCAGAGCAATACACTCTAAGTGAATTCTCTTTTAAACCAGTAGAATTAGTTGTATAGTCGCTGGCTTGTTCTCTGGCGGTCAAGATGGCATTTAAAGTAGAATCTGAAGCGCCATT